>DATABV010000142.1:0-33510 GCA_036259395.1 Thermoleophilaceae bacterium | reverse complement strand
GCACCAGGTCGCCGTTGACACGGCGAAGACCGTGGCGCGCGTCCCGGCGCGTGACGGCACGACCTACGAGTTCCGCGTGGCGGCGATCGACCGCGCGGGCAACTTCAGCCCGTACGCGACGGGGACGTCGACCGTGCCGGTCGACAACCTCGCCAACCGAGTGCGCTTCTCCAAGGACGGTTGGAAGACGCTCCGACGCCACGGCGCGTTCAAGCTGTCGGTCGCGCGGGCTACGCGCAAGGGCGCCAGCGCCTCCCTGCGCTTCACCGGCACGGGCGCCACGATCGTCACGCGGAAGCTGCCGAAGGGCGGCCGGCTGCGGGTGACGCTCGACGGCGAGTCGAAGGTCGTCCGCCTGAAGGGCCGCGGCCGCTTCCGCCGCACGCTCGTCGAGACGCCCTCGGTGGCGGCCGGCCAGCACCGGCTGCGGGTCACGAGCCTCGGTCGCGCGCCGGTCGAGATCGACGCCATCGCGGTCAAGCCGTAGGGAATGGGGCGTCGGCGGGCGGGGCTTCGGCCTCGCCCGCCAAGCGTCAAGACAGTCCGCCGGCCTGCTTGTACAATCGTCGGCCGGTAGCACCCCGAGCCGCCATCGTCTAGGGGACTAGGATACCGCCCTCTCACGGCGGAGACCGGGGTTCGAATCCCCGTGGCGGTACTGCTCAAACCCGCTCTACGAGCGGGTTTTTGCGTTCTGGGAGTGCTCTTGGGACGACTGGCGGGACAACGACGCTGGATTTCGGTCGGGAAGGCGTAGCCTGCGCGTCGTGGATTCCGCAGTGATCACCGGCCTATTCACGCTTGGTGGCGTCGTCGTTGGCGGTGTGCTGAATCAAGCGCTGAACCATCACCTCGAGCGCCGCCGAGCCGGTTGGGAGGCGAAGAAGGCTGCGCGACTCTTCGCCCCGAGCCTGCATCGCCTGCATATCGCTGGTGAGCACGGTCGGACGCACGCTGTCACCTGGGACGAGATGGCCGACCTTGCAAAGCATGAGCTCGTCGGATGGGAGACACATGCCGACGTTTTCGCAGGAACCATCGAGTGGGACGACTGGTTCGAGATCTATTCAGCCGTCAGGGTCTGGCAACAGATCGCAGAGGACCCCCCGCGCAACGAGCACGGTGGCTTGATCAGACCCGGCACGCCCGACGCAAAGCGCCTCGCGGAGATCACGGAGAAGGCCCTCGATGGAGCGCTCCAATGCGGATCGATCGGAGTCAATGGGATCGCCAAGAGACGGTTCAGGCGCACCGCGGCGAAGCTCCGTGATCGACTCCCTGGCAAGGAGCGCCGGGAGAAGCGGTTCGAGAGCCTAATTCGGAAGGATTTCGAGGAGAGGTTCGGGTTTCCGCTCGACAGTTGAGCCTGGCGGGCCGTGCAAGGATTGGAAGATGAAGTTCTCTGCACTTCTCAGTCGCGTCAACGGGTTCAGCACGCCCGTGTTCGGCATGTCGTGGGAGCCCGCGCGCTCAGATGTTGAGGTCGCCCAAGGGCTGCTGCTCTTCTTGGAGGACCGTCGCGTGCTCTACTCGCCGTACGAGGTCGAGGTCCCCGAGCATTGCGTCGAATCAGTTCAAGAAATCCGACGCTTCCTGACCGATGTCCTCGTCAAGGGCGGTATCGCAGATGAGCTGGCAGAGCCGTTGAGCGCGATGCGTGCGTCGTGTCGCAAGTTCCTCGACGAGGTCAACAAGGACCGCGTCCTTCGCGAGCGCTGGCAATTGACCGACATGATGGGTGTTCAGGGCTGGACGTTCAATCAGGCGCTCGGCCAGCTGCGCGGAGTCGTAGGGGTCCACGTCGCACAGGTCGCCGTGCGGTACGGACTCGACGTTCCAGACGTCCTTGACCCGATCCTCCCTACCGTCGACTCCGACTGACTACCCGGTAGGGGCGGCGAACCCTGCCGTCTGTCGGACACCACTGCGATCCTGCACTTCGTCGCCGCCATGCGACCTCGAGCCGGCGTAACTTCGGCCTGGGTCTACGGACTCCCACGAACGCATGGCGCTACGAGGAACACTCGACGGTGTTGACGACGCTCCGGTGATGAGCGCGTTCGAGGCGCTCGATCTTTTCGAGGAAGTGCCTGCCGATCGCGAGCCCACTGCCGAGGAGCGGCAGGAGGAGGAGTTCTACCGGCGTCGCTTCCGGCACCAGCTCGCCGTGATCGACCGATGCCATCGCCTGCTTGGAGCGACATCGCGGAGTCGTGGAGCTTGCGAGGCGCGCAGTCGTGCGCGGGTCAGCCTTCCGGCGACGCGCCGACGTGGTGCTGGACGGCCAGCGCAACGGCGTCGCACACGAACAGCTTCGTCTCGGTCGTCATCCGGCTCCTCCTCAGGCGAACCCGCCGAACCTGAGCCGCCTGCTCTCGTCGAAGGGCAGGCGGTGTGAGCGCCCGCCGTAGCAACGCCTCGGAGCGCCCGAGGACGGAGATCCCGCCGCTCGCCTTGAATCGCGAGCGTGCGGCTGCCGCCTTGGACCTCGAAGGCAAGGCGTTCGACAAGTGGGTGCGGCCTCACGTTAAGAGCGTCTACGTCGGTTCGGCTGAACGCTGGCCGGTGAGCGAGCTCGAGCGCTTCTTGGATCGCGAGATGCGCGCCGTCGTAGGATCGGCCCGACAAGTAAATGGCCGGGGCGCGGCTGGCACCGCCCCCGACCCGGCACCAGGAGGTAAGTCCTGATGCACCAGGATCGTAGGCGCAAGCTCGAGGGCATCGAGCTGCGGCACAAGAAGCGCTGCCGGAGCCATGAGGGCAAGCGGTGCGACTGCTCACCCAGCTACCGCGCGAAGGTCATGCGGGACGGAGAGATCCTCCGGCGGACCTTCGGCTCGCTAGCAGCGGCGAAGAAGTGGCGCGTGCAGGCGACGAACGCGCTCGAGGACGGAACCCTCAAGGGTGACGTCAAGACGTCCGTCGACGACGCAGCCCGTGAGTTCATCGACGGCGCACGCAGCGGTTTGATCCGCAATCGAGTCGGTCAGCCCTACAAGCCGGCGAGCGTGCGTGGCTATGACCGCAGCCTGCGCCTTCACGTGCTCCCTGCACTCGGCCATCTTCGCCTCAGCCACGTTCGACGGCGGCACGTGCAGGACTTGGTCGATGACTTGATGGCGAATGGTCTGGCAGGCAGCACCGTCAAGAACGCCTGCGATCCGTTGCGGCGGATCTTCGATCGGGCGCTGAAGCGCGACCTCATCGCAGTCGATCCGACCGACGGGATCGAGTGGCCAGCGTCGTCCCGATGTCGCGACCGGATCGCGACGCCCGCCGAGGCGCAGCGGCTTCTGGACGCTTTGCCGGAGGACGACTGCGCCCTGTGGGCGACGGCGCTGTACGCGGGGCTCCGTCGCGGCGAGCTGCGCGCGCTCCGGTGGAGCGCAGTCGACTTCGGAAAGAAGGTAATCAACGTCGAGCGCGGCTGGGACGACGTGGGGGGCGATCAGGAGGGCAAGACGCGAGCGGCTCGCCGCCGTGTGCCGTTAGTGCCCGATCTGCGCAAGCTCCTGCGCGCTCACGAGCTGGCGACTGGACGACGCGGCTCGGACCTCGTGTTCGGGATCAGCGAGACCGTGCCGTTCGAGCCTTCCACACTGCGCCGTCGCGCCTTGAAGGCATGGCGAGATGCGGACTTCCGGCCCATCGGCCTCCACGAGTGTCGGCACACATTTGCCTCACTGATGATCGCCGCCGACGTGAACATCAAGGCGCTCTCGACGTACATGGGCCATACGTCGGTGACCACGACGCTCGATCTCTATGGCCACCTCCTGCCCAACGCAGAGGACGAGGCAGCCGACCGACTCCAGAGCTTTCTGGACCGGCAACGGGGGGAGACGGCATGACGGCTGTTGAGGAGGTCGGCTAGCGCTCGTTGACGCGACAACTGCCCGCGAGAGGCAGCAAGGGTGAGACCGCCCGCCCAGGGCAAGGGCTCCTCCCCATTCCGGTAGTGCTGAGCCAGGCACGGTGTCGAAGGCGGCTCCCGTAGGGGAACACGGAGAACTCGGGTCCAGGGCACCGCTTGCTGATCCCCTCAGGAGCACGCAATAGGAGCCGCCAAGCCGCCCCTGGTCCTTGCCAGGGGTTGGTCCTTCCTACCCAGTTGATGGGAGCACGGATGACGTGGAAGTTCGGTGAAGGACAGACAAAGAAGGAAGAGTGCAAAGAGATCGAGGACGCGAGGCGCACTGGTCGTGAGCGCGAGTACGTGACCAGCGACGCTGGGCTCGTATGCGCCCTGCCGAGACGGAACGCAAGCGCGCGGTGAGGGATGCGCGCCGTCGTCACGACCGGCTCGGGGGGTCGAGAACCGCGAAGTAGGACTTCGTCAATGAGGGGGGTCCCCTACGAGCCCCTTCCTCGATTTCTACGCCGCCAGCTCGAACGCGCAGGCTGCGGAACGACTGATGAAGACGAAGTCGTCCAAGCGGTGGATCAAGCCCTGTCGCGCGAGACGAGCGAGTGCGTCCACAGTGGCGATCTCGTCGCCAATCTCCCGCTCGATCTCCGCAACGGACCACGGCGTCGGCGAGTCGATCAAGAGGCCCACGATCGCGGTGTCGATCCGGTGGTCCTGCGCAACGGGCGAAGCCATATCCTCGGCTTGCATGGGAGCTGATACCTCCTGTGCCGGGCCCCGGGACGTTTGCGCGTCGCCGGGGCCGCTTGGTTGAAGCCCGCCACGATCCCACATTCGCGAAATCGCGATCCGTTCGATCCTCCGTGGAGCGTCATCCGCGCTACGAGTCGAGTGGACCGCGGCCGTCGTAATGCTCCCTCAGCTGGAGCACTCTCCAGCGCTCCTCGTCCTTCAGACTCGTCAGATCCACATGTTCGGCTGCCTCGACGAGTCGGGTGCGACCTTGGCGTCGCTCCAGCTCATCGAACTGGAGCTGGTAATCAGCAGACGTCGTCAAGACGAGAAACCCACCCAGATAGGCGGGAAGAAGCCTGCCGTCCCCTATCAACGTGCCTACGCGATCCGAGGCGTCGGACCCACCATCATCCTCCGCTGTCCGCAGCAGCCATGCCGGATGCTCCTCCTTAAGAAGAGTCTCCACACCCGCCTCAAGCACCTCGCCGGCTAGCCGCTCGCGGAGCTTTTGCGAAGTCTCGGGGCTTGCGAAGTTCCCGCCCCCGTCCTCCCACGCGCCAATGCTCCTTAGCCATGTGAACTTCTCAGTAAGGGAAGGGGCCATCTCGAATCGTTGCTCGACCACCGAATCCCTTGCGCTCCCTTCGGGAAAGCGCTCAACGAGATCCCGAATCAGGAAGCGGACGAAGTCTCCAGGCGACGACAGTCCCGCCGTGAAATCAGAGATGCGCGCGATCTGAGCATCGAGGACCGGAAGACACGGCACGATGCTTTCCGCCGGGATCTCGCGGGCCTGCGCTCGCACTCGTTGCACCAGCGCTGGAATCTTCTCTGCAGGCTGATAATCGAAAACGGCCGCCAGCGCAACGGGGCCCTCCGCGAACCCCTCGAGTGCAGCTCTCACGTCTGCCACCGTCACGGCGTCATCAGGCAGCGTGCCGGTGAAAAATCGCTCTAGTACGTCGCGCTCCGCTACTCGTTGATCCGCTCGCCACTCGCTCGGCTCATCCGAGTAGTACACATCTGATTGCACCGCCTGAGCCGCAGGGAAGAGCAGCTCGTAGACCGTGCGCGCGACATCAGGATTTCCAGAGCGCTCGGCTGCTTGCGTTAGACGCGCCGCGCTGGCCTGCTTGATCTCGTCTTTCGTCCAACCCAAGAACTGTGTAAACCGGGGTGTTAGATCCTCGGTCAGCTGTCGCAGTTCGTCATAGAACTTCGGAAGAAGTACTTGGAGAGCCGTGAGGGCGACGACGTCAATCGGATTGACCTCATCGCCAGCCTGATCTAGCTCAAGTGGCAAAGCGTTCGCCAGCCGACGAACATGACGAGGCCGAGAGACGAGCGGGAGCACAATCTTCGTGTAGACCGTCTCCCACCGATCGCTCTCAAGTACGTGCCCAGGAATCTCACGCTTCAGCCCGGCTCGCAGCAGCAGATCCAGTTTCTCAGGCCGTGGCTCCGGCAAGCGGTACTCGATCTGAACGATCTTCTCGAGGTACTGCCCGCCATCGGCTTGCCCGACTGAGAGCGCGCTCAGCACGGGCTCTCGATCGAAGGCCAAGAGGTAGGTCACGTTCGGAAAGTCGCCTACCAGCTTGACCATCCGCATGAGATCTCGAATCTCAGTGTCCTCGAGGCGGTCTACGTCGTCGATCACAACCACTACGTGGAGTCCGAGCGCCTCAAGCGCTTTGCAAACTTGCTCTCGCTGCTCGAAGACGGTCTCAGGGGTCTCGTGCCTCCGTCGTCCGATCTCGTTCAGAAGGGCTCCTCCTGTCCCGAACATCCATCCCACGCCCGGCGCGCCCTCCAAAATCTGCAGGGCCCGGGCGTATCGATGGAGACGCGCAGCTGCGTCGGCCGCCCGACGCTCTCCGGCCCTTCTCGGTAGGGCCACGGCAAGCTCCGATACAAACTGAGACACAAGCTGCTCGCTGCCGCTTACAAGCCAAGGGTTGAAGCGAACGACCACCCGGCTCGGGTCATCCTTCGGCTGCCCCTCCTCCAGCCGCTTTTGTACCCAGCCGAGCACAGTGGTCTTCCCGCTGCCCCACGGTCCTATGAGGGCGACAACAAGCCCCGTTTTGGCGCGTGCCCGCTTGATCTGGTGCGCCAATCGGTCCGAGAAGAGGACTCGGTCGAGGCCGTCATCGCGCTCATCCTCAAGGGCCGCATCGGCGTCAAGAAGCACCCCGTCGTCGTCGAGAGAGACGCCAGTCGCGACCGGGGTAGGGCGTCTAGGCCAGAAGCGCATGACGTGCGTACTCGCGTCTCATCAACCGCCGGCTACGGTCGCTCATGGAACCGCTGGAATGAGACCACTCTCTCGAACACCTCGCGAAGCTGCGGCGTCGCCTCGACGATGCGCTTGATCCGCTCGAGCTCATCACGCTGCCCCTCTTCGGTTTCGAGCCGGTCAACCAAACGTTGCATTTCATCTGGGGTTCTTGCGTGGGGGAAGAGACCGGACGTGGTCGCTAGAAGCTCACGGACGGCGTCCAACTCTTGCTGCGCCATCGCCTCCTCGACGGAGCGCTCGAGCGCCGAGTCATCGTCGTTCATCCCGCCCCCATGTGTTGAAGGCCTACGCGCTCAAAAGCGTCGTTGCGACCGCGTTGTCCCATCATGGAGCTTCAAAGCCTGTCACCCGCGACGGATGGTGCGTGACTAGCTGCGGGACGTCCACGGGACAATTCCGAGCCCTCCGGAGGGAACTCGAAGAAAGTGAGCCGCAGTCCGACTTTTGATGGCGCTACGCCGGCAGTGGCGATTCTGCTCTATCAGCGGCGTCACTCCTACCCATGCGGCCAGTTCGAATCCCCGTGGCGGTACTACGCGAACCCCGCTCTACGAGTGGGGTTTCGTCGTTCGTCGGCGGGGTCGCCGAGAAGGCCGTCGGCGACGCGGTTCACTGTGTCCTCGTGATCTCGTACTCCATGAGCGTGTCGGCCGACGGCTACGTTGCCGGGCCCGACGGAAGCATCGACTGGACGGCGCCCAGCGAGGAGCTGCACCGGTTTCACAACGAACGGACCGCGGCGACCGACGTCCACCTGCTCGGCCGGCGCCTCTACGAGACGATGCTGGTGTGGGACGTCGAGGAGTTCTCCGACCTCGCGATGGCGGAGTTCGCCGAGATCTGGCGCCCGCTGGAGAAGGTCGTCTTCTCGACCACCTTGACGAGCGTCGAGGGCAGCAACCGCCTGGCCACCGGAACGCTCGATGAGGAGATCGCTGCGCTCGGGGATCGCAGGATCGCGGTCGGGGGCGCCGGCCTTGCGGCGGCGTGCATGCGGCGCGGGCTGATCGACGAGTTCCAGCTGTTCGTCGTCCCAATCGTGATCGGCGGCGGGACGCCGTACTTCCCACCGGACGTGCACGTCGACCTCGAGTTGGTCGAGACCCGCACGTTCGCCGGGACGGTGTACTTGCACTACCGCCGGCGCGGCTAGCTGAGCGTACTTGCGAAGCGGCCGCTAGCTCAGCTGACCCGGCCGTCGGCCGAGGCCTGCAGCAGGTCGCCGATCGAGACCTCGAGTGCGTCGGCGAGCCGCGCCACCGTCGTTATCCGCGGGTCGCGGCTGCCGCTCTCGTAGCGGGAGATGTCGGCCATCTGGATGTCGGCGCGCGCGCCGAGCTGCTCCTGGCTGAGGCCGAGCTCCTTGCGCCGGCGGCGCAGGTTCTCCGCAAAGAAAACGAGAACGTCTCTGGACATGGCCGGCGATGGTCGCCGGTTCTCCCCCGTAATGCCATGTTGTCCAAAACAACGCCGACCGGCCCTTCTTGTGCCAATCGGCTCTGGCGCGCCTGGCCCTAGAGGCGAAGTATGCGAGTGTGGACGATCCCCTTCCGCAGTTCGGATCGAACCTCCGCAAGGCCAGGCTCGCCCGCGGGCTCAGCCAAGAGCGGCTCGCGCACCTCTGCGGCCTCAACATGACCCACGTCGCCCGCATCGAGCGCGCCGAGCGCGAGCCCGGCATCCGCACCGTCTCCAAGCTCGCCCGCGGCCTCGACGTCCGCGCCTCGGTCCTCTTCGAGGGCCTCGAGGGCCGCGACGCTTAGCAGCGCCTCGGCCCCGCGCAGTGAGCTGTAGACGCCGGCCTCCGCGGGTGGCGACGATTTTGCGTTTGGGCGCGCAGCTTGCGAGCACGGGTTCTCCCGGCTCACGACGCGAGCTTGCGAGCGGTGCACTCCAAGAGACAGCACCCGCGGGCAGCCAGCGCCCGAGCCCTACTTCAGCTCAGCCGACGACTTCCCCAGCAGCTGCCGCGCAACGATCAGCAGCTGAATCTGCTGCGTCCCCTCGAAGATGTCGAGGATCTTCGCGTCGCGCGCCCACTTCTCGAGCAGCTCGTTCTCGCCGTAACCGAGCGATCCGCACAGCTCGACGCAGCCGAGCGACACGTCGACGCAGGTCCGCCCCGCCTTCGCCTTGGCCATCGACGCCTGCAGCGAGTTCGGCTTGCCGTTGTCGGCCATCCACGCCGCCTGCAGCGTCAGCAGCCGCGACGCCTCGTAGTCGGCCTCCATCTCGAGGAAGCGCGCCGCCGCGGCGGACTGGGCCAGCGTGGGGCGCGAGTAGTCGACCTCCACCCCTGCCTCGGCGAGTCGTGTGCGCGTCTCGTCGAGCGACGCCCGCGCCACGCCGACGGCCATCGCGGCGACCAGCGGCCGCGTGTTGTCGAACGTCTGCATCGCGCCGCCGAAGCCGGCCTTGACGTCGACCTCGGGACTGCCGAGCAGCGCCTCCTTCGGCACGCGGCAGTTGTCGAGGATGAACGCGGCGGTGTCGGAGGCGCGGATGCCGAGCTTGTGCTCGAGCCGGTCGAGCTTCATCCCGGGGTTCGAGCGCTCGACGATGAACGACTTGATCGCCGCCCGGCCCTTCGAGCGGTCGAGCGATGCCCAGACGACGACCAGGTCGGCGCGCTCGCCGGACGTGACGTAGATCTTCTCGCCGTTGAGCACGTACTCGTCGCCGTCGAGCTCCGCGGTCGTGCGGATCGAGGCGGAGTCGGAACCGGCCTCGGGCTCGGTGATCGCCATCGCGGCCCACTTGCCGCCGTAGCGCTCGAGCTGCTCCTCGGTGGCGACCGACGCGATCGCCGAGTTGCCGAGCCCCTGGCGCGGCATCGACAGCAGCAGCCCGACGTCGCCCCAGCAGAGCTCGATGATCCCGAGCACCGTTGAGAGGTTCGAGCCGTTGCGGTTCTTGGCCTCGCCGCCGTTCTCCTCGCGGCGCACGCCGGCCGCCCCGGCCCCGCCGAGGTCGCTGCCCTCGTTCATGCCGTCGATCAGCGACGCGAGCATGTCGAGCTCCTTGGGGTACTCGTGCTCGGCGACGTCGTACTTGCGCGAGATCGGGCGGAAGACCTCGGTCGCGACCTGGTTGGCCTGGCTGACCAGCGGGCGGAACTTCTTGGGTATCTCTAGATCGATCATGTGAATCCTTTCCGGTCGAGGCGGCGCCTAGACCAGGAGGGCGCCCTCCATCACGCCCGCGGCTCGAAGGTCGCGGTACCAGCGCTCGACGGGGTGCTCCTTGATGTAGCCGTGGCCGCCGAGCAGCTGGACGCCGTCGGAGCCGATCTTCATCCCCTTGTCGGCACAGAGCTTGCGCGCGACGGCCGTCTCGCGGGCGAAGTCAGAGCCGTGGTCGGCGCGGCTCGCGGCGCGGTAGGTCGCGAGGCGCATCCCGTCGCTCTCGATGCCGATGTCGGACACCGCGAAGGCGACCGCCTGGCGGTTCGAGATCGGCTCGCCGAAGGCGGTCCGCTCATTGACGTACGGGATCACGTAGTCGAGGACGGCCTGGGCGGTGCCGACCGCGAGCGAGCACCAGGCGATCCGGGCGCGGTCGACGCACTCGCTGTAGACGCCGGGCTCGCCGTCGCCGAGCAGCGCGCCGGCCGGCAGCCGGACGCCCTCGAGCAGCAGCCGTCCGGTGGCGGCGGGACGCAGCCCCATCGCCGGCTCGGACTCGACCGACAGCCCGCCGGTCGAGGACTCGATGACGAACAGCGCCGGGCCGATCCCCTCGGCCTGCGCCCCGACGACGAAGAGCTCGCAGTCGGCGGCGCGCGCGACGAGCGATTTGACGCCGTCGAGCACCCAGTCCTCGCCATCCTTGCGTGCCGTCGTCTCCAGCTTCAGCGGGTCGAACAGCGGTCGCGGCTCGAGCAGCGTGAGCGCAGCAGCCGGGACGTTCTCGCTGGCGAACGCCGGCAGGTAGGTCGCCTCCTGGTCGGCGTCGCCCCAGTGGGCGATCGCGGTCGCGACCGCGCCGGGAGCCAACGCCGCGTAGGCGACGCCCATGTCGCCGTGGGCGAGCGCCTCGCCGATCAGCACGCTGGTCACCGCCGACTGCTCGTGCATCACGCCGCCGAGCTCCTCGGGGATGCCGAGCATCGAGACGCCCAGCTCGGTCGACTGGGTCAGCAGCTCGGGCGGTGTCGCGCAGGCGGCGTCGGCCTCCAGCGCGATCGGGCGGACCTGCTCGGCGGCGAACGCTCCGACTGCCTCCTGGAGCATCGCCTGCTCGTCGTCGGGCGTGATGTCGAACAGCCCGCGCGGCTTGGCGTGCGGCTGGCGCGCCGGACGGCCGAGCTTCTGAGCAGCCTTGAAGCTGCGGCTGGCGGCGGTCGCCGAGCGGAAGCCCTGCTTGGTTCCCTGGAACAGCGCGCGCTCGACCTGCTTGCGCATGCGGATCCGGTCGAGCAGGTCGGAGCCGGCGAGGCGGTTCAGCGCACGCAGCCAGAAGCCCATCCCGCGCTCCGCCATGCCCTTGTCGGTGGTGGCGTTCATGAGGCCCTCTTTCTTCCGGTGCTGGTCTTCTTCTTCGCCTCGAGCGGCGCTACGCGGCCGTCGAGGTGCGGGGTCCCCCGCTTTGCGTCGCGAACTGCGAAGTCGATCTCGTCGCCGCTGTCGCTGCTGGCGAACGCGACGGTCGCCGGCAGCAGGATCGGCCGGCGGAAGCGGACGTCGACGGCGAAGGCGTCGGGCAGCCGGCCCTCGAGCGCCGCGAGCGCGCGCGCCTTGGTCCACATCCCGTGGGCGATAGCGCGCGGGAAGCCGAGCGGCTTGGCCGTCAGCGAATGCATGTGGATCGGGTTGCGGTCCCCGGACACCGCGGCGTAGCGACGGCCGAGGTCGCCGCCGAGCTTCCACTCGGCGCTGGCGGCCTGCTCGGCGTTGTCCGCGTCGGCCGGCCCAGGGGCGTCCTTGCCGCCGTTGGGCTCGGAGCGCCCGCCGCCGCGGCGCAGCATCGTGCTGACGTCCTCCCACACCAGCTCCGCGCCGACGCGCGCCTCGGAGACGATCGAGAAGGTCCGCCCCTTCGGATGCGGCTCGAGCTTCGTCCCGCGCACGCGCAATGTCAGCTGCTCCGCGAGGCCGATCGGGCGGTGCTGAACGATCCGGTTCTCGACGTGGACGAGGCCGACGGCGCCGAACGGGAAGCTGCCGTCGGCCATCAACGCCATGTGCAGCGGGAACGCCAGCACGTGCGGGTAGGTCGGCGGCAGGCTGTCGCGCAGCGTGAAGCCGCAGACCTTGGCGTAGGCGGCGACCGCCTCGGAGTCGGCGACGACGTCGGGCAGCGTCAGCTCGACGTCGGGGATCTCCTTGCCGCCGCCCGGCACGAACGGCAGCAGCGACGCGCCGGGGATCAGCGGCGCCGCGGCGCGCGCGTAGAGCGGCAGGATGCTCGGCGGACCGGTGAGCGTGCGTTGCCTCATCAGGCCCCCAGCAGGCTCTGCCCGCAGACGCGCACGACGTTGCCGTTGACGCCGGTCGACGCGGGGCTCGCGAACCAGGCGATCGTCTCGGCGACGTCGACCGGCAGGCCGCCCTGCGACATGCTGTTCATCCGCCGGCCGGCCTCGCGGATCGCGATCGGCATCGCACCGGTCATCTGCGTCTCGATGAAGCCGGGCGCGACCGCGTTGATCGTCAGCCCCTTCTCCGCGAGCGTCGGCGCGAGCGCCTCGACCATCCCGATCACGCCCGCCTTCGACGTCGCGTAGTTGGTCTGGCCGGAGTTGCCGGCGATCCCGCTCATCGACGAGACGCAGACGATCCGGCCGTTGGGCCTCAGGAGATTGGCCTCGAGCAGCGCGTCGTCGATCCGCTCCTCGCTGGAGAGGTTGATCTCCATCAGCCCGGTCCAGCGCTCCTCGGGCATCTTGGCGATCGTCCGGTCGCGCGTCACGCCGGCGTTGTGCACGACGACGTCGACGCCGTCGGAGAGCTTCTCGGCGATCGCCGCGGGCGCGCCCTCCTCGGTGATGTCGAGCTCGATCGTGTCGGCGTCGAGCCGCTTGGCGACCTGCTTGAGGTCGGCCGACAGCGCCGGGACGTCGAGCAGCACAAGGTCGGCGCCGTCGCGGCGCAGCGTCTCGGCGATCGCGGCGCCGATGCCGCGCGAGGCGCCGGTCACGAGCGCCCGCTTGCCGGCGAGCGGCTTGTCCCAGTCGAGCTTCGGCGCCTTGGCGACGCCCGGGCCGACGCGCACGACCTGTCCCGAGACGTAGGCCGACTTCGGCGACAGCAGGAAGCGCAACGTCGAGTCGAGCTCGTCCTCGGCGCCCGGCGAGACGTAGACGAGCTGCACGGTCGTACCGCGGCCTACCTCCTTGCCGAGCGAGCGCGTGAAGCCCTCGAGCGCCCGCTGGGCCGTCGACTCGCGCGGTGTGTCGCAGCCGAAGGCCGGCGTGCCGAGCACGACGACGCGACCCGAGCGCTCGAGCTTGCGCACGGTCGGGTGGAAGAAGCGCTGCAGCTCGACGAGCTCGGTCGAGTCGGAGATGCCGGTCGCGTCGAAGACGAGCGCCTTGAAGCGCTGGTCGCCGCCGCTCTCGGGGTCGAACAGAGCCGCGTCGAGGCTTGCCGCGGCCGCCGCCTCGCGCAGCGTCGGATCGGGCGTGGTCGATGTCTCGGCGCCGGCCGCCGCCAGGACTCGCGCGACCGCTGTACCGAGCCGCCCTCCGGGCGCCGCGCCGAGCAGCACGCGACCGGAGACGACCGGCGCGCCGGGGCGGTGTCGGTCTAGCTCGACCGGCTGCGGCAGCCCGACGCGCCCGGCGACCAGCTTGCCGGGGAACGAGTTGACGATCTGCGAGTAACGGTCGCTCACTTGCTGTTGCCTCCCGGGGCCTCGAGGATCGCGACGACGCCCTGCCCGCCGGCCGCGCAAATTGAGATCAGGCCGCGCCCGGAGCCGCGCTCGTGCAGCGCCTTGGCGAGGCTGGCGACGATCCGCCCGCCGGTCGCGGCGAACGGATGGCCGGCGGCGAGCGAGCCGCCGTTGACGTTGAGCTTGTCGCGGTCGATCGCTCCGAGCGGCGCGTCGCGGCCGAGCCGCTCCTTGCAGAAGACCGGGTCCTCCCAGGCGCGCAGTGTCGAGAGCACCTGGGCGGCGAAGGCCTCGTGGATCTCGTAGAAGTCGAAGTCCTGCAGCGTCAGGCCGGCGCGGTCGAGCATCCGCGGCATCGCGTACGCGGGCGCCATCAGCAGCCCCTCGCGCTTGTGGACGTGGTCGACCGCCGCCGTCTGGCCATCGGCGAAGCGCGCGAGGATCGGCAGCCCGCGCTCACGCGCCCAGTCCTCGCTGGCCAGCAGGACCGCCGACGCGCCGTCGCTGAGCGGCGTCGAGTTGGCGGCCGTCATCGTCCCGTCCTCGCCGCCGAAGACAGGCTTCAGCTTGCCGAGCTTCTCGACCGACGATCCCGGCCGCAGGTTCTGGTCGCGCTCGAGGCCGAGGTACGGCGTCATCAGGTCGTCCATGAAGCCGCGCTCGTAGGCGGCGGCCAGGTTCTCGTGGCTGCGCACGGTCAGCTCATCCTGCTCGGCGCGGCCGACCCCCCACTCGGTCGCCATGATCGCGCAGTGCTCGCCCATCGACATGCCGGTGCGCGGCTCCTCGTTGCGCGGGATCGCCGGCACGACGTGGCCCGGGCGGACCTTTGCGAGCTGCTTCAGCTTGCCGGTCGTCGAGCGCTGCCGGTTGGCCTCGAGCAGGACCTCGCGCAGGTCCTCGTTGAGGGCGATCGGCGCGTCCGAGGTGGTGTCCGCGCCACAGGCGATGCCGGAGTCGATCTGGCCGAGCGCGATCTTGTTGGCGACGAGGATCGCCGCCTCGAGCCCGGTGCCGCACGCCTGCTGGAGGTCGTAGGCGGGCGTCTCGGGCGCCAGGCGAGTGCCGAGCACGCTCTCGCGCGTCAGGTCGCGGTCGCGCGAGTGCTTGAGCACCGCGCCGCCGGCGACCTCGCCCAGCTCGACGCCGTCGAGGTCGAAGCGGTCGATCAGGCCGTCGAGCGCGGCGGTCAGCATGTCCTGGTTCGACGCCTTCGAGTAGGCGGAGTTCGAGCGCGCGAATGGGATCCGGTTGCCGCCCACGACGGCAACCGGGCGGGTCTTGCTGTTCATCTGGGGGGATCGCCTCCTGGGGAGTTCGGCTTGGAAGACTTGGCGGGCGCCGAGCGCTGACGCAGCCCGGGCTCGACGGTCGAGATCAAGAGGTCGGCGACGTCGGCAGCGGGCATCGCGCCGGTTCGCAGCCACCAGCGCACGAGCGCCTCGGCGGCGCCCATGATCGCCGTCGAGAGCGCCTCGACCTCGGTGCGCGCGCGCTCGCGGCTGCGCGGCGGGAGCTGCTCGAGCATCGAGGCGGCGATCAGGTCGCGCAGGCGGGTGCGGTAGCCGGCGACCTGCTCGGCGATCTCACCGCCAGCGGGCAGCGTCTCGTCGAAGAGCACCGCCCAGGCGGCGCGGTCCTGGTCGACGAAGCCGAAGAAGGCGTGCAGGCCGAGGCTGAGCGCCTCGGTCGGGTTGCTCGTCTCGCCGACCGCCTCGACGACGGTCGCGACGAGCCCGTCCCCCGCCCGCTCGAGGCACGCGAGGTAGAGCTGCTCCTTGTTGCCGAAGTAGTTGTAGAGCAGCGGCTTGGTGACGCCGACGGCCGCCGCGACGCCGTCCATCGTCACGGCGGCGTAGCCGCGCTCGGCGAACAGCGCGTGGGCCGCAGCGACGGTCTGCTCCATCCGCTCCGCGCGCGGCAGGCGGGTTCGACTGGTGCTCGAGACGGCCATCAGGCAGACCATGTTACCAGGGTATAAATTTCTATGTGGGTAACCCTTGCGGCGGTAGAGTCGTCGACGTGCGGGTGCCCTCAACCAGGACACGGATGAGAAGGCCCTGGTCGTGGAACGAGACCCGGGCCCGGACGCTTGCGATCTACCGCTCGGAGGAGCACGACCGCGAGCGGACCGCGGTGCTCGTCTGGCAGGGCGAGAACGGCCGCGTCGCCGTCGGAGACGCGACACCTCGCCTGCTCGTCGTCACCGTCGACGCCGAGCACGAGGCCGGCACCGACAACGCAATCGCGATCGCCGGCTTCGACTCGCTCGAGCAGGCGCGTGCGCACTGCGTCGACTGGGCGGGAACCACCGCCGAGACGAGCTGGGAGGCGCTCGGCGAGGCGGCCCAGGTCGGCGTCTTTGCGGCGATCCGCGAGCCCGGGTTCACATCCCTTTGACACCGGCTTCACCCGTCGATCACAGCGCGGCTCGGCAGCGGTCCCACGATGGGCGCATGAACAGCACGACGATCGAGACGATCCACGCCTACATCCGGTGGGCGTTCATGGCGGCGGTCACGGCCACCTTGCTGGCGATGACCTTCGAGCAGGCGCGGCGCGGGCTGCCGGGCCTCGCGATCGCTTCGGCGTACGCGCTGACAGCCGGCTTCGGCCTTGAGTTCCTGCGTGCCGCGCACCCGGTACGCCCGCGCGGTGAGAACGCCAGTTAGGACCCCCTAAGCGGCGGATGGTCGGCGCCCGCGGCGTCCGTTACATTGATCCCGATGGACGAGCGGCGCTCCGATGTCCTGAAGGCCTCTCCGCGGATGTTCGAGTCGAACCTGCTCGACTGGCTCTCGCGCGTTCATCCCGTAGTCCCGTTGGTGATCTTCATCCCCGCGATCGCCGTCCTGTTCGCGCTCGGGCAGGAGGGCACCCCGCCGTTCGAGGTGACTGCCTGGATCGCCGGCGGCTGGGTCTTCTGGACGCTGACCGAGTACTGGCTGCACCGCCTCGTCTTCCACCTCGAGCCCGAGGACGGGATCGGCGCGCGGCTGCACTGGATCATCCACGGCGTCCATCACGACCACCCCAACGACCCGATGCGGCTGGTGATGCCGCCGTCGGTCAGCGTCCCGCTCGCGCTGGCGTTCTGGGCGCTGTTCCACTGGGCGATCGGCGGCCAGAGCGCTGACCTCTTCGCCTGCGGCTTCCTCGTCGGCTACCTCGCCTACGACATGACCCACTACCACCTCCACCACCACAAGCCGCGCACCCGTCTCGGCAAGCTCTTCTACGAGCTTCACATGCGCCACCACTTCCAGGACCACACCCGCGGCTTCGGCGTCGCCGCCCCCTGGTGGGACGCCGCCTTCGGCACCCGGCTGCGCCGCCGCAAGACCCGCGACTGACCCCGCCGGCAGCTAAGGTTCCACGCCCCACGCGGATGTGGCGGAATTGGTAGACGCGCAGGCTTCAGGTGCCTGTGTCCTTCGGGACGTGGAGGTTCGAGTCCTCTCATCCGCACTTGCAGACCGGCCTCCAGCGCATCCGATGAGCGATCCGAGTCAGGGCGAGTCGGCCTACGCCAGCGCGGGAGTCGACTACGCGACGCTCGACGCCGGTAAGCGGCTTGCACTGACCGAGGCGCTCGGAACGTCGGCGGCGCTGGCAGCGCATGGCGGGCGGGCGCTCGACGTGTCGCGGGGCGAGCCCGCGTTCGTGTTCGAGCTCGGCGACCGGACGCTGGCGTTCGTGATGGAGGGCCTGGGGACGAAGGCGGTGGCGTCGCGACTGGTGGCCGAGCAGCTCGGCCTGAACCGCTTCGACGCCGTCGCCTACGACACGGTCGCCGCGATCGTCAACGACCTCTGCTGCGTCGGCGCGCTGCCGCTCGTCGTGAACGCGTACTTCGCCACTGGATCGTCGGACTGGTACCGCAACACGGAGTGGCACTCCGCGCTGGTCAAGGGCTGGAGCCGGGCGTGCGCCGACGCGGGCGCGACCTGGGGCGGCGGCGAGTCGCCGTCGCTGCCGGGGCTCGTCAACGGCGAGGACATCGAGCTGGCGGGAAGCGCCGTCGGCGCGCTCCCGGACGGCCGCCAGCCGATCCTCGGGCAGGACCTCTCCCCCGGCGACGAGATCATGATCGTCGCGAGCAACGGCCTGCACGCCAACGGCGCCTCGCTCGCGCGGATGATCGCCGACCGCCTCGCGAACGGCTACGCCACCCCGCTCCCCAGCGGCCGGTCCTACGGCGAGGCGCTGCTCGATCCGTCGATCCTCTACGCGCGACTCGTCGGGGCGCTAGCCGAGGCGGACGTGCCGGTGAGCTACCTCAGTCACGTCACCGGCCACGGCCTGCTGAAGCTGATGCGCCCGAGCCGCGACCTCACCTACCGGATCACCGCGCTTCCGGAGGTGCCGGAGGTGCTCGCCTTCCTCGCCGAGCAGGCGGAGATGGACGCCCACGCCGCGTACAGCACGCTCAACATGGGCAGCGGGTTTGCGGTCTACAGCGCGGCCGGCAGCGCTGAGCGGGTGGTCGAGATCGCGCGCGGCCTGGGGCACGAGGCGCTCGTCGCCGGCCGGGTCGAGGAGGGCCCGCGCCAGGTGATCGTCGAGCCGATCGGCGTTACCTACGCCGACGCCGAGCTCGACCTCGCGCCCGACCGAGCCTGACGGCGGGCGAGCAATACACTCGCCTGCGAGACCACGAAAGGAATGCCTATGGCTTACGAGGTACCGGATCTTCCGTACGACTACGCGGCGCTCGAGCCGCACATCGACGAGGCGACGATGCGCGTCCACCACGACAAGCATCACCAGGCCTACGTGGACAAGGCCAACGCGGCGCTGGAGGGCACCGACTGGGCCGGCAAGCCGATCGAGGACGTGATCGCCAACCTTTCGCAGCTGCCCGACGACATCCGCGGGCCGGTGCGCAACAACGGCGGCGGCCACCTCAACCACACGCTCTTCTGGGAGTCGATGTCGCCGAACGGCGGCGGCCAGCCCGACGGCGATCTCGCCGCGGCGATCGACTCCGCCTTCGGCTCGTTCAGCGACTTCCAGGACAAGGTCAAGGCGACCGGCGTCGGCCAGTTCGGCTCCGGCTGGGCCTGGCTGGTCCACGATGGATCCGGACTCGCGGTCGTCGGCACGCCGAACCAGGACAACCCGCTGACCGACGGCAAGACGCCGCTGCTCGGCGTCGACGTCTGGGAGCACGCCTACTACCTCAAGTACCAGAACAAGCGCCCGGACTACATCGACGCGTGGTGGAACGTCGTCGACTGGTCCAAGGTCGCCGAGCGCTTCAGCGCCGTCGCCTAACAGACGCGCACCGGCCAGGCGCCACGGGGGTCCGGGGACGGAACCGGTGCCCCAGCGCCAGCCAGGCGCCACGGGGGTCCGGGGGCGGGAGCCCCGGTTCTACTCCCAGTTCAGGATGGCCGCGGCGATGACCTCGCCGCGGTCCTCCTGGAGGAAGTGGCCGCCACCCTCGATCACCAGCTGCTCGCCGGCGCCGGGGATCAGGTCGACGAAGACCTGACCGGCCTTCGGCGACGGGAACACCGGATCCGAGTCGGAGAAGGCCACCAGCGCCGGCTTGTCCCAGCGCGACAGGGCGTCCATCACGGCCGCCATCTCGGAGGCGCCGGGCGCGCTCTCGTCGATCGGGACCAGCAGCGGGAACGTCGCCGCGCCGGCCTTCGACTCGGCGTCCGGGAACGGCGCCTCGTAGGCGGTCACCACCTCTGGCGGCAGATCGGTCGTAGTCGCTCCCTGAACGACCATCCCGACCGGCAGGTCGGGGTTCTGCTCCGCGAACGACCGCCACTGCAGGAAGCCCTTGCTGACCCTGCCGGTGAAGAGGCCGGTGTTCAAGATCACCAGCCGGTCCACGCGCGTGGCGTTCTCGACCGCCCAGCGCAGGCCGATCGGCCCGCCCCAGTCCTGGACGACCACCGTCGCACCGCTGAGGTCGAGTCCGTCGAGCACGCCCGCGACCTGCTCGACGTGGCGGTCGTAGGAGTACCAGCCGCGGTCGATCGGCTTATCGGAGCGCCCGAAGCCGGCCAGGTCGGGGCAGATCACCCGGTGTCCGGCAGCCACGAGCGGCGGCAGCATCTTGCGGTAGAGGTACGACCACGACGGCTCGCCGTGGAAGCAGACGACCGGGCTGCCCTCCCCCTCGTCGACGTAGTGCATCCGCAAGCCGCCGACCTCGGCGTAGTGCGGCTCGAACGGGTATCCCGGCAGGTCTGAGAAACGCTCGTCCGGGGTCCGATGGATCTCCACGGCGCGACCCTAGCGGCAAGTACCCTCTCCGAGATGGCTTCGACGACGGCCAGCGGCTGGACCGAGCACACCGCCAGGACGCTCGCGGATGCCGGCTACCGCTCGAGCGCGGCTCGCGAAGCGGTGATCGAGGCGATCGCCGAGCTCGGCTGCAGCATGACCGCGCGCGAGATCGCCGACCTGCTGCGCGAGCGCGGCAACGGCGTCGGCCTGGCGAGCATCTACCGCGCGCTCGACCTGCTCGACCGCCTCGGCCTGGTGCAGCGCTTCGACGTCGGCGAGGGCGTCGCCCGCTACGAGGCTGCGCTTCCGGGCGGCGACCATCACCACCATCTCGTCTGCGAGAGCTGCGGCAGGGTCGAGCCGTTCGAGGACGAGCTGCTCGAGGAGGCGATCCACGCGCTGTCGGCCAAGACCGACTTCGCGATCGCCGCTCATGACGTCACGCTGCACGGCGAGTGCCCGGCGTGTCGGGCCTCCGCCTGAGAGCGACCGCCGGGCTCAGGGCCGGCACCGCTGAGCGCCGCCGGTGAGGCCCTCGACGAGCGCGGCGGTGTTCGAGCGGATCGACTCGACGTAGGTGGCGCCGCCCGACCCCTCCCCCCCAAGCGTGTCGGCCCAGAGCGCCTTGCCGACGGTCGCCCCCGTCTCGCGCGAGACCGCCCGCTCCAGCCTCGGGTCGATCGAGCTCTCGGGGAAGATCGCCTCGACCTGCTCGCGCTCGATCTGGTCGACGAGCTCCTCGATGTCGCCGGCCGACGGCTGGGCGGCGGTCGACTGCGACGGGATCAGCGCGCCGACGACCTCGATGCCGTAGCGGTCGGCGTAGTAGCCGAGCGCGTCGTGGGTGGTGACCAGCTTGCGTTGCGGCGCGGGGACCTCGTCGATGCAGGCCGCCACCGCCCGATCGAGGCGCCGCAGCTGCCGGATGTAGGCGGCCGCGTTCCTCTCGTACTCCGCTCGCCCGTCGGGATCGGCGGCTGCGAGCGCGTCGCGGATAGCCGCCACCGCAGCGATCGCATTGCGCGGGTCCTGCCACCAGTGCGGGTCGGCGCTGTCGCCATGGTCGTGCTCCTCCTCTCCGACGTGGTCGTGGCTGCCCTCGCCCGCGTGTCCGCCGTCGCGCCGCTCGACCGCTTGGATCAACTCGACCTGTGGGACGTCGGCGCCCGCGTTGTCGAGCAGCCCGTCGAGCCAGGCGTCGAGGTCGCCGCCGGACCGCATCACCACGTCGGCCTCGGTGACCGACGCCACGTCGCTGGGTCGCGGCTCGTAGCCGTGCGGGTCGGAGTTCGGCTGCAGGATCTGCCGGACGTCGACGCGGTCGCCGCCGACCTCCCGGGCGAAGTCCGCCACCTGCGTCGTGGTAGCGACAGCGGTCAGGGCCTTCTCGCCGCGCGCCGCGGAGCCGCCGTCGTCGCCGCAGCCGATCGCCAGAGCCGCGGCGAGGACGATCGAGACGAGGATGGTCGACCGGCGCCTGGACATCACGCGAGACCATACTGAGAATCATTCTCGTTTGACTGCCGACGGGTCCGCCACCGCGAATCGCTCCCCGGCGCCTGCGGTCGCCTAGCCTGGCCGGAGGCATGGCCCACGACCACTCAGCCCACGCGCACGGCATCCCCCGCGAGGGCGACGGTCGCCGGCTCTGGATCGCGCTCGGGCTGATCCTCGCCCTGATGGCGGGCGAGGTCGTCGCCGGGATCGTCGCCGGCTCGCTCGCGCTGCTCTCCGACGCGGCTCACATGCTGACCGACGCTGCCGCGATCGCGCTCGCGCTGTTCGCCGCCCGCCTCGCCGCTCGTCCGCCGCGTGGCGGCTACACCTACGGCCTGCGGCGCGCCGAGATCCTGTCGGCGCAGGCCAACGGGGCGACGCTGCTGGCGCTCGCCGCGGTGATCGGCTTCGAGGCGGTCCGCCGGATCGCCGACCCGCCGTCGGTCGAGGGCGGGCTCGTGCTCGTCGTCGCGCTCGTCGGCGTCGCCGTCAACGTGTTGGCGACCTGGGTGCTGGCCGGCGCGAACCGCGACAGCCTCAACGTCGAGGGCGCCTTCCAGCACATCCTCACCGACCTGTTCGCCTTCATCGCCACAGCCGTCGCGGGCGCCGTGATCCTGACGACCGGGTTCGGGCAGGCGGACGGCATCGCCGCGCTGATCGTCGCGGCGCTGATGACGCGCGCCGGCTGGGGGCTGCTACGCGACTCGGGCCGGATCCTGCTCGAGGGCTCGCCGCGCGGCATCGACCCGAACCAGATCGCGCAGGCGCTGGCCGACGAGCCCGATGTCGTCGGCGTGCACGACCTCCACGTCTGGGAGGTCACGTCCGGGTTCCCGGCCCTGACCGCCCACGTCCTGCTCGAGCCCGACTGCGACTGCCACCAGCGCCGACGCGACTTCGAGGCGATGTTGCACGACCGCTTCGGGATCGACCACACGACGATCCAGGTCGACCACGCCCACGCCGAGCAGGGCCCGATCGAGCTCGAGCGCGGAGGCTGAGCGAGAGAGCTACTCGCGCTCGCGGCGACCGCGACCGCCGCCGACCCGCTCGACGGCCTTGCTGGCGTCGACGTAGGGCAGCAGACCGAGCTCGCGGGCGCGCTTGACGGCGCGCGCCATCTTCGACTGATCGCGACGGCTGAGCCCGGTCACGCGGCGCGAGCGGATCTTGCCGCGCTCGCTGACGAACCGCTGCAGCAGCGCGATGTTCTTGTAGTCGATCTTCTCGATCTCCTCGCGCGGCAGCTTGGAGTAGCGGCGCGCCTCCCCCTTCAAGGAGGGCTTGCCGCGCTTCCGGTCCTTCGTGTTGCCGCGTGCCATCAGCCGGTAAGGGTGACACAGCCGGCGCTTTCGCGTCGGCGCGGGCGCCTTCGGCCGCATCGAGCGCGATCCGGTGCCCCTATTGGTCCGGGACCGCTGCTTCCATTCCGCGCATCCGCCAGAGCAACGTCATCCGTGTCTTCGCGACGATCGTCGCCGCACTCGCCGTCGCGACGCTCGCGGGGATGGCGATCCTCTGGCCCGGCGACGTCGACACGCGGGTCGGCGAGGCGATCGTCACCAAGTCCGACACCGCGACGGTCCTGTCCGTCAGCGAGTTCGCCTGCGCGGGACTGGAGACCGACGTCTGCCGCGAGGTAAGGATCCGGCTCGAGAGCGGCGCGCAGAGCGGCGCGACCAAGGAGCTCGTGCTCGACGACGGCACGATCGATCCCGAGGTCTCGGTCGGTGACGAGCTGCGCGTCGTCAGGAACGTCGTGCCGCCGGGCGCGGATCCCGTTCCGGGACGCGAGTACTCGATCTCGGACTTCGATCGCCAGGAGCCGCTGCTGCTGCTGGCGCTGATCTTCGCCGGCGTGGTCGTCCTGTTCGGCCGCCTGCGCGGCGCGCTGTCGCTGATCGGACTGGGCCTGAGCCTCGCGGTCGTGCTCGGCTTCATGGTGCCGGCGATCCTCGACGGCAAGAGCACGCTCGCCGTTGCGATCGTCGGCTCGGTGGCGGTGATGCTGACGACGATCCTGCTCGCCCACGGGGCGAATCCGAAGAGCCTGGCGGCGATCGTCGGGACCGCGGCCTCGCTGGTCGTCACGGTCGGGCTGGCGGTCCTCTTCACCGACCTCACCCACCTGACCGGCCTGGCGAGCGAGGAGGCGACGTTCCTGCAGATCAACGACTCGGGCGTCTCGCTCGAGGGCCTGCTGCTCGCCGGGATGATCGTCGCGGCGCTCGGCGTGCTCGACGACGTCACGGTCAGCCAGTCGTCGACGGTGCTCGCGTTGCGCGCGGCGAACCCCGGGCAGAGCTTCCGCCAGCTCTTCAAGCTCGCGATGGACGTCGGGCGCGACCACGTCAGCGCGACCGTCAACACGCTCGTGCTCGCCTACGTCGGCGCGTCGCTGCCGCTGCTGCTGATCTTCAGCTCCGGCCAGATCGACGTCGTGGACGCGGTCAACCTCGAGATCATCGCCAAGGAGATCGTCGCGACGTTGGTCGGCTCGATCGGCCTGATCGCGGCGGTGCCGATCACCACTGCGCTCGCCGCCATGCTGGCCCGCCGCATGTCCGCCGACGAGCTAGCCGCCGTCGAGCCGCACGGTCACACGCACTAGGCGGACGTGGACGGCGATCCGCTAGCGCTGACCGCCCTGCTGGTCTGGTGCTTCGCGGTGGCGGTCGCCGGCGGGACGGTCGGGCTGGTGCTCGGCAACATCCGCCTGCCGGCCGTGGTGGCTGTCGCGTCGAGCCCGGCCGCGGGAGCCGGCGCGAACATCGGAATCTCAGGCGCGGCGGCGCTCGCGGCGGCGATCGTCCACGTGCGCGGCGGACGGATCGACTGGCGCGTCTTCGCCTGGATGACGCCGCCCTCGGTCGCCGGCGCGCTGATCGGGGGCTACGCCGCGGGCCTGCTGCCCGACGCGGTGCTGCTGGCGGTGATCGGGACGACGCTGCTCTACTTCGGCTTCGACCTGCTGCGCAGGCGGGAGCGACGCTCGGCGACCGAGGACCAGGACGGTCCGGATCTCGTAGCGCTTGCGCTGGCGGGGCTCGGCATCGGCCTGCTCGGGGGCCTGATCGGTCTGATCCTCGGGGCGCTGCGGATGCCGGCGCTGCTGCGCTGGCACGGCGGCAGCGCGCATCGAGCGGTCGGGACGAACCTGTCGGTGGGCGTGTGCGTGGGGGTCGCCGGCGTCATCGGCCACACGCCGGCGGGCGTCGACTGGGAGGTGCTCGCGCTCGGCGCGGCGGCGTCTGTACCCGGAGCGTTGCTGGGCGCGCGGCTGACCGGGCGACTGTCGGAGCGCGCCCTGCTGCGCGCGATCGGCGCGATGCTCGTCGTCGCCGGGACGGCGATGTTGGCTCAGGCGGCGCTCTGAGACCGCTCGGGCACCCAGCCGGCCGGAAAGGCCCCGGCCGGGATGTCCGCGGGGCCCGGCTCGAACCAGCGGTCGACCAGCGCCCCAGCCGGCCGGCCCTCGATCAACGGCCGCACGTCGCCGATCTGCAGCAGCAGGTGGAGCGACGAGCCGAGCTGGAAGTCGACGGCGGTCGGATCGTCGCCGCCCGCGACGCCGCCCTCGATCAGCTCGTCGACGATGTCGAGCTGCTCGGGCAGCTCCGAGAGCGTGGTGGCGAGCAGCTCGGCCGAGATGCCGATGTAGCGCCATGCCCCGCGCACCATCCTGATCGCGAAGTCGGTGCCGGCGGGGTCGAGCGGCCCGGTGCCGGCGAACGTCCCGAGCGCCTCGGGACGGAAGTGCAGGGCCCCGAAGACCAGGTTGCGAGCCGTCGTCTGGAGGTCCTCGGCGATGCCCCGCTCGGCCTCGCGAATCGCCGCCGCGACCGCGGCCGGGTAGAGGTCCGCGTCGTCGACCAGCTCGTCGAGCTTCTCGAAGATCGCCGTCGTTCCGTGGACCGGCTCGTCGTCGACCAGCAGCCCCGGCACCGTCCGCTTGCCCTCGCCGTAGATCCGCTCGATCTCGTCGGCGTGCGGCCCCGAGACCAGATCGACCTTCTCGTACTCGAGCCCGTGGCGGTCCAGCACCGCCTGAACCGCGAGGCACGGATGCGAGAACGGGACGGCGTGCAAGACGACCTTCGGCTGATCTGGCATGCGCAGAAGCTACCCGAGGATCCCCCGCGCCGCTGGCGAATCCGTCCCGCGCCGTCTAACATCCGCCCCCTCGGGGCGTGGCGCAGTCTGGTAGCGCACTCGGCTGGGGGCCGAGCGGTCGCTGGTTCAAATCCAGTCGCCCCGATTGGATGGAGCCCGCTACGGGAGCGGGCTCTCGTCGCTAGCAAGTTGCCCGCCGGGCCGGCCGATCAGCCGGCGGTACCAGTTCCGGTACCACTAATACGCGTCTTCTGTCGCGGCTACGATCCACAACTCCGAATCGTCGAGGGACGGAGGACGAAGTGACGGACGCAGAGGTAGAGATATCTGGACCCACGGCGGCAGTCCCGAAGGATCCACAGCCGAGCGTTGACCGCATCGATGAGCTCGCCCGACGAATCCTCAGCGGTGACATCCTGCTTCCCAAGTTCCAGCGGAGTTTTGTGTGGGAGCGGCCCCAAATTCTCACGCTCCTCGACTCCGTGGCTCGCGGGTACCCCATCGGGAGCGTGTTGCTCTGGCAGAGCAGGCAGGAGCTCCGTAGCGAGAACCGCATTGCGGACCTAGAGATCGATCTGCCGAAGCCGGACTATCCGGTCAACTACCTGCTTGATGGTCAGCAGAGACTTTCCACCATCTGCGGTGCTCTCTATTGGACTGTTGGCGAGGCGCGTAGCAGGTGGAATATCGCCTACGACCTCCGCGAGAAGAAGTTCCTCCATCTCGATACGGCTGACGATCCGCCCCTCCACCAGATCCGCATCAACAAGCTTGCGGATCCCGCGACGTACTTCCAGCATGTAGCCAGCCTGGATTCCCTGATGGCGGACGACAAGGAGGACTTGAAGGCACACGCCAACGTCCTCTTCAATCGCTTCAAGGACTACAAGATCGCGGCGGTCACATTGGGCGATATGTCTCTCGAGGACGTCGCTCCTATCTTCGAGCGCATAAACAGCATGGGCACGCCGCTAACAATTGTCGACCTCATGCGAGCAGCAACATGGAGTCCGGACTTCGATCTCATTGATTCGATCGAGGGAATACTCGATCGCCTCCAGGCGAAGGGCTTCGGAACGATCGATCGTAAGACCGTCCTTCGCAATCTCGCAGCAGCGATAGGGGGCGGCTTCTCGACCGACAGTATCGACGCGCTTCGAAACTACGACGCAGATGAGCTCAAAGCTGCGGTCGAGGAGGTCAGCAACGCGTACAAGCGGATGGTCGATTTCCTTGCGACCGACATGCGTGTACCGGGCGGAGATGTCGTCCCGTACTCCAACCAGCTGACGGTGCTGGCTGAGGTCTTCCGCTTACTGCCCACACCTAGCGCCGATCAGCACGCTGCCATACGTGCTTGGTTCTGGCGCACGGCATTGGCTGGCTACTTCAGTGGCTGGAATACGGGGATGATGCGTTCCGATCTCGAGGCAGTCCAAGCGTTCGCCAAGGGCGACAGCGCTGAGATATCGGTTGGGGCGACCGAGCCAAGCGTCTCGATTTGGACAACCCGACAATTCCGATCAAACAACGCGCACGCGAAGTTGCTGGCCATCGTGCTGTCGTACCACCAGCCCGTTGACCTGCTTACCGGTCAGCAGATTGACACGACCAAGGCGCTCGCATGGATGAACAGCAAGGAGTTTCACCACTTCTTCCCTCAGGCCTATCTCAAACTTCAGAAGGTCCCTCGTCTTCGAATCAATGCGCTTGCGAACATCGTGATGCTGACTTCAAACAGCAACAAGGAGATTCTGGATTCCCCTCCCTCCGAGTACTTGACGCGTGTTGAGGAGGCCGCGGGCGATGCACTTGAGGCATGGCTCGCCTCCAACCTGATCTCGATGGAGGCGTTCGCAGCCGCGAAAGCGAACGACTTCGACACCTTTCTGAGCTTGCGAGCTCAAGCCATTCACAGTGCGGTCCTCCAGCTAACAGGCTGGGGTGAGACGAGCGAGGTGCCGTCAATCGAGTCGGCCGAGGCGATATCGGACGAGGTAAGCGACGACGCCGACAGCATCGAGTACGTCGTCGAGGAGCCCTCTACTGATCTCACGCACTCGGTTGGCGCAGACGGCGCAGATACGACCACGTGACCAACTAGCCGCACCCCGCCAATGGCTGCACTCGGGTTCCGGCCGAGCGGTCGTTCGCTGCTCGACGCTCCCGGTAGAGCGGCGACGACCGTACTGATCAGAGTTCGTCCGGCGTCACGACGAGCCCGAGCCGATGCGCGCCCCGGCGCAATCGACCATCGACCGTCACGACGCGGCAGCCGAGAATCTGGGCGAGCGCGATGTACTCGGCATCGTAGGTCCGTCCCCATCCCATCTCGGTGGCGAGCGCCCAGGCGTTTCGCCCGAGGTCCGAGGGGTTCTCGCATCGGATCGACGCCGCGCCGAGGCGTTCATGCAAGACGTCAGCCCGGTCGTAGCTGATCGACCGCTTGAACGCCTGGAGGTGCAGATTCGCGCGCACCTCGGACCACATCAGCGGTGGTGCGACGAGATCGTCACCAAGAGCCTCGAAGCCTTCTGCCCGCGCGCACGCCGCCGTGGCCGCACTCGCGTCGATGACGAGCATCAGCGTCCGGCACGGACTTCGTCGAGACCGGCTACCCAGTTGGGTACGGGTGTCCCGTCCTCGAAGGTCCGCCACAACTCCGGAAGTCCCACCATCTCCGGCTCCGTGTCGAGATCGATCGGCGTCCGCTCGACGACGATCCGGGCGGCGGCTGCCTCAGCCTCTGACAGCTCCTCGACCTGCGCCCGCAACTTCTCCTTGGCGGTCATTCCCCAGATTCTAGGCCGGCTGTCTCGGGGCTTCCAGGGTCTCGACGACGTTGATGCAGAGCCGTTGCATCAGGCGAGCCGGACGCCGCCGTCCTCGGTGATGGTCCAATGGGGGTTGTGGGCGATCTCCCAGGGATGCCCGTCGGGGTCGATCATCAGGCCGCTGTAGCCGCCCCAGAAGGTATCGGCGGGCTCGCGGCCGATCGTGGCGCCGGCGGCGCGCGCCTCCTCGATCGCGGCGTCGACCTCGGCCGGCGAGCCGAGCGTCAGTGCGAGCGTCGTCCCGCCCCAGCCGCCGGCGTCCTCGACGCAGCTGTCCTCAGCGAGCCTGGCGCGATCCCAGAGCGCGACGATCATGTCGCCGGCCTGGAAGAACACGATGTCGTCGCCGGGCTCCGCGCCGGTCTGCCAGCCGAGCGCCTCGTAGAAGGCGCGAGCACGCTCGAGGTCGCGGACCCCGAGCGTGATCAGGCTGACCCGCTGCCTCATGCCGTCAGACGGTCGCCGGCCCAGGCTCGGCGGGCACCGGGGCGCCGCCGTCCTTGGCCCCCTTGAGGCGGAAGTAGATGACCGCCGCGACGAGTGCGGAGATCGGCGCCGTGAGCGACGAGCCGATCCAGTCGAAGATGATCTGCGCCACGGTGCTGTCGTCGATGCCGACGGCGATCGCTCCGAGGATCGCGCGGACGACGATGACGATGATGAAGACGATCACGATCACGCCGAAGACGCGCCAGCCGTCGCCCTTGACGAGCTCGCGCGAGCGGCCGAACGACTTCATGACGCCGACGCGCTCGAGCACGATCACCGGCGCGATCACCGCCCAGATCGTCATCAGGAACAGGCCGGGGATGACGAGCAGCAGGAAGCCGATCCCGATGCCGATGCCGGCGAGCAGGCCGGCGCCGATCAGCGGCAGGATCACGTGCGACGCCGACCGCGCGAGCTCGCCGACCGAGTAGTCGCGCCTACCGTCCTGGACGTCGCTGACGAGCGCCACCACCATGCCGGTGTAGAGGGTGCCCGCGATGATGCTGACCGCGAGGCCGACCGGCAGCAGCACGACCGACTCGGCCGCAAGGCCGTTGACGACGGCGACGACCAGGAACAGCGCGAGCGCCAGGGGTATCAGCACCCCGGCCTGCGAGCCGTAGATCGAGAAGGCCTGGCTTAGGGTGCCACCCACGTCGAGCTTTCTATCCATGCCGCTAGTTTCGCCCTGGAGCGCCGCAGGCCTTCATGTGGATCGACTCAGCGCCGGCGCCACCACTTCGCGCGCTCGACGAGCTGTATCGCCTTGCGCTCCCACCACGCGCCGACAGGGAGCGGACCGCCGTTGCAGGACCCGTTCGAGTAGCCCGGCCGCTCGACCCACATGTAGGCGTCGACCTTCGGATGCGCCGTCCGTGTCGTGGGGCGGGCGCCCGCTGCGGCGTTGGGCGGGTTGCACCAGATCGTGTGGCCGTTGCGATACAGGGGGCCGTTGCCGTTGTGCGACGTGTTGACGATGAAGTGCTTGCCGCCGACCAGCCGTGAGATCGCGAGACCGTGGCGGATGTTCGCCGCGGTGGTCGTCATGTGCGTCGCGTTGAGCATGAAGCCCCTCACCCGCCCGACCCCGACCGCGCGCAGCCGGCTCGCGGCCAGCCGCGGCGACATCCAGTCCGACGCGCCCGCCTCCACGTAGACCGTCGCGTTGGGCAGCCTCGACAGCCGCCGCACCCCGTAGGCCAGCGTCCGCAGGCGATCGTCGCGACGCGACGGGACGAGGCACTCGACCGTGCCGAGCGAATCGGGCTCGAACGCGATCACGACCTCATTGGGGCCGATCCCGCGCACGACCTTGCCGATCCAGCGGCGATAACGCGCGTCCTCGGCCGCCCCGCCGCCGGTGAACCCGCCGCCACAGCCGCTGTTGTCGTGGCCGAAGATCGCGAGCAGCGGAACCTTGTCGCCGGCGTTCTCGAACAACCCGCGCAGCTTTGCGACCGGTGGCTGCTCCCACATCCCGAACCACTTGAATTGCGGCGTCCGTGCCAACGCCAACACCTTCGCCGCGTCGGCCCGCCTGTCTCGCCGCAGCAGCGACCGGTAGCCGTTCCACGTCGGGTTCCAGCGCGTCTTCTGGTTCCACCACTCCTGGCCCACGAGCGGGTTCGGCGCCTGCGCGCCCGGATTCTGATTTGCCCGCGCGTCAACCGGCAGGGCCAGAACCGCCACCGAGAGCAGCAGGGCAGCGGTCGCCGTAAGGGCGAGCGGGCCAGCCCACGGACGCGTCATCGTCTTGATCCCTGCCCCTCCACGAGTTCGACGGCACGGTAAACCAAGAGCCTGGAAGGGCTTGGAGAAGCGGTTCAAGGGGTAGATCGAAGCGAGGAGGGCCAGATCGATCAGAAGGGACGAGGATGGCGACCAGCAAGTCCGGGCAAAGCAAGCGGCGCACGCGTACCGGGGCGAGGTCGTCGAACGGCTCCGCACCGAAATCCACGGCGGCGAGGTCGAAGCCAAAGGCGGCCGCAAAGTCGAAGTCGACCGCCACGTCGAAGGCCGCTTCCAAGCCCAAGACCACCGCGAAGCCGAAGTCGACCGCGAAGCGGAAGACGGCCACGAAGCCAAAGTCGACCACGAAGCCGAAGTCGACGACCGCGGCGAGGTCCAAGCCAGCGGCCAAGAAGACCACAGCCGCGCGGTCGAGGCCGAAGCGCCCCGCGAAGCCGAAGGCCACGGCTCAGGCGTCCACCGGTCTCGTAGATCAGGCAACCGACACCACGAAGCAGGCTGCCGGCAAGGCCAAGCAAGTTGCCGGCAAGGCTGCGCGCCCAGCGCTGGCGGTCGGAGCCGCAGCGGTAGGCGTCGCCGGCGGCATGGCGCTGAAGGGCCGCCGGGGCGGCAAGAAGGTGCTCGGCGTCCCGGTGCCCAAGCCGGGCAACGTCGACGTCGAGGGGATCGTCAAGACCGTCGGCAAGGCGACTAAGCAGTTCGCCGCGACCTCGAAGTCGGTCTCTAAGGACATCGAGCGCGCCGGCGACAAGGCCGAGCGGATCGGGAAGATCCTCGACTAGCGCGAGGGCTGACGGGAAGCGGGCGACGGGATTCGAACCCGTACTAAGAGCTTGGAAGGCTCTTGTGCAGCCCTTACACCACACCCGCGGGCACCGAAGCGCGGATTGTAAGGCCGTCGCGGCGATCTGTCACGCGCCGCGCACGCCCGCCTTCAGCGGGCCAGCCAGCGGCGCGGGTTGTCCTCGAGCATCGTCTGCAGCTGGGCGTCGGTCATTCCGCCCTCGCGCAGCGCCGGGATCACCTTGTCGTGAATCAGCGTGGTGTTCCAGTCCTTGACCGCGCCGGCCTCGAGCAGCTGCTCGGCCGCCTCAGGCGAGAACCAGTCGATCGAGGCGCAGGAGTCGGCCGACAGGAACATACGGTCGGCGTAGTCGCGCTCCAGCAGCGTCAGGACCGTGGCATTGCGGCGCTCGGTCGGCAGGTACATCTCGATCCCGTAGCGGTCCATGCCGATCCAGGCCCCCGTGTCGAGCACCCGCTCGATGTAGTCGAGGTCGTCGGTGTCGCCGGTGTGCGCGAGCTGGACCTTCGCCGGATCGACGCCCTCCTCGACGAAGATCTCCATCTGCCGCGGCCCGGTGTCCGACGCCGGGTGGGTGTGGGCCATGATCGGCGCGCCGGTACGCAGGCTGGCGCGCGCGCAGGCGCGGTGGACCTTCTCGACGTTAGGCGTGACGCCGGCCGCGTCGGCCGCGCACTTGAGGAACGCCGCCTTGATCGGCGTCCGCTGGATCCCGTTCTCGATGTCATGGACGAACGCGTCGGCCATCGCATCCTCGTCGCGCGTCAGCCAGTAATGGGGAAGGAAGTCGTAGGTGTAGATCCCGGTGCAGGCGATCACCTGCAGGTCGGTCTCGCGCGCCACCCGTTCCATCAGGCGGACGTCCCGGCCGCCGTACATCGCCGTCGGCTCGACGATCGTCCGCACGCCCACCCCGAGCGCCCCGGTCGCCGCCTCCCGCCGCCTGGTGGAGCGCGTCCTCGTCGTAGAGGTGCGGCCACTGGATCGCCGTCGCCTCGTCGCGGAAGCAGAGGTGCTCGTGGATCAACGTGACCCCCAGCTCGTCCAGCTCCAACGGCCCCGTCACGCTCTCGACAGTCCCCACGCCTCTCCTCTCCCCTGCATCGACCCCCTCGCCGGCGATCCTACTGTCGGCTCCCTAGAATCGCTCGCTCTCGGGGGAGTGAGTTAACGGCTATGCGCACGGTCTCCAAAACCGTGAATCCGGGTTCGAATCCCGGCTCCCCCGCTGGGATCGTCGATCTCCCCGCTGTCGTGACGCCTACGAGGCACCCTCCGCCTCGGCGACCACCCGCTCGAGGTAGGGACCGAGCAGGGTGGCGACTGACGCGGCGGTGGTGTCCGCCGGTCCGGTCGGCAGGGCGGCGTAGCTGATCGCGAGGCGGACGCCGCAATCGGCGAGCAGGTCGATGGCGTCGCGGTCGACGTGCGGCCAGCCGGCGGAGATGACCGCCGCGAGTCGGTCGGCGGCCTGCTCGACGACGGGCTGGCCCTGGGTGGTGACGTAGGGCAGCAGGCTGTCGTTGCCCTCGCCCGCGACGACTGCCCGGATCAGCGGGTTCTCGGCGGCGGTCCTCAGGAAGACGTCGAACGCGGCGCCGAGGGCGGCGACCGGATCGTCGAGGTTGACGTTGACGGCGTCCTCGACCGCGCCGAGGAAGCGGTCGGCCTCGCGCAGGAAGAGGGCCTGGGCGAACTCCGCGCGTGAGCCGAACTCGCTGTAGAGCGTCTGGCGGCTGACGCCGCCGGCGGTGGCGATGTCGGCCATCGTGACCTCGGCCCAGTCGCGCTCGCCGAGCAGGTCGCGCGCCGCGTCGAGCAGCGTGTCGCGCAACAGCTCGCGCGCCGCGACGGCATACGGGGTTCGCTCGGGTGTGGCCACCGCAGCCATCTTGGTCAACCCTCCGGCTCGAAGTCGAGCTTGTCGCGCACGCCGCAGTCGGGGCAGCCCCAGTCGTCGGGCACCTCACTCCAGGGCGTGCCGGGCGGGAAGCCCTCGCGCGGATGACCCGCCTGCTCGTCGTACACGTAG
>DATABV010000141.1:0-4472 GCA_036259395.1 Thermoleophilaceae bacterium | reverse complement strand
CTTCTCGCCGCCGGAGAAGCCCTCGTTGAGGTAGCGGCTGGTGAAGGCGCGGTCGATCCGCAGCAGCTCCATGTTCTCGCCGAGCAGCTTGCCGAACTCCTTGACCTTGATCGGCTCCTCGCGCTTGGCGTTGACGGCCATCCGCAGGAAGTTCGCGACCGAGACGCCCGGGATCGTCGCCGGGTACTGGAACGCCATGAAGAGGCCGGCGCGCGCCCGCTCGTCGGGGTCGGCCTCGGTCATGTCCTCGCCGTTGAAGACGATCCTGCCGTCGGTGACCTCGTAGGCCGGGTTGCCCATGATCGTGTTGGCGAGCGTCGACTTGCCCGAGCCGTTTGGCCCCATCAGGGCGTGCGTCTCGCCCTTGCGCACGGTCAGGTTCAGCCCGCGCAGGATCTCGCGCTCCTCGATGCGTACGTGCAGGTTCTGAATCTCCAAGCTCATGCGGTGGCGTTCTCCGTGCCTTCTTCGTCGTGGTCGGCCGCCTTGGGGGCGGCCCTTGAGGTTATCGGCGCGGCGCTCGCGCTCAGCGCCCGGCTGCCAGCAGTCGCAGATCGTGGGCCAAACGCTCGGGAGTCACCTCGCCGAGCGGGTAGCCGACCCGCTGGACGCCGGCGGCGTCGACCAACACGATACGCGCTGTGTGCTCGAGGTCGTCGAGCTGTGGCTGGACGCCATAGCCGCGCCACACCCGCTGCAGCTCCGGTCGGTCGCCGAGCACGAAGCGCATCCGCCCGGTCATCCGCTGCTCCGAGAGGAACGCCCGCGCGCTCTGCGCCGTGTCGTTCGCCGGGTCGACCGAGATCGCCAGCGCCGGCAGGTCGCGCCCGAGCTCGTTCAGCGCGCCCTTGACCTGCTGCGCCTGCGCCGGACAGCTGTCGTCGCAGTTCGAGTAGAGGAAGGTCACGATCACCGGCTCGCCGCGCAGCTCCGCCATCCGCACGACCTCGCCCTCCTCGTCGCGCAGCCCCAGCTCCGGCGCCCGCAGCCCCTCCGGCAGTGTCGCGCCCTGGAACCGCTCGCCGCCCTCGACCGCGTCGTCCGAAGCGCTTCCGGCCGCCAGCGCAACGGCCGCAAACGCCGCCACGGCGACCACCACCAGCGCCAGGACGATCCTCGGGTTCACGACCCCCAGGGTACGGTCAAGCGGAGGAGCGCAGGCGGACCGGTCCTACGGCGACGTCTCGCGCCCACGCGGGAGCGGGGTCCGGTGAGCACCGCGGCTATGGCTCACGGCTCGACAAGCCCTCTACGGATGGCGTAGCGCGCGAGCTCGACGCGGTCGCGCATGCCGAGCTTGGCGAGGACGTTGCCGCGGTGCGACTCGACGGTCTTCTCCGAGACCTTCAACGCCTCGGCGATCTGGCGGTTCGTGCGCGCCTCGGCGATCAGCTTGACGACCTCGAGCTCGCGCGCGGTGAGCTCCTCGCGGCGGGTGCCGGGGTCGTCTTCGAGCCAGCGCCGCATCAGCGCCTGCTGCGTCGAGGAGGAGACGAAGGTGCGTCCAGCGGCGACCGCCCGGATCGCGTCGATCAGGTCGGAGTCGGCGGCCCGCTTGGGCACGTAGCCGAGCGCCCCGGCGTCGAGCGCGTCGAAGAAGTAGCGCTCGTCCTCGTGCATCGAGAGCATCAGCAGGCCGATCCCGGCGTCGTGGGCGTGGATCTGCCGCGCTGCCTGGGGGCCTGTCAGGCCCGGCATCGAGACGTCGAGCACCGCGACGTTCGGTCGCTGCGCGAGGGCAAGCTCGACTGCGGCGATCCCGTCGGCGGCCTCGGCGACGACCGACATGTCGGCCTGGCGCTCGATCAGCATCGCCAGACCGGAGCGCACCACGCCGTGGTCGTCGGCGATCAGGACGCGGGAACTCGATCGTGCGCGTCCGGCAGGGCCGGCGCCAGCGCCGGTCACGGCAGCCTCAAGGTGAGCTCGGTGCCGGCGCCGCGCTCGGAGCGCAGGTCGAGCGCGCCGCCCGCGAGGCGCGCCCGCTCGGCCATGCCGTCGAGCCCGAGTCCGCCGGCGCGGCTGGCGAGCGGGTCGAAGCCCTCGCCGTCGTCGCGGATCCGCAGCAGCACGGCGCCATCCTCGCCGGCGTCGAGCTCGATCTCGATCCGTCCCGGCCGGGCATGCTGCGCGGCGTTCGACAGCGCCTCCTGGGTGACGCGGTAGACGACGGTCTGGGTCTCCTCGTCGAGCTGGCTCGGATCGCCGCTGACGGCGAAGCTGGCATCGACGCCGGTCCGGGTGGCGAAGCTGCGCGCCTGGGCGTCGATCGCCGGCGCCAGGCCGTGGTCGTCGAGCGCCGTCGGTCGCAGCTGGCGCGCGAGGCGCAGCAGCTCGTCCATCGCCTGCCCGGTGAGCTGCTTGAGCTCGGTCACCTGGGCGCGCTGATCGGACGGCACGTCCTGGGCCAGCGCCTCGAGCCGCAGGAGAATCCCGGTCAGCGCCTGGTTGACCTCGTCGTGGAGGTCGCGCGCGACGCGCCGGCGCTCCTCCTCCTGTCCGCGTAGCACCAGCTTGCCGGAGCGGCGGCGCTCCTCGTCGACGCGTTGCAGCAGTCGGCGAAACGAGCCTGCGAGGCGGTCGATCTCCGCGGTCGGGTCGTCGCCGATGTCGAAGGTCGCCGGCTCAGCCGGATCGATCGCCTCGAGCCGCTCGACGAGCCGCTCGAGCGGGTCGAACCGCTTCTGCAGCATCCAGAGGTTGACGCAGAGCGTCAGCACGATCGCCAGCGCGAGGATCAGGAACTGCCAGCGCTGCTCGGCGATCGAGATGTCGAGGCCGGCCGCGAGGCTCGCCGCCAGCAGCGTCAGCGTGACCAGGACGACGTTGGCGGCGATGACCTGGCCGATCAGCGAGTCGTCGCGGCGTCGGATCAGTGGTCTCGGCATAGGGCGGACGGCGAAGATGGGGTCCAGACCCCATATCGGCAGCGGGTGCCGATGACGAGAATGTGGACAGAGGCTTTCGGCAACTGGGCCGTGAGCTTTCCGCAAGCAGTGTCTGGGTGAAGTACGAGCCGGGGCGTCCAACAGGGCGCCCCGGTTGCGTTTTGGGACTGAGACGCCATCGCTATCCTTTTTGAAGCATTGGCGTGGAGAGCGAACTTCGAGCTCTTGCGTAGAATTGACCTAGACCAGACCGACTTTCAGGAGTTTTCGCATGCCCAGCGGTGCTGAGCTGATCAAGAAGGCCAAGGAGCAGATCACCGAGGTCGACCCGCGCGAGGTCCACGACCTGCTGGGCAACGGGCACCGCAACGGCACCGTCCTCGTCGACGTCCGCGAGCAGCACGAGTTCGAGGAGGCCCACCTGCCCGGCGCCGTCCACGTGCCGCGCGGGCACCTCGAGTCGCGCATCGAGGGCGCCGCCGGCGACAAGTCGTCGCGGGTGATCCTCTACTGCGCCTCCGGCAACCGCTCCGCGCTCGCCGCCAAGACGCTCGCTGAGGAGCTCGGCTACGAGCGCGCCGAGTCGATGACCGGCGGCATCACGCTCTGGAAGGACCGCGGCTACGACGTCGAGGTCCCGCGCCGGCTGACGGCCGAGCAGCGCGAGCGCTACTCGCGCCACCTGCTCGTGCCCGAGATCGGCCTCGAGGGTCAGCTCAAGCTGCTCGACGCGAAGGTGCTGCTGCTCGGCGCCGGCGGGCTCGGCGCGCCGGCGGCCTTCTACCTCGCCGCCGCCGGCGTCGGCACGCTCGGCATCGTCGACGACGACGTCGTCGACCTGTCGAACCTCCAGCGCCAGATAGTCCACACCGTCGACCGCGTCGGCATGCCGAAGGTCGACTCCGCCGAGCAGGCGATCCACGAGCTCAACCCCGGCGTCGAGGTCGTGAAGTACAAGACCCGTCTCGACGCGTCGAACATCATGGAGATCGTCGAGGGCTACGACGTGATCGTCGACGGCGTCGACAACTTCCCGACGCGCTACCTGCTCAACGATGCGACCGTGCGGCTGAAGATCCCCGTCGTGTCCGCCTCGATCCTCGGCTTCGACGGCCAGCTGTCGGTCTTCGCCCCGTACGAGGGTCCCTGCTACCGCTGCCTCTACCCGACGCCGCCGCCGGCCGAGCTGGCGCCGTCCTGCGGCGCCAACGGCGTGCTCGGCGCGCTGCCCGGGATCATGGGCGTTCTGCAGGCGATCGAGGTCGTCAAGCTCATCACCGGCTCCGGCGACCCGATGATCGGCCGCCTGCTCCTCTACGAGGCGCTCAGCACGAGCTTCACCGACCTCAAGCTGCGTCGCGATCCCGAGTGCCCGATCTGCTCGCGCGACCCCGACTCCATCTCCGACGAGGAGATGGGCGTGTTCCCCGACTACGAGCAGTTCTGCGCCGCAGCCGGCTGAGGTAGGGTCAGCGCCGTGAGCACGATCAAGATCCCACCGGTCCTGCGCGCGTCGACCGGCGGCGAGCGCGAGGTCGCCGCCGACGGCGCCGACGTCGGAGAGCTGCTGCGCGCGCTCGCGAC
>DATABV010000140.1:0-1825 GCA_036259395.1 Thermoleophilaceae bacterium | reverse complement strand
GCATCCCCGAGCAGCGATTCCCAAGCGGAACGGGGATGCCCGTCGGTCCGGCGTACCACCACGCACCGTAGACTCGCCGCCGTGGTCGCCCCCGAGATCGGTGAGATCCTCGTCCAGCGCGACGAGCTCGCCCACCGCGTGCAGGCGCTCGCCGAGCAGATATCGCACGACTACGCCGGCCGCTCGCTGCTGCTGATCGGCGTCCTCAAGGGCGCGATGTTCTTCCTCAGCGACCTGATGCGCCAGCTCGAGGTCGACTGCGAGGTCGACTTCATGGCCGTCTCGTCGTATGGCTCCTCGACCAGCTCGAGCGGCGTCGTGCGGATCCTCAAGGACCTCGACGGTCCGATCGAGGGACGCGACGTGCTGATCGTCGAGGACATCGTCGACTCCGGCCTGACGCTCAGCTACCTGTTGCGCACCCTGCGCGCACGCGACCCTGCTTCGGTCGAGGTTTGCGCGCTGCTGACCAAGCCGGAGCGGCGCAAGGTGGACCTGCCGATCCAGTACGTCGGCTTCGAGATACCGAACCGCTTCGTGATCGGCTACGGCCTCGACCACGCCGAGCGGTTCCGCAACCTGCCCTACGTGGCAGTCCTCGACGGGACCGCCACCTGAGCGCGCGAAACACAGGCGCCAAGCGGCGGGAGGCCCGCTACACCCTTGCTACCCTGTCGTTTCACCCGCTAAGGCGTACCTTCGGCATCTACCCGTCGCATCCAGTCCGCGCGGGTCGCCGCCGATAGAGAGACCTCCTGTGAGCCGATTCTTCAAGAGCGCACTGTTCCCGATCCTGATCGTCGTGGCCCTCGCGTTCTTCGCGCAGAAGCTGATCAGCCCCGGCGAGCAGAAGAAGGACACCAGCTACAGCCAATTCGTGACCCAGGTCGAGAACGACCAGGTCAAGAAGGCGACGCTCAACACGAAGAACAACCGCATCGACGTGGAGCAGCGCAACGGCGACAAGTACGAGACGGCCTACCCGGACAACACCGAGCCGAGCCTCGTCAACAAGCTGCAGGCGGCCAACGTCGACGTAGACGTCAAGGCGAAGGCGGGCAGCGGCTGGATCACCGCGCTCACCTACATCCTGCCGTTCGTGATCTTCCTGCTCTTCTGGCTGTTCATCATCAACCAGATGCAGGGCGGCGGATCGAAGGTGATGTCGTTCGGCAAGTCGCGCGCGAAGCGGATGTCGGTCGATTCGCCAAAGATCACCTTCCGCGACGTCGCCGGCGTCGACGAGGCGGTCGAGGAGCTGCACGAGATCAAGGAGTTCCTCGAGAACCCGAAGAAGTTCCAGGCACTCGGCGCGCGGATACCCAAGGGTGTGCTGCTCTACGGACCGCCGGGAACCGGCAAGACGCTGCTCGCGCGCGCCGTCGCCGGCGAGGCGGGCGTGCCGTTCTTCTCGATCTCCGGCTCCGACTTCGTCGAGATGTTCGTCGGCGTCGGCGCCTCGCGCGTGCGCGACCTGTTCGAGCAGGCGAAGCAGAACAGCCCCTGCATCATCTTCATGGACGAGATCGACGCCGTCGGCCGCCACCGCGGCGCCGGCCTCGGCGGCGGTCACGACGAGCGCGAGCAGACGCTCAACCAGCTGCTCGTCGAGATGGACGGCTTCACGATGACCGACAACATCATCCTGATCGCCGCGACGAACCGGCCCGACATCCTCGACCCGGCGCTGCTGCGCCCGGGCCGCTTCGACCGCCAGATCGTCGTGGACCGTCCCGACCGCAAGGGCCGCGCGAAGATCCTCGAGGTCCACACGCGCGGCAAGCCGCTCGCCAAGTCGATCGATCTCGACAACCTCGCCGCCCAG
>DATABV010000139.1:0-24155 GCA_036259395.1 Thermoleophilaceae bacterium | reverse complement strand
GCGATCGCCTACTCGACGATGTCGCAGATCGGCTACATGATCCTCGGCGTCTCGGTCTTCGCCTACGGCGCCGGGCTGTTCCACCTGATGACCCACGCCTTCTTCAAGGCGCTGCTGTTCATGGGCGCCGGCTCGGTGATCGCCGCGATGGCGAGCAACCAGTCGCTGGACAGGATGGGCGGCTTCCGCAAGTCGATGCCGTTCACCTACGTCACCTTCACCGCCGGCGCGCTCGCGCTGGCGGGCTTCCCGCTGACCGCCGGCTTCTTCTCCAAGGACGAGATCCTGGCCTACACGCTGCACCGCGGCGACTGGTTCGTCGCGCTGGCGGTCGTCGGCTACCTGACCGCGTTCCTGACCGCGATCTACGCCTTCCGGTTGGTGTTCCGCGTCTTCCACGGGGAGCCGAGCCCCGAGGCGCGCGAGCTCGAGGGCGGCCACCTGGCGCACGCGGCGCCCACGAACCCGGCCACCGGCGAGCCCGAGGACACCGGCCCCGGCTTCCCCGGGCCCGAGCACCACATCGCCGAGCACGAGGGTGCGATGAAGGCCGCGATGGGGCCGCTGGCGCTGCTGGCGATCGTCGCCGGCTTCATCCAGATCCCGGGCGTGACCGACGTGCTGGAGAAGTTCCTCGAGCCGACGTTCGCGAGCTCGCACTACGTCCACGAGCACCCGAGCGACTCGGCCGAGTACCTCGGCATGGCGGTCGGCGCGGCGCTGTCGATCGCCGGCATCCTGGTCGCGGCGCGAATCTACCTCTGGCGCCCGGGGACCTCCGCGCAGCTGCAGGCACGCTTGGCCGGCGTGCACCGGCTGCTCGCCAACAAGTGGTACTTCGACGAGCTCTACGACCTGGCGATCGTGCGGCCGACGGGCGCCGCCGGGCGCTTCGGCCGCTCGGTGATCGAGAGCGCGTTCGTCCAGGGCTTCCTCGTCGGCGGCACCGTCGGCGTCGTGCGCGCGGGCAGCTCGTTCGCGCGCTCGATCCAGACCGGCGAGCTGCGCGCCTACGCCGCGCTGCTGCTGGTCGGCGTCAGCGCGATCGTCCTCTACTTCCTGATCGCGGCGAGCTGATGCTGACGGTCCACCTCAGCATCCTGGTCTTCCTGCCGGTCGTGGCCGCGCTCGTCGGCGCGCTGCTGCCGGCGCGCATCGGCCGCTGGGTCGTCGTCGCGGGCAGCGTCGCCGTACTCGGCTACGCGATCGCGATGATCGCCGACTTCGACGGCGGGCCCGCCGGCATGAAGTACGTCACCGACGACGAGTGGATCGCCGAGCTCGGTATCCGCTACCAGCTCGGCGTCGACGGACTCAACCTCTTCCTCGTCGCGCTGACCGCGCTGCTCTGGGTGCCGGCGATGTGGTGGTCGGCCGTGCGCGAGACCGACCGCCAGAAGCTGTTCCTCTTCCACATGGCGCTCGCCGAGACGGCGGTGCTTGGCGCCTTCCTCGCCCAGGACCTCGCGCTGTTCGTCCTCTTCTTCGACCTGATGCTGGTGCCGTTCTACTTCCTGATCGGCGGCTGGGGCCAGGGCGACCGCGTCGCGGCTACGACGAAGTTCGTCATCTATACGCTCGTCGGCTCGCTGTTGATGCTGGCCGGCGCGGTGGCGCTTGGGGTGCTGACCGCCTCGGAGACCGGCAACGACCTGACCTTCTCGATCGCCGCGCTGGCGGCCAACCCGCTGCCGGAGGGCTCGCAGCAGTGGATCTTCCTCCTCTTCGCGCTCGCATTCCTCGTCAAGGCGCCGGCGTTCCCGTTCCACGGCTGGGTCGTCGACACCTACCGCGCGACGCCGACGCCGGTGCTCGTCGTGCTGTCCGCGGTGCTCTCGAAGGTCGGCGTCTACGCGTTCCTGCGGATCGTGCTGCCCGTGATGCCCGACGCGACGGTCCACTTCCAGGATTTGCTGCTGGTGATCGCGGTCTTCTCGATCCTCTACGGCTCGGTGCTCGCCTTCTCGCAGGATGAGCCACGGCTGGTGCTCGCCTACTCGTCGATCGCCCAGCTCGGCTTCATCACGCTCGGGATCTTCGCGATCGACGACCTCGGTGCCCAGGGCGCTGTGATCCAGATGGTCAACCACGGGCTGGTCGTCGGCGCGCTGCTGTTCGTGATCGCGGTGCTGACCGCCCGCGCGGCCGGCTCGCCGTCGCTCGAGCAGATGGGCGGGATCGCGCTGCGCGCGCCGGTGCTCGCGACGCTGTTCCTGATCGTGATCCTCGCGACGCTTGCGATGCCCGGCTCGCCGAACTTCGTCGGCGAGATCCTGATCCTCTTCGGCGCGCTCGAGGACAAGATCGTCTTCGGGCTGGTAGCGAGCATCGGCGTCGCGCTGGCGGCGGTCTACGCGATCCGCCTGTTCCAACGCTCGATGCACAACCGCGAGAACCCGGACCTCGTGGGCGGCGACCTGTCGCGGCTCGACCTCGGCGTGATCGCGCCGATCGCCGCCGTGATCGTCGCGCTCGGCGTCTACCCGCAGCTGATACTCGAGCGGACCGAGCAGGCGACCACTGCGCAGGTCGAGGCGGCCGCGGAGCGAACCGGCGACGGCACGCCGGCGCGCGCCGACCAGCGGCGCCAGCCGACCGGCGAGCCCGCCGGGTCCGACCAGGGCGAGGAGCACTAGCGATGATGGACCTGCTCGCCGCGACCCCGTCGCCCGAGATCGACTACCAGGGCCTCGCGCCGGTGCTCGCGGTCGCCGGCGGGTCGGTCGTCGTCCTGCTCGCGAGCCTCTTCGAGGGCCGCGGCGTCCAGCGGCTGCTGGTCCCCCTGCTCGCCGCCGCCGCGCTGGTGGTCGCGATCGTCTTCTCGGTCGTCAACTGGGAGCCCGGCGACAGCCGGCCGATCGTCGAGAACGCGCTGGCGATCGACACGCTCGCCCTCTTCATGTCGCTGCTCTTCTACGTCGCCGGGCTGGCGGCGATCGCGCTCTCGCTGCGCTGGGAGTCGGTGCAGGAGGCCGGCGCCGGCGAGTACTACTCGATGATGCTCGGGTCGATCGCCGGCATGACGCTGCTGGCGGGCGCCGAGAACCTCGTCACGCTCTTCGTCGGTCTCGAGCTGCTGTCGATCCCGCTCTACGTGCTCTGCGCGTCGTCTGTGCGCGACCGCCACTCGCTCGAGTCGGGGCTGAAGTACCTCGTTATCGGCTCGGTCGGGTCGGCGACGCTGCTCTACGGCCTCGCGTTCGTGTACGGCGCGAGCGGCTCGACCGACTTCGACGGGATCGCGCGCGCGCTCGACGGTCGGCTGGGGATCGGCGACCCGCTGCTGATGACCGGCATCGCGCTGGCGGCGGTCGGGCTCGCGTTCAAGGCGTCGGTCGCGCCGTTCCACCAGTGGACGCCCGACGTCTACCAGGGCGCGCCGACCCCGGTGACGACGTTCATGGCGGTCGCCACCAAGGCCGCCGCCTTCGCTGTCCTGCTGCGCCTGTTCGGCGGCGCGCTGTTCGACTTCCACGACGACTGGGCGCCCGCGCTCGCCGCGCTCGCAGTCGCGACGATCCTGATCGGGAACGCCGGTGCGATCGTGCAGCGCTCGCTGAAGCGGCTGCTCGCCTGGTCCGGCGTCGCGCAGGCCGGGTACATGCTCGCCGGCGTCGTCGTCGCGACCAAGCTCGGCCTGCAGGCGACCGCCTTCTACCTCGCCGCCTACCTCGTGATGAACGTCGCCGCGTTCGCCGTCGTGATCGCGCGCGAGCGGGTGTCGGAGCACGGCGACGACATCGAGTCGTTGCGCGACCTCTCGCGCGCCGCCCCACTGCTGGCCTGGCCGATGACGATCGCGATGCTCGCGCTCGCCGGCTTCCCCGCCACCGCCGGCTTCATCGGCAAGTTCTATTTGATCGACGCCGCGGTGGCCGGCGACTACGCCTGGCTTGGGATCGCGATCGTCGTCGGGTCGATGATCTCGCTCGTCTACTACCTGCGCGTGATCGCCGTCATGTGGATGGACCGCCTCGAGATCACCCTCCCGACCAACCCGCCGCGCAGCGTCAAGCCGATCACCGGCTGGTCCCCGGAGGCCGACCCGCGCGCCACCCCCGAGATCACCGCCGTCGCCCTCCTCGCGGCCGCCGCCACGATCTTCCTAGGCATCTACCCCTCGCCGCTCTTCGACGTCGTCAGAGACGTCGGCACGTCACTCGGCTCGCTGCTCTAGCAGTCCGACGATCCGCCGCGAGGTCAGCGCGAAGGCAGGTGGGTCGTGTCGACGACCGTGGTCGTCTTCGGACAGGGAGGGATACGCACCCCGCCTTGCTGCACTTGCGCGAGCGACACGCGATCCGTCCGTCCGCACTCGAGACCGTTGTGAGCATCCGCGAGAAAGACTCCAACGTGTCCCACGAAGAAGAACACCGCGACCAGCAAGCTCGCGAACCCGTTCAGCAGCTCAGTCGCGCGTCGGTGATTGATGTCTCGCATGCGTGGGATCTGCCTCTGCAAGACGCGCACCGCTCGTAGCTGGTTGTAGGCCTTCGTCTCGGTGAGGAGGCCTTGATTCAAAGCACCCGCAATCTCCTCCTCATGTAACGCGACTTGGCCCCTGCCTGCGAAGAGCACCCGCAGTGAGATCGTGGCCGCGATCGCTACTAGGACGCAAGCAAGCGCGAGCGTCACCGTCCCCCCTACGCGGAGGACTGCCCCCAGCTCGTCAGCGCGCAGTAGAAGCTCGCGGGCCTGCGTCGCCGCGATGCCGAGGATCACGCCGCAGAACGCCAACAACCACGCCGCCTTCTGAGTCGTGCTATCGGCACGGGAGCGCTCCTCGTCGGCGGTACGTTCCAACAAGTCAAGAATTGCCTGTACGGCGCCGGCGTCTGGCTCCGCTCGTCGGAGACTCTCGCGACTGCGTGGCCGTAGATCCCTCCACCTCCAGATGCCCTCCACATGGCGACGGTACCTCATCCGTGTCTACAGGCCATGACGCGGTGTGGACTGATCCACCGGCGGGCATTAGGTTCATCTCACGGGAACCGAGGGAGGAGCGGAGCGAATGAACCTGGCGAGCATCCTGACCGAGGCGGCTGAGCGAAGCCCGAAGAAGGTGGCGTTCAAGCTCGACGACGTCGAGCTGAGCTACGCCGCGCTGAACGAGGGCAGCGCGCGGATGGCTGGGATGCTGCGGGCGGCCGGCGTGGGGCCCGGCGACCGCGTCGGGATCATGCTGCCGAACGTGCCGTACTTCCCGGTCGCCTACTACGGTGTGCTGCGGCTGGGCGGGGTGGTCGTGCCGATGAACGTGCTGCTGAAGGGACGCGAGGTCAGGTACTACCTCGAGGATCCGGGTGCGAAGGCGCTGATCGCGTGGAACGGCTTCGAGGAGGCCGCTCGCGAGGGGGGCGAGGGCCTCGAGCTCGAGACGTTCGTCGTCACGCCGGGCGAGTTCGAGCAGCAGCTCGGCGCGGCCGAGCCGGTGCGCGAGGCCGTCGACCGCAACGAGAGCGACACCGCGGTGATCCTCTACACGTCTGGGACCACCGGCAGCCCGAAGGGCGCCGAGCTGACCCAGGCGAACATGCTGACCAACTGCCGGATCGTGACCGAGTCGGTGATCGTCGTGAACGAGGACGACCGGCTGCTCGGCGCGCTGCCACTGTTCCACTCGTTCGGCCAGACGTGCACGATGAACGTGGCGATCAACGCGCGCGCTACGGTCTCGCTGATCCCGCGCTTCGACCCGGTCAAGGCGCTGGAGATCCTCGAGCGCGACCAGATCACGATCTTCGAGGGCGTGCCGACGATGTACAACGCGATGCTCGCGGTGCCTGACCGCGACCGCTACGACGTCTCGTCGCTGCGCGTCTGCGTGTCCGGCGGCGCGTCGTTGCCGGTCGAGACGCTGCGCGCGTTCGAGGAGGCCTTCGGCTGCAAGGTGCTGGAGGGCTACGGCCTGTCCGAGACGTCGCCCGTGGCGTCGTTCAACCACCCGCACATGGCGCAGAAGCCCGGCTCGATCGGCACCCCGATCGAGGGCGTCGAGATGAAGGCGATCGACGACGACGGCAACGAGGTGGCGCAGGGCGAGCCGGGCGAGATCGCGATCCGCGGCCACAACGTGATGAAGGGCTACTGGCAGCGGCCGGACGCGACGGCCGAGGCGATCGACGGCGACGGCTGGTTCAAGACCGGCGACATCGCGACCGTCGACGAGGAGGGCTACTTCTTCATCGTCGACCGCAAGAAGGACATGATCATCCGCGGCGGCTACAACGTCTACCCGCGCGAGATCGAGGAGATCCTCTACGCGCACCCCGCCGTGCTCGAGGCCGCCGTGGTCGGCGTCCCTCACGACGAGCTCGGCGAGGAGGTCGGCGCGGCGGTCGTCCTCAACGAGGGCGCCGAGGCGTCCGCCGAGGAGATCCGCGAGCACTGCAAGGCGGAGGTCGCCGCCTACAAGTACCCGCGCCACATCTGGTTCCTCGACGAGCTGCCGAAGGGGCCGACCGGCAAGATCCTCAAGCGCGAGATCGAGACGCCCGCGGAGGTGCTGAAAGCGGGCTAGCGGCGTCTTCCCAGCCGCCGCTGGGTACGGTGAGGCGATGCCGAACCTGGTCCTCGGCCCCCTGCTGCGTTACACCGGCGAGAACTGCGCGGTCATCTGGGTCGAGACCGATTGCGCATGTGAGGTCGCCGTCCTCGGCACGACCTCGAACAGCTTCCAGGTCGCCGGCCATCACTATGCCGTCGTCCGAGCCGACGGACTCGACGGCGGGCGGCGCTACGAGTACACCGTCGAGCTCGACGGCCAGCAGGTATGGCCGCTGCTGGACTCGCCGTTCCCCCCTTCGACCCTCTGCACGCGGCCGAAGAACCCGCCGCTGCGGATCGCCTTCGGCTCGTGCCGAGTCGGGGCCTCGCACGAGCAGCCGTACACGCTCCGCAAGGACGACGACGACCGCGGACGCGAGCTCGACCCCCTGCGCGCGATGGCGCTGCGGATGGCCCACCAGGACCCCGACGACTGGCCCGACCTGCTGCTGCTGCTCGGCGATCAGATCTACGCCGACGAGGTGTCGCCCGAGACGCGCAAGTTCGTCGAGGCCAAGCGCGACATGAGCGTGCCCCCGGGCCCGATCGCGCTCGACTTCGAGGAGTACACGCGCCTCTACCGCGAATCGTGGGGCGATCCCGTGATCCGCTGGCTGCTCTCGACCGTGTCGAGCGCGATGATCTTCGACGACCACGACGTGCACGACGACTGGAACACGTCGGCGGCCTGGGTCGAGGAGATGCGCGCGACCGACTGGTGGGACGAGCACATCGTCGGCGCGCTGATGTCCTACTGGGTCTACCAGCACGCCGGCAACCTCAGCCCCGCGGAGCAGGACCGCGACGGCCTGCTGGCCCGCTGCCACGAGGCCGGCGACGCCGAGCCGCTGCTACGCGAGCACGCCGAACGCTGGGCGGCCACCACCGACGGCAGCCGCTGGAGCTACCACCGCGACCTCAACGGCACGCGGCTGGTGGTGATCGACTCGCGCGCAGGTCGCTGCCTGAAGGAGGGCGAGCGCTCGATGCTCGACGAGGAGGAGTGGAGCTGGGTCTCCGACCAGATGCGCGGCGACTTCGACCACCTGCTGATCGCCAGCTCGCTGCCGTGGCTGCTCGCGCCCGGGATGCACTACCTCGAGGCGTGGAACGAGGCGGTCTGCGGCGGCGCGTGGGGCAAGCTCGCGGCGCGGGCGGGCGAGAAAGTGCGCCAGGGGCTCGACCTCGAGCACTGGGCGGCGTTCATGGAGTCCTTCGAGCGGCTGGCGGAGCTGCAGCGCTCCGTGGGCGCCGGCGAGCACGGCCGGCCGCCGGCGTCGATCGTCACGCTCTCCGGCGATGTCCACCACGCCTACCTGAGCGAGGTCGGCTTCCGGCGCGGCTCGGGGGTGCAGAGCAACGTCTACCAGGCGGTCTGCTCGCCGCTGCGCAACCCGCTCAACAGCCGCGAGCGGCGCGCGATCAAGGCCGCGGCGTCACGGCCGGCGCATGCGCTGACGCGGGCGCTGGCGCGCGCCGCTGGGGTGAGCGACCCCTCGGTCCACTGGCGGGCACTCGAGGACAGTCCGTGGTTCGACAACCAGGTCGCGTCGCTGAAGATCGCCGGGCGTGACATCGAGCTGCGGCTCGACAAGGCGGTCCCGGGACCGACCGATCAGGAGCCGGGGCTCGAGCGCGTGCTCGAGCGCCCGCTCGTCTGAGCGTTTCGTCCGAGCTTCGGCGTAGGGTCGCCAGCCCGTGCACGAGACCCGCCCGACCGTCCACCTGATCGCCCGTCCGCAGCTCGACCTCGACGGCATGCGGGCGTACCTCGAGGACGTCGGCGGCGAGTCGTGGCTCGAGCGCCGGCTCGGCGAGCAGGACCGGTCGAGCCCGGGCGAGATGCTCGTCGAGTTCGGCGGCCGCGCCTGCTATCGCAGCTGGGAACCGGGGCTGAACCCGAACGTCACCCGCGTGCGGACCGACCGGATGGAGTACTTCGCGAACATCCTGCGCAGCGCGCACGGCTCGGTGCTCGAGCACGCCAACTACTCGTTCGCGCTGCGCAACGTGTCGCGCGTCTTCACCCACGAGCTCGTCCGCCACCGCGCCGGCTCGGCGTTCAGTCAGGAGAGCCTGCGCTACGTGCGGCTGACCGAGATCGGCTTCCGCGTGCCGCCGGCGCTCGAGCCGGTGCGCGACCAGGTCATCTCGATCGTCGAGCAGCTGGAGGAGTTCCAGGTCAGCGCCGCCGACCGGCTCGGGATCGACGAGGAGGGCCTCCCCTTCCACGTCAAGAAGGAGATCACCTCCGCCCTGCGCCGCCTCGCCCCGATCGGCCTCAGCACCGACATCATGTGGACCGCCAACGCCCGCACACTCCGCCACGTGATCGAGATGCGCACCGCCGAGGGCGCCGAGGAGGAGCTGCGCCTCGTCTTCGACCAGATCGCCCGCATCATGCAGGCCGAGGCCCCCGGCCTCTTCCAGGACTTCGCCCAGCAGGACGACGGGTCCTGGGCCCCGGAGCACCGCAAGGTCTGAGCCGTCCGGTAGCGTCGCGCCAGCCGTGAACGAGCAGCTGCTTCGCGACCGCCGGGTCGCCCCGTCGATCCTCGCGTCGGACTTCGCGCGGCTCGGGGACCAGGTGGCCGCCGTGATGGACGCCGGCGCGCGGGTGATACACGTCGACGTGATGGACGGTCACTTCGTCCCGCCGATCTCGATCGGGCCGTTGATCGTCGACGCGCTGCGCGATCAGGTCCATGACGCGGGCGGCGTCCTCGATGTCCACCTGATGGTCGAGCGGCCGGAGCGCCACGTCGCGGACTTCGCGAGCGCCGGCGCAGACTCGATCACCGCCCACTTCGAGGCGACACCGAACATCCACTACGCGCTGCACGCGATCCGCGACGCGGGGTGCAGCGCCGGGCTGGCGCTGAACCCCGGGACGCCGGTCGACGCCATCGCCGCGCTAACCGGCGCGTACGACCTGCTGCTCTGCATGACTGTCAACCCAGGCTGGGGCGGCCAGCCCTACATCCCCGCTTCCGACGCCAAGATCGCCGCCCTGCGCGAGCGGATGCCCCAGGGCGTCGCGCTCGAGGTCGACGGCGGCATCGATCCGGAGACGGCCGGCCCCGCCGCCGCTGCAGGCGCCTCTCTCTTCGTCGCTGGCTCCTCCATCTTCGGCCAGCCCGACCCGGCCGCTGCCTATCGCGCCGTGGCCGAGGCGGCCGGCGCGATCGTCTGAGCTAGCGCTTTTTCTTCTTGCGCTTGCGCGACGAGCGCGTGCGGGCGGGTGCGTCAGCAGCGCCGTCACCTTGCGGCGGCGGCTCGGCCTCCGCGCCGGCCTCGCCCTCCCCGACCGGCTGGCGGGCCAGCCCCGACGGCCACTCGACGGCCTCGCCCGTCTCCCACGCCGGCCCGCGGCCGCCTGGCCAGTGGCCCAGGAAGAGAACGCCGAGCGCGAGCAGCCAGACCAGCTGGACCACCAGTGGGCCGGCGAGCAGCGGAATCACGTAAAGCGCGCCGACGATCGCGCCGATGATCCCCATGAATCTCGTCAGCAGCCCGACGCGCATCGCGTTGATCCCGAACAGCACGAAGGCCACCGCGATCGCGAGCGTTCCGGCCGAGCCGAGCGAGGTGGAGAGCACGCTGCGATCGTCGAGCAGGTCCTCCGCCCGCTGGACCGTCTCGGCGCCCGAGGCCAGGAAGCGGTCGGCGATGTCGAGGCGGTCGAGGTCCGACAGGACACCGGCGAGCGCGAGCAGCAGCGGACCGATCAGCCCGAGCCAGAGCAGGACCCGCGGAAGCTCCGGCCGTCGCGCCATGACGGCGCGGCCGAGGTAGAGGAAGACGCCGACCAGCGCCAGGAAGCTCAGCGCCTGGAGGCCCGACGAGACGAGGTAGCCGCCTGAGTTCTCGTCGATCGCGAGCAGGAACTCACGCTCGTCGTCCGGGTTGCCCTTCAGGGCGACCGCCTGGCGGACGATCGTCGCGGCGACGAGGAAGAACGCCGCCGCAAATGCCGCGAACGCCGCCGGCTTCGCCCAACGGCGCTCCCACTCGAGCTGGTCTGCGGCCGACACGGCGCGGGATGCTGTCACGCGCGGCTAGCCCGTGCCGAGCCGGTAGACGCGCCGGCCCAGCCCGAGCAGCACGCTGCGCGGCGTGAAGTGGCCGCCGAGCGCCGTCGCCTTGTTCACGAGGCCCGGAATCACTACGCCCTTGCCGCGCTCCAAGCCGTCGACGCCGGCCTCGGCGACGTCGGGCGAGGAGACCCAGACGAAGTCGGGCAGGATCGCCGCCTCCTTCGCCAGACCGGCCACGTCGATGAACTCCGTCTTCACCGGACCGGGGCATAGTGCGGTAGCCGTCACTCCGGTGCCGTGCAGATCGGCTCCAAGCGCCTGCGTGAACGTGAGGACGAACGCCTTGCTGGCGCTGTAGGTGGCCTGCGTCGGCAGCGGCTGGAAGGCGGCCGTCGAGGCGACGTTGAGCACCCCGCCGCCGCCGCGCTCGACCATCGTCGGCACGAAGCGCCCACAGAGGTCCACGACGACCTCGCAGTTCAGCCGCACCAGCTCCGCCTCGCGCTCGCCATCGAGCCGCTGGAAGGGCCCCGCGGTCCCGAAGCCGGCGTTGTTGACGAGCACGTCGACACGCAGCCCTAGGTCCTCAACCTGAGTCGGCAGTCGCTTGCGCGCGGCATTCGTCTGGAGGTCGGCGGCGATCGTCTCGGCGCGCACCCCGTGCGCCTCAACGAGCTCATCCGCGAGCTCGCTCAGCCGCTGCTCGCGGCGCGCGACCAGCACGACGTTGCGGCCGCGCCGCGCCAGCGAGCGGGCGATGTCGGCGCCGATGCCCGACGACGCCCCGGTGACGAGTGCCGCCGAGTCCTTCGATGGGTCTGGAATGGCCATCCGGGCAGCCTATCCAGGCCGCGGCGGCGCGGTCCCTAGAATCGTCGGCATGTCATCAGAGGATCCATTCGGCGGACTGTTCGGCGACCCCGACGAGCTGCGGCGCCGGATGGCCGAGATGGCCGAGCAGATGCAGGGAGCCCAGAAGGTCGCCTGGGCCGACAACGCGATCAAGCTCGCGGTCGACATGACCGTCGCCGGGATCGACCGGCTCAACCTCCAAGGCAACGCCGAGCAGCAGGCCGAGGAGGTCCGCGCCGCGATGACGCGGATCTTCCCCGAGGCGGTGGCGCTCATCCGCGAGGCCCGCGAGGGCTTCGGCACCTGACCGTCAGGCTGAGTTTTCGGCGGCGCGGTCCTCGCGACCGCGGGCGATGACCTCCTTGAAGCTGCGCAGGCGGAAGATGAACGCGAGCGCGGCGAAGCCGACGCCGAAGACGAAGGCGCCGATCGCGATCTGCTGGCCGACCGAGTAGGCGGCGACCGTTGCGGCGGGGGCGGTCCCCGCGAACACCTTGACCAGCAGCGCCTGGGCGACGCCCGCTCCCTGCGGCGTGAAGGGCACGGCCGCCGCCACCGCGTTGACGCCGAGCACCAGCATCACGTTCTTGACCGACCCGCCGACGTTGAACGCCTCGAGCAGGAACCAGAACGCGGTGAAACGGAACAGCCAGCCGACGAACTGCACGGCGAAGACCTCGCGCAGGTAGCGCCGCCGGTCGAAGGCGATCGTCAAGCCCTGCCGCACCCGCTCCCAGAACGCGCGCACGCGGACGGAGAAGTACGCGAACGAGAACAGCGTCGCAACAGCCAGTGCGGTGATCAGGAACAGCGTGAAGCGCGGGTGCGCGGCGAGGTAGGAGAGGTCGAAGGCGTTCAGGTTGGCGAAGTCGGGCGGCTTCGGGAAGACGCCCTGGGTGAACGCGAACAGCAGCACCAGGCTGCCCATCGCCACGTCGAAGCCCAGCTCGACGATGAAGCTCGAGCCGACCGCCGGATAGCTCGAGTTCGGGATCGCGGTCTTGGTCAGGAAGAGCCGCACGACGTCGCCGCCGCGCGCCGGGATCACCGCGTTGAAGCCGTAGCCGGCGAAGTAGGCCCCCCAGATGTCGCGGAAGGCGATCTGCTCGGTCGGGTAGGCGGCGCGCAGGATGTTGTAGGAGGCGCGCGCCCGGAAGGTCAGGTAGATCCCGAAGGCGAGCAGCGCCAGCAGCAGCGGGCCGAGCCGCACGTCGGCCAGGCCCTGGAAGAACTGGTCGACGGCGTCGAAGAACGAGCGGAAGGAGTCGCCGAGGGTCGCGCTGGGGACCATGCCCCGGGGAGACTACGAGGCGCCTACAGCTCGACGTGGGTGTCCGGATCGCCGCCGAGGCGGTTGTCGCGATCCAGCGCGCCGATCGCCGCCATGTCGTCGTCGCTCAGCTCGAAGTCGAAGACGTCGATGTTCTGAGCGATCCGCTCCGGGTTGCCCGACTTCGGAATCGCCACCAGCCCGAGCTGCATGTGCCAGCGCAGCACGATCTGCGCCGGCGTCCGTCCGTGCGCCGCGGCGAGCCGCCCGACCACGGGGTAGTCCAGCACGCCGCGCCCGAGCGGCCGCCACGACTCGATCGCCACCCCCTGCTCCGCATGCCACGCCCGCGCCTCAGCCTGCGGGAACTCCGGATGCAGCTCGATCTGGTTGACGGCCGGCCAAACGCCCGTCGCCTCCACGATCCGCTCGATCTGGGCCGGCGTGAAGTTCGACACCCCGATCGACCTGGTCAGCCCCTCCTCGCGCAGGTGCACGAAGGCCCGCCACGTGTCGACGTAGCGATCGACGCTCGGCAGCGGCCAGTGGATCAGGTAGAGGTCGACATACTCGAGCCCGAGCCGCCGCCGGCTTGCCTCGAATCCCGCCAGCGCCTCCTCGTAGCCGTGATCGGCGCCCGGCAGCTTCGTCGTCACGACGATCTCCTCGCGCGGCACGTCCGAATCCGCGACCGCCCGCCCGACGCCCGCCTCGTTGTCGTAGCGCGCCGCGCTGTCGATCAGCCGATAGCCCTGCTCGAGCGCCGTCGCGACCGCCGCGTAGGCCGCGTCGTCGTCCAGCGGCCAGGTCCCCAGGCCCAGCCGGGGAACCCGCCCGCCGTCGAGCAGCTCGATCGTCGGCGCGAGGGTCATGGAGATCCCCTTACCCCGCAGCCGCGACCGCTATCGGCTGTGCTCAAGCTCGGCCGGACCCTGCCGATACAGGTCGAACACCAGAGCTGGTTCTCTCGACGAGGAACGTTGTCCGGGCTGCTCCTCATCAAGGAGGGCCCATGCCCTACCCGACCCATCTCAGGCGCGCCCGGCGTGCCGCAATCGGCCTCAGCATCGGATTGGCGTGCGCACTGATCCCGACGGCCGCTCAGGCGCAGGTCGACCTCGGCACCGCCGGCTCGTTCGTCGTCCTCGGCGGCCAGAGCGTCACCAACACCGGCACCTCGGTGCTCAACGGCGACCTCGGAGTCGCGCCCGGCACGTCGCTCACCGGCTTCGACGTCGCGGTCGTCAACGGGGCGACGCACAACAATGACGCCGTCGCCGGCCAGGCCCAGCTCGACCTGACGACCGCCTATGACGTGGCTGCCGGCCAACCGGTCCCGCCTGGCAACGTCCTCACCGGCCAGGACCTCGGCAGCCGCACGCTGACCAGCGGCGCCTACCGGTACGCCACGTCCGCTCAGCTGACCGGCGCACTGACCCTCGACGCACAGGGCAATCCAAACGCGCAGTTCATCTTCGAGATCGGCTCCACGCTGACGACGGCCTCGGCGAGCTCGGTCGTGCTGATCAACGGCGCTTCGCCGTGCAACGTCTACTGGCAGATCGGCAGCTCGGCCACGCTCGGCACGACGACCGCCTTCCAGGGCAACCTGATGGCGCTCGCGACGATCTCGCTCGACAACGGCGCGTCGGTGCTGGGACGGGCGCTCGCCCGCAACGGCAGCGTCACGCTCGACGACAACGTCCTGACCCGGCCGCTGTGCGCGACCGGAACCTCGACAACGCCGGACACGACGCCGACCGACGCGACCCCGCCAGGGTCGGGGACCGCCCCCACACCAGGGGCGGCAACCACGCCAGCCGCTACCCCGGCTCAACTGCAGGCGCGTGCCAGAGCACGAGCTCGGGCACGGGCCAGGGCCGCCCGCCGAGGTATCGCCCGCATCAGCCGCTCCGCGCGCGACTCCTGCCGCGATGGGTTCGTGGCACGGGTCCGCGGTCGCCTGATCGAGCGCGCCGTGTTCAGGCTCGACGGCAGGCGGATCGCCACCCGCCGCGGCTCGCCGTTCCGCGTGCTGATACCGGCGACACCGGGAGCCCACAGGGTCCGCGTGCGCGTGACATTCGAGGACGCCACCCGCGCCAGGACCATGACGCTGCGCTACCGCGCCTGCGCCGCACAGCTGCTCGAGCCGCGACGCGGACCGTCGCGGTACACCGGGTGACCCACGCCGCACGCACGGTCGCTGGAACCTCCGGCTTCGGCCGGAGGTTGGGCTCGGCGCTGGCGGTCGCGCTGACAGCGACCGCCGGCCTGGCCGCCGTGGTCACGGCGAGCGCAGCGGCCGCCACGCCGCAGCCGCGAGCCAGCCAGCCGCTCGTCGTCCTCCAGCAGGGCCATGTCGCCCGCGCCGCACCGAGCCGCGACGCCCGCCGGATCGAATACGTCGCGGCCCGCCGGCCGCTGACCGGCGTCCGAACGGTCCTTCCCGTGCTCGGCCGCGGGAACGGCGGCGACTGGATCCGCGTCCGGCTCCCCGGACGGCCGAACGGCCACGCCGGCTGGATCCGCGCCGCTCACACCAGACGGACGTCGACGCTCTGGCGCCTCTCGCTCGACCTCTCCGCCCGTCGCGTCACGGTGCGGTTCGCGGGACGCGTCGAGCGCCGATTCGACGCCGTGATCGGAACCTCGGCGACGCCCACGCCGCTCGGCCGCTTCTTCGTCGAGGAGGGCGTTCGGCTCGCCCCCTGGCACGCCGGCGGCCCGTACGCGCTCGCCACCAGCGCTCGCTCCAACGTCCTGCAAGAGTTCGCGGGCGGCCCCGGCCAGATCGCCCTCCACGGGACAGCCGGCCTCGCGGGCACGCCCGGCAGCGCAGCCTCGCACGGCTGCATCCGCCTCAGCACCGGCGCCATCACCTGGCTGGCGCGACGAATCGGCGCCGGCGTGCCGCTGACCGTCGCTCGCTAGAGCTCCGCCAGCGCCTTCAGCACCACGTCGTCGTGGGTCTTCGGCGAAACCTTGGGAAAGACCTTGGCGATCTTGCCGTCGCCGTCGACGATGAAGGTGGCGCGCTGGATGCCCATGTACTTCTTGCCGTACATCGACTTCTCGACCCAGACGCCGTAGGCCTCGGCGACGGAGTGGTCGGGGTCGCCGACGAGCGTGAAGTCGAGCGAGTGCTTGTCGGCGAACTTGCGCAGGGCGGAGGGCTCGTCCGGTGAGACGCCGATCACCGTGGCGCCGGCGGCCTCGTAGTCGGCGCGGCGGTCGCGGATGCCGCAGGCCTGCGTCGTGCAGCCGGGGGTGTCGGCGCGCGGGTAGAAGTAGAGGACGACCGTCTCGCCGGCGTGGTCTGACAGCTTCACGGTCTCGCCGTCCTGGTCGCGCAGCTCGAAGTCGGGGGCCTTGTCGCCTTCGTCCATCGGGTCCTTTCGCTGTCGGGGCGGCGCTACTTCAGCAGCTTCGACAGGCGGCGGTCCTTGAGCACCCGGCCGCCGGTCTGCTCCTCGGGGCAGTAGGACATGACGTAGTCCTTGAAGTGGATCGCCTCGAGCTTGGTGCCGCAGCGCGGGCACCGCTCGCCCTGGCGGCGGTGCACCTCCAGCGGCAGCGGCAGCTTGTCGGGGATCGTCGCGCCGATCACCTCCTCGTAGTGGTCGAGCGCGTGGCCGAGCCGGTCGCCGATCGCGACGCGCAGCCGCTCGACCTCGTCGGCTTCGAGGTCGTCGCCCTGCTTGAACGGCGACAGCCGCGCGGTCCAGAGGATCTCGTCGACCCACGAGCGGCCGATGCCGGCGATCGTGCGCTGGTCGCGCAGCAGCGGGTGGAGGTGGCGCGGCTGGTCGATCAGCTCGGCGAAGGCGTCGGGCGGCAGCGTCGGCCAGGCCTCCGGCCCGAGCGTGGCGACGGCGGGGTCGGCGTCGACCTCGTCGGCCGGGAGCAGCTTCGCCCACGCGCGCTGCTGGGTGCCGAACTCGCGCAGCCGCAGCTCGCGGTCGCCGTCGAGGCGGACCAGCAGCCGCGACGCCTTGTCGCGCAGCGACGCCCGCTTGTCCCACAGCTGCAGCCGGCCGGCCGACATCAGGTGGATCAGGAGCGTGAGATCGCCGAAGCGGACCTTGAACAGCTTGCCGCGCCGCTGCACGGCGTCGAGCGTGCGCCCGGCGAGCGCGTCGAGGGGCGGGTCGAAGGTCTTCATCGTGACCATGCCGGGGGCGAGCGCCGACTCGACCATCGCCCCAGCAGCCGCGGTCGTCAGGCGGCGCGCGGCGATCTCGACCTCGGGCAGCTCGGGCACGCTTGAAGAGTAGGCCGGCTGGGTACGTCCGAGCCGCATGGGGAGTCGAGTTGCAGCGGCTGTGGCAGCGGTCGTCACCCTGCTCGTGTGCGGCGGCTCGGCCCACGCGCGAGACGCCACGGTCACCTCCTTCGACGGAACGCAGATCGTCACCCACTTCTTCCCCGCCGCCGGCCTGGCGCCCGGGGCGCAGGCCCCGACCGTCCTGATGGGCCACGGCTGGGGCGGCAGCGGCGCGACCGACCCTGAGGGCGCCTCTGACGCGACGACCGGCAACACCGGCGTCGGGCCGCTGCGCAACGCCGGCTTCAACGTGCTGACCTGGGATGCGCGCGGGTTCGGCGGCTCCGGCGGCCAGGTCGAGGTCGACTCGCCCGAGCACGAGGGCCGCGACGTTCAGGCGCTGATCGACTGGCTGGCGCTGCAGCCCGAGGCGCGGATGGAGGCGCCGGGCGACCCGCTCGTCGGCATGAGCGGCGTCAGCTACGGCGGCGCGATCCAGCTGATCGCGGCGGCGATCGACGACCGCGTCGACGCGATCACCCCGACGATCGCCTGGCACTCGCTGACCCGCAGCCTCTACCGCGACGGGTCGGTCAAGCAGGGCTGGGGGACGCTGCTGTTCGCAGCGGGCTCGGCCAGCGGCAACCTGAACCCCCAGATCCAGCAGGCGTTCACCGAGGGGCTGAGCACCGGCGTGTTCTCCGACGCGAGCCTGGCGTTCTTCGACGCGCGCGGCATCGACCGTCTGATCGCCCAGATCGACGTGCCGACGCTGATCTCCCAGGGCACCGTCGACACGCTGTTCACGCTCCAGGAGGGGATCGACAACTATGCGGCGCTGAAGCGCAACGGCGTGCCGCTGAAGATGGTCTGGTTCTGCGGCGGGCACGGCCTCTGCAACTCGGGCGCCGGGCCCGCGGGCCTGGTCGAGCGCTCGGTCATCGCGTGGCTGCGCCGGCACCTGAAGGGCGAGCCGGTCGACACCGGCCCGGCGTTCGAGTGGGTCGCCGACGACGGTGTGCTGCGCAGCTCGGCCGACTACCCGCTCGCCTGGCGACCGCCGCTGCGCGGGACCGGCTCGGGCCTGCTTCCGGTGACGCCGGGATCACCGGTGACGGGCGGCGGCCAGCTGATCGCCGCGAGCCCCGCGCTCGACGCCGTCAACGTCCAGATCGAGCCGGCGAGTGGTCCCAGCGAGCTCGTCGGGGCGCCGCGCGTGCGCATCACGTACTCGGGCACGGCGCTCCCGGCGCGCACCCATCTCTACGCCCAGGTGCTCGACGTCCGCGCCAACCGCGTGCTCGGCAACCAGGTGACGCCGATCCCGGTCATCCTCGACGGCCAGCAGCGGACGATCACGCGTGAGCTCGAGCCGGTCGCCGCCCACGCGACGCCCGAGTCGAGCTACCGGGTGCAGATCGCGGCGGGCACCACCGTCTACGGGCTCCAGCGCAGCGTCGGAGCGGTCACGCTGTCGCGTATCGACGCGGAGCTGCCCGTCGGGATGCCGGTGAGCTCGACGGCAGGCACGACCGGAGGCGGCTCGTCGCCGACAGCGGCGACCGGCCCCGGCCAGGGAGGCGTTGACCGCGCCGGCGACGAGGCCGGCAGCGAACGGGTCCGCCTGGTCGTCGGCAAGGCCCGCGGGCTGGCGACGGCGCGGCGCGGCGAGCGCCCGGTACGCGTCGTCGTCCGTGCGCGCGGCGGCGCGGTACGGCGGATCCGGGTCGTGCTGCGCAACCGGCGCGGCAAGGCTGTCGCCGTCAGCCGGAGGTTCGGGCTGCAGGCGGGCCAGCGGAAGGTCGTGCGCATGGGGCTGCGGGTCGACCGCCTGCGCGCCGCGCGCTACCGCGTCCAAGCGGCGGGCCGCGCGCAGGGCGAGGTCGTGCGTGACCGCCGGGCGCTTGCGCTCAAGCGGTAGGCCCCGGCTAGGCTCGAACCGTGCGACTGAGCGTGTCCGCCGACGAGCTGACCGGGGTGGCGGAGACCCTGGTCGAGCGCCTGCTGCAGCAGGGCCACGACCTGACGATGCACGGGATCCTCGCGAGCGGCGAACGACCCGACTGGGCGTGGGCGAGCGAGGCCGCAGCCCGCGACGTCGCCGAGGGCCGCACCGACCAGGCGATCGTCTGCTGCTGGACCGGGACCGGTGCCGCGATCGCCGCCAACAAGGTCCCCGGCATCCGCGCCGCGCTCTGCGCGGACGCCGAGACCGCGCGCGGGGCGCGGCGCTGGAACGACGCCAACGTGCTGGCGCTCTCGCTGCGCACGACCAGCGCGGCCGTGCTCGACGAGATCCTCGAGGCTTGGTTCGCCGGCGCGCCGAGCGACGAACACGACGACGTGGCCAACATCCGCCACGTCGACGAGATCGCCTGAGCGCTCCTCGCGCGCAGCGTCGCGTGCATTGCGACGCTTTGAAGGGGATTTGGTGGAGAATGCGCGTCCATGCGCGTCTCCGCCAAGGCCGACTACGCAGTCCGTGCGGCGATCGAGCTGGCCGCCAACGGCAACGACTCCTCCAGACCGCTGAAGGGCGAGCGGATCTCCGAGGCGCAGGGGATCCCGCTGAAGTTCCTCGAGAACATCCTCGTCGACCTGCGGATCGGCGGCCTGGTCAACAGCCGCCGCGGCCCCGAGGGCGGCTACTGGCTCGCCCAGCCGGCGGAGGACGTCAGCGTCGCGGACGTCTTCCGCGCGGCGGAGGGCCCGCTCGCCAGCGTCCGCGGCGAGAAGCCCGAGGACCTCGACTACGCCGGCAACGCCGAGGCGCTGCGCGACGTCTGGATCGCCCTGCGCGCGAGCTTGCGTGACGTCCTCGAGCACGTGACGCTCGCAGACATCGCCGCCGGCAAGCTGCCGCGGCAGGTGTCGTCGCTGACGCGCGAGCCCGGCGCCTGGGAGCGTCGCTAGACCACGGCCGCATGGCAGCCGACGAGATCGTCGACACGCGCGCGGAGGCGGCGGCTGACGAGCCGGCGCCGCTGCTGGTCCTCGAGCCGCTGTCGGAGTTCCTCGACGAAGCGGGGCTCGGGTCGGGCGCAATCGACGCCGAGCGCATCGGTGACGGGCACTCGAATGTGACGTACCTGGTGCGCCGCGGCGGCGAGCGATTCGTCCTGCGCCGTCCCCCGCGTCCGCCGCTGCCGCCGTCGGCGCACGACGTGGTGCGCGAGGCGCGGCTGCTGACGGCGCTCGCCGACACGGCCGCCCGCGTACCGCGCGTGCTCGCGGTGTGCGACGACGAGTCGGTCCTCGGCGTCCCGTTCTACGTGATGGAGGAGGTGCCAGGGACCGTGATCACCGACGCCGTCCCGCCGGCGCTCGACTCCCCGGCCGAAAGGTCGCGAATCGGCGAGGAGCTCGTCGACGCCCTCGTCGAGATCCATGCCGTCGACTGGCGCGCTGCCGGGCTCGAGGGCTTCGGCAAGCCGAGCGGCTACCTCGCGCGCCAGCTTCGCCGCTTCGCCGGCCTCTGGGAGCACAACAAGACGCGCGAGCTGCCGGTCGTGGCCGAGGTCGGCGACTGGCTGGCGGCGAACGTGCCCGAGTCCCCACCGGCGACCATCGTCCACGGCGACTACCGGCTCGGCAACGTGATGGTGGCTGACGACCCGCCGGCTCGCCTGGTCGCCGTCTTCGACTGGGAGCTCGCGACGATCGGCGACCCGCTCGCCGATCTGGGCTACCTGACCGTCACCTGGATCGCCCCCGACGACCCGGACGACACGATGTTCAGCTCGCTGACGTCGGTCACCCGCCTGCCCGGCTTCCCGAGCAGAGAACAGCTCGTCGCCCACTACGAGGAGCGATCGGGGCGAGCGGTCGGCCCGCTCCACTGGTACCAGGCGCTCGCTCTCTGGAAGGCAGCCGTCTTCATGGAGGGCAACTACAAGCGCTTCCTCGCCGGCGCGAGCGACGACGCCTTCATGGCCGTCTTCGACGAGGGCGTACCGGCGCTCGCGGAGAAGGCGCGCGAGATCGCGCGGGCGGGCTAGTGACCTCCGACCCCGAGCAGCGCGCCGCCGAGACGCCGAAGCGCGGCCTGTTGGTCGACTTCGGCGGCGTGCTCACCACGAACGTCTTCCAGTCCTTTCGCGCGTTCTGCCAGGCAGAGGGGCTGGCACCCGACGCCTTCTCCGACCTGCTGCGCTCGAGTGCCGAGACGCGGGCGGAGCTGCGCAAGCTCGAGACCGCCCAGATCGACGCCGACGAGTTCGGCGCATACCTCGCGCCCCTGCTCGGCGTGGCCGACGCCGACGGACTGATGAACCGCATATTCGCCGGTATCGGCCCGGAGCCAGCGATGATCGACGCCGTACGCAGCGCCCGCGGCGCGGGCATCCGCACCGGCCTGATCTCGAACTCCGTCGGCACCGACATCTACGACCGTGCCGTCCTCGACGAGCTCTTCGAGGCGATCGTCATCTCCGGCGAGGTCGGCCTCCACAAGCCCCAGCCGGAGATTTTCCTTCTGGGCGCCGAGCGAATCGGGCTGACGCCCGCGGAGTGTGTGTTCGTCGACGACCTGCGGGAGAACTGCGCCGGCGCCGAGGCCGTCGGCATGACGGCAGTGCTGCATCGCGGGCCGGAACAGACGCTGCCCGAGCTTGAGCGGCTGCTGGGAGTAGCGGTAGGATACGACAGGTAGGAATTGCTACTCTTGCAGTATGAATGCGAAGGTATCCGAGAAGGGCCAGGTCACGATTCCAAAGCCGCTGCGCGATCGGCTGGGAATCCGGGCGGGCGAGACGCTCGACTTCGAAGTGAGCGATGGGCGGCTGATCGCCCGTAAGGCCCGCGGGCGAGATCCGGTCGATGCTCTCTACGGGATGCTCGAGCTGCCGGCGCGACCAGATGCGCTGCTCGACGACCTCCGCGGTCCCGGACCGGCGCCCTGATCACCGCCGTGGACACCAACGTCCTGCTCGATCTGCTCGGCGGCGACCCTGAGTTCGGCCCTGCGTCGCGCGAGGCCATCCGCGGCGCGCGGCAGGAGGGGAAGCTGATCGCCTGCGACATCGTGTGGGCCGAGACGGGCGCCTCGTTTGAGAGCGCGGGAGCAGCGCGAGCGGCGCTCGACAGCCTCGGTCTGGAGTACAGCCCGGTCGACGCGCGAGCCGCGCTCGACGCCGCGCAGGCATGGCGCGCCTACCGCCGCGCGGGAGGCACGCGCGACCGCGTCATCGCCGACTTTCTGGTCGCCGCACACGCCGGGATCCACGCGGATCGCCTACTGACCCGCGACCGTGGGTTCTATCGCACACGGTTCGAGGGCCTGACGATCCTGGAACCGACCCGGTAGTCGCCTCCCCTGCGGCGGCTCAGCCGGCTCCGTCGGCGAGCTCGACGCGCTCGATGACGACCGGCTCCTCGGGCTGGTCGCCCGGGCCGGTGGGGACGGCCTCGATCGCGTCGACGGCGTCCATGCCGGACACCACCTCGCCAAAGACCGTGTGCTTGCCGTCGAGCCAGGAGGCCTCGGCGGTCGTGACGATGAAGAACTGGCTGCCGTTGGTGTTCGGGCCGGCGTTGGCCATCGCGAGCGCGCCGCGGACGACCTTGTGGTCGTTGAACTCGTCCTCGAAGGTGTAGCCGGGGCCGCCGGTGCCAGTTCCCTGCGGGCAGCCGCCCTGGATCATGAAGTCCTTGATCACGCGGTGGAACGACAGACCGTCGTAGAAGCCGTCAGCGGACAGCTTGCGAAAGTTCTCGACGGTCTTGGGCGCGTCGTCGTCGAAGAACTGGACCTCGATCGGCCCGTGCGTCGTGTGCAGTGTCGCCTGACTCATCGCTTCGCCACCTCCAGCCGGAGCGGCACGCCCCGGACCTCGTTGCCGTTGACCTTCTCGACCACCTCGCCCGCCCGCTCGGCCGGCACCTCGACGAAGCTGAACCGCTCGAGCACGCGCACCTTGCGCACGTCCTCGCCGTCGAGATGGCAGTTGTCGACGATCGCCGCGACGACGTCGGCGGGCTGGAAGCCCTGCGCGCGGCCCCCGCCGATCAGCAGCTTCGCCACCTTGCCGTCGCGCGGTCGCGGCTTGGTGTGGCGCGGGCGGCGCGGCTGGGGACGCTCGCGCGGCTCCGGCTGCGGCGCCTCGGGGGGCTCCTCGTCCTGCTGCTCGACGGCCGCGACCTTGGGCGCCTCGGCCTCGGGCTTCGCGGCCTTCGGCGGACGCACGCGCTTCGGCCGCTCCGGAGCCGCGCCGTTCGGGGCCGTCCAGGCCGGGATCTCCGTGTTCGCGTGGCGCTCGATCGCCTCGAGGTCCTCGCGCTGCTTGGGCGTGATCAGCGTGATCGCCCGCCCGGTCTCCCCCGCGCGGCCGGTGCGCCCGATGCGGTGGACGTAGATGTCGGGCGAGTTCGGCACGTCGTAGTTGACGACGTGCGACACGCCCGTGATATCGAGCCCACGCGCGGCGACATCGGTCGCCACCAGCAGCCGCTCGCGGCCGCCCTTGAAGGCGATCATCACGCCGTCGCGCGCGCCCTGGCTCATGTTGCCGTGCAGCGTCTTGACGCGCAGACCCTGGCGGTCGAGCGTCCGCGCGAGCCGGTCGACGCCGATCTTCGTGCGCGCGAAGATGATCGCCTGCTCGGGCCGCTCGGCCTTGAGCACTTCGCCGAGCCGCTCCGCCTTGTCCTTGTCGGGCACCTCGATGTGGAATTGGGCGACGGTGTCGATCGTCAGCTGCGCGGCCTTGACCTTGATCGTCACCGGATCGAACATCCGCTTCTCGGCGAGCTTTTTGATCGGCGGCGGCATCGTCGCCGAGAACAGCGCGGTCTGGCGCCCGGACGGGCAGCGGGCGAGGATCTCGTCGACGTCCTCGAAGAACCCCAGGTCGAGCATCTCGTCGGCCTCGTCGAGCACGACGTAGCGCGCCTGGTCGAGGAAGAGGTAGTGGCGGCGGATCATGTCCATGACCCGGCCGACGGTCCCGACGACGACCTGCGCCTCCTGCTTGAGCCGCGAGGCCTGGTCGCGGATCGGCGCACCGCCGAAGACCGCGACGACCTCGATGCCGTGCTGGGCGCCGTAGGCGCGCAGCGCCTGGGTCACCTGGATGCACAGCTCGCGCGTCGGGGTGAGCACGAGCGCCTGGACGGCGGGATCGGACGGATCGAGGTAGTCGAGCAGCGGCAGCCCGAAGGCGGCGGTCTTGCCCGTGCCGGTCTG
>DATABV010000138.1:0-19343 GCA_036259395.1 Thermoleophilaceae bacterium | reverse complement strand
ACCTCGGCCGGGATCCTCTCTTTCACACCCGTCGATCCCTCAGCACCTTCTGGGCCGGATCCCGTAGATCCCACGACGGAGCTCCATAGGCGCTCCTACGTGGCTTCTCATATGGATGCGTGTCAGCAGGACCTCGAGGGCTCGAGAGCGGTGGGCAGTGTGGCGACGATCTCGAGGTCAGCTGGCCTGTCGGTCGGCTGCACCCATACGAGTGAACCCCCCACCCACCCCTCAGTCCCCGTATCGACTGCTAGCTCCGTCTCGCCTTCATTGGGGGAATCGGCGTTTGTTAGCGGCCGTTGCGGCATTGCGCAGGACTTAGAGACGTTTGTCGGGACGCTTGTGTGCGTCTCGGTGGCGGCAGAACTTCGATCAAGCCGGCGTGGATCGTCAGATCCGGGCCGGAGTTAGCGACGAGGAGAGGAAGTAGTTAGATGAGGCGAGCTGGAAGCAGCCTGGGTGTCACGAGAGGAATCGGAAGGTTCCTTTCTGCCGTGCGTGGTCGCAAGGCGGACACCACCGTTGCTGCTCCGCTCACCTTTGAAGGGAGTAGTGCGTCCATTTTCGGGTCTTTCCCCGAGCCAGCGAGCGCAGTCTCGGGGCGCTCGAGGGGCGTCAGCCGCACGAGCGTGACCCGCGTTGGGAAAGCGGGAGCTTTTGCAGCGACTATGTCTCTTCTGGTGGTCGCGATCGTGGCGGCTCTTGCGGCAGCGACCCCAGCCCAGGCCGACAAGACCGTGGACCGATTCATCGGTGGAGCTGCCGGCTCTGCGGAGGGGCAGTTCACCCAGCCTCGGGGGGTCGCGATCAACGAGTCGACCGGCGACGTCTACGTGGCGGAGGGATTGAACGCCGTCCATCGCGTCTCGCGCTATAGCCGCGAGGGGGAGTTCGAGCTGATGTGGGGCCGAGGCGTCGAGGACGGCTCTCCGGTCGCCCAGGTTTGCACCGCCGCTACCACACCTTGTCAAGCTGGCGGCACGGGGACGGCTGCTGGTGAGTTCAGCACGCCGGTCGGGCTCGCGATCGACCAGACGGACGGATCGGTGTATGTGTACGACCGTGGCAATGCTCGCGTGCAGAAGTTTGGCGCGGACGGCGACTTCATCTTGATGCTCGGCCGTGGCGTGAACCAGACGACAGGCGGGGACGTCTGCACCGCTACCTCTGGCAACACCTGCAAGGCAGGCGTTGCCGGCACGGGCGCGGGTCAGTTCGGCGCCACGACCCAGAACAGTGTGCGTGGCATCGCCGTGCATCCCATAAGCGGTGATTTGTTCGTTAGCGACATAACCAACCGACGCATCCACCAGTTCACTTCCGGCGGCACGTTCGTACGGGCTTGGGGATGGGGCGTCGACACCGGCGCCGCTGCGTTCGAGGTGTGCACCACGGCCAGCGCCTGCAACGCCGCCGCAGCGGCGGGTACGGACAACGGCCGCTTTGGTACGAACAATCCAGCGCATCTCGCCGTCGATGCCGACGGAGTCGTCTATGCCAGCGATTCGGGCCTCAACCATAGAGTCCTGAGGTTCGACTCGGACGGCTTCGGCGACCCTTCGACCGCGCTGCTTGCGCCGATCCTCGCAGACGATCAGTCGCCCCCCGGTCCGCTCCTTTCTGGTACGGGTAGCAGTGGCACGACCGGCCTGGCGATAGATCCGGCCAGCGGAAACCTGCTGGTGGTCCGTCACCGTCCGAACGGCGGTGAGACGCTGATCCAGGAGATCGACACGGCGACCGTCAGCGAGGTCGCCCGCCACGGTGTCGGCAGTGGCCTGACGACCGTCCAAGGCCTCGCCGTCGACGGAACGCGTGACAGGCTTGTCGCCTCCTACGCGGCCACCCCTCCGGGCCACGGGTTCTTCATCCTCGACGAGGACGGCCCCAGCTCACCGACGGTGATGCTTCGTCCCGCATCGGACGTCGAGGCGCGCAGCGCGATGCTGCACGGCACGATCGACCCGAACGGCTTCGCCGAGTACGTGTTCGAGGTCAGCACCGACGGCGGCACCTGGGAGCCCGTCGGCGGCGGAACGCTCGTCGGGGTGGGGGATGTCGATGTCACGGCCACAGCAAATGGTCTTGCGCCCAACACGCCCTACCGGGTACGCCTCCGAACCACGTCGGTGATTGGCGGCGACGCCAACGGCCCTGTGCCCACCCTCGAGGTCCTGTCGCTGGAGGGCAACTTGGTGACAGATGCGATCCCTGCTGACGTCACGACCGTCACCGCGTCCAGCATCACCGACACGGGCGCCCTGCTGGTCGGCCGGGTCAATCCGAACGGCTCGGAGACGGCGTACTGGTTCGAGTATGGCGAGACCACGTCATACGGAAACAGGGTTCCGGTGCCGGCGGCTCTGGCCGGATCCGGGACGACGGAGCTGCTGGTCTCTCAGCAGCTGGGCGGCTTGGTTCCAAATCGGACGTATCACTACCGACTGGCGGCGGACAACGGCGTCGCCCATCCCGTCGATGGCCCCGGTCCGCGCTATGGCGCCGACCGGACGTTCACGACAGGGTCTTCATCACCGAACGCGGACGCCTTCGGTGACAGTCGCGCGTATGAGCTCGTCTCTCCTGCGGACAAGGTCGGCGGGCAGGGTGTGGGCAGCTGGTACAACGCCCCCGTAGCATCTGGCCGGTCGGGCCACGCCGCCTATGCGGGCGAGCGCTTCGCGGTCAAGGGAAGCTTCGGGTCGACGCTCCTCGGACACGGTGCCGCCGCTTATGGAAACGACTACGTGTTCGCCGAGCGGACGGCCGCGGGATGGCGCAGCCACTCTCCGTTCACGCACGCGGTGCTCAGCGGGCAGGCCTATCGCCTCATCGACCTATCCAGTGCGGCTGATGATCTGTCGAAGGTCACGCTGAAAAACAACGGCGGAATCACCAAGTTTTTTCCTGAGATGGCGGATTGGCCTGAGAGCACGTTCGGCAGTCCGTTGATGATCGGCGACTGGCAGGGGCGTTGGGAGATCTTCGGTCCTACCGACCGTGACACGCAGATCTCATCCGGCACAACGCAAGCCAACGTGGACGACGCTGTCGTCTCTGCTGATGGCTCGCATGTTGTCGGGACGTCCGGTATGCGCGGGCTGGCCGGCATCGGCGATCCCTCGCACCAGCTCGTCAGCGGGCGCACTGTCTATGCGCATGACAGCTCCGGGGGGCTCTCGGACTCGTTCCCCGGGGCGGGAGTACGCACTCTCGTCCAAGCCTGTAGCGATGAGACCATGATCCCCAACCGGCTCGCGTCTGGCAAGCTCGGCGAGCAGGCATGCCCGGATCTGCCCGGAACCGACGCGTCGCTCGTCTCGAGACTAGGCGCCGCTCTAACCAGCGATACGTCAAGTTGGCGCTCGACGTCTAAGAACGCTGTCTCCCGGGATGGCTCGCGAATATTCTTCATGAGCCCCGACCCATTGGCGGTGCCGGCAACAGCCACGAACAACTGTGCAGCCACGTTCTTCGGCCCCCCGCCTCCGTTCACCCATCCTGCGAACGGCGCCAACACGAGCTGCCCGCCACAGCTCTACATGCGGGAGAGTCAGCCGGACGGCAGCTTCGAGACGCGCTGGATCTCGCGTGCCGAGGAGGGACTATTCGGCCAGCAGGACGCTTCGCTGCTCGGCCCCGCACAGTTCGAGGGGGCGACGCCAGATGGCGCCAAGGTTCTGTTCCGGACCAACTCGCCACTGACGACCGATGACCCCAACGGCACCGGTGCCCCGGCGCCGGTGGGCGGTGTGAAGACCGGGACGCCGTCCGGCAACTCGTGGGATCTCTACCTGTACGACGTCGAGTCGGACGAGCTCACCCGGATCTCCGGTGGCCCTAGCGGCCAGGCGGACTGCAATAGCCCGGTTGGTGGTATGGGCGTCGCCGCCTTGCGGTTCCTCGCCGAGGATGGGTCGAGGGCATACTTCACCTGCGCGGCGCCGCTCGACGGCGCGCTCGAGTCCAGCAACGGCACGATCACGGCTCCCGTGGGCACGGCGTCGACGACCAGCGATGTGAACCTCTATCTCTACGACGCACGCCGTCCGCAGCCAGCGCGGTGGAGGTTCGTGGCGCGACTGCCGCGCGCCGTCGCCACCGGCCTGCACGGCGACCTGTCGGAGTGTGCGAGCACTGGCGTGGCCGACGGCACGGCTCTTGGTGAGGTGAGATCCCTGAGCTTCGCAGCCGGTCTTCAGTCCGCGAACTGCGTACGCGGCACGGCCGACGGCGCTTTTGTCACCATGTGGACCGACGGTCGGTTGACGGCCGACGATCCCGACGACAGGTCAGGGGACATCTACGGCTACGACGCGGAGCGCGACGAGCTCACGCGCATCACGCGTCCGGCGGCGGATGCCGTCGGGGGCGCGTACGAGTGCGTGAATGCCACCGACTCCAGTGCCGACGTCGATGAGCCGCGTCACTGCCACGGTGACGTCGGGTTCAACGGCGGCAGCGTCAAGGAGGCGTTGCCGCTGCTCGGGGTCGCGACCCACCCAGCCGCGGGCGATCGGCGTGCGTTCTTCCAGAGCAGAAGCCGGCTGGTCGCCGAGGACACCGATAGCAACTATGACGTATACGAGTGGCGCAACGGCGAGCTCTCGTTGATCAGCACCGGCGCCAGCGCCGGGGAGGGGGCCTTCTACCGCGGCAACGACCGCAGCGGCACGAACGTCTACTTCGCGACCATGGACGCCCTGACGTGGGAGGACCACGATGCGGTGATGGATGTCTACACCGCGCGCGTCGGTGGAGGATTCCCGGAGCCGCCCCGCCCTGTGGTGTGCGGGGTCGTGGCAGGAGGCTGTCACGGGAACGGCGCGGCTGCCGTCGCGGTACCACCCGCAGCGTCGACGGCGCCGGCGCGCGTGGGCGACGCAGTGCCCGACGCGCGTCCGCGGCTCACGGTCGCCAGCCTCGGCCGCAAGGCGCGCCGGCGCGCGGCTCGTAGGGGCGTGATCGCCTTGCGCGTGCGCACGACGACGGCCGGCCGGGTGAGAGCCGTCGCGCGTGGCAAGGTCGGAGGGAAGCGCAGGACCCTGGCACGGGCGGCCCGCAACGCGCGCTCCGCTGGACGGGTCGTCGTTCGTCTGCGGCTCAACCGGGCGGCACGGCGCCATCTGCGAACCGGACGGCGGCTACGTGTCGCGGTGCGGGTCGACATGGCCGGGGCTCGGCAGCGAACGGCCACCGTCCTGCTGCGGAGGCCGGGCCGATGACGATTCTCGACCGAATCCGCATAAGCGCCCGTGACCGCACCTTCGACTCAAGGGACGACCTGACGATGCGACACAGCAGCAAGCTCGAGCTCCGCGCGACCGCCTCCAGGGTCGCCGGGCTGGCCGTGACGGGGCTGATCGCCTCGGCGTTGGCGGCCGGTCCGGCGCAGGCGGCGTTCGGCGACCAGTTCGGTATCGCGCCGGTCAACGACGGCGCCGGTCCGGCGCAGGAGGCTCCCGCCTACCCGAGCGCCCATGCCTTCTGGGCGGGCGCATGCAACCTTGCCGGCGCCCCCGCGCCAGGTAACCCGCCGACGCCGATCGACGGCGGGACCGGCGGCATTCCAGCCACGATTCCCGCTCCGAACGGATCGTCCAGCCCGATGGCGCAGATCCCGGCGCCGGCGACGCCGCCGCACTGCATCGACTTCGGGCAGCCCAGCCCGGCGACGAGCGATCCCTGGGACGTGCCGCCGAGCTGGCGGCTTGCTCCGGCGACGCAGGCGGGCGCTCATGCCGACGGAAGCACGACGATGTGGCTGAACAAGGTCGGCGCCAGCCCCGACGGGACGCTCGACAACATCTACGTCAGCCTGCCGCCAGGCTTCGTCGGCGATCCCAACGCGGTGCCGAAGTGCACCGCCGAGCAGTTCGCCGTCCGGCCGATCGGCTGCCCCGCTGCGAGCCAGGTAGGGGTGCTCCAGCTCTTCATGGAGGGCTCGATCACGGGCCAGAACATGCAGAACAGCAGGTACATGGACTTGTCCCCGGTCTTCAACCTCGAGCCTCGCAGGGGCAACGCTGCGGAGCTAGGGGTCGCCTACGTCTCCGGTCAGGCGGGATCGCAAGGAGCCGGCGTGACGACCGTACGGATCGTCGCCAAGCCGCGGACCAACGGCGACTTCGGGGTGACCGCGTTCACCGGCCAGATCCCCGCGGCTCTGCCGGTCTACTCGCAGGCGATCACCCTCTGGGGAACCCCATGGGAGCCTGCCAACGACATCTGGCGGGCGCCGGACGGTTTCATGGCAAACGAGGAGCTTCCCGGAGACGATCCCTGTCACGAGCAGGTCGGGCATCCGTCGGGTTCAGGGGGAGCCCGTCTACCGCTCAACGGCCTCGTCCCCAGCTGTCAGGAGCCCTACGACCCGCAGTGGGGACCGATCAAGCCGTTCCTGTCGAACGAGACCGACTGCAACCAGCGCCCAGCCGTAGAGCTGGCCATCGACGCGTTCCAGAACCCGGGCAAGTTCACGTCCGAGGGCGATCCCGTGGCGGACGACCCGGGGTGGAAGCGGTACCTGTCGCCGCAGCCGGCGGTGGTCGGCTGCGAGAGCCTCGGCTTCAATCCCGACATCGCGTTCTCGCCGACCACGGCGGCGGCCGACGGGGCTTCTGGCCTGCAGGTGGACCTCTCGATCCCGCAGCAGACCTTGCCGCGTGACGGCGCCGGCAACGTGCTCCAGACGCCGGCCCCAGGCGCCGGCTCGGCCGCCGCGGCCAACTACGCCGACGCGGCCACCGCCTACTGGGAGTCGCCCGCCGGACGCGCGACCGCCCACCTCAAGGACACCGTCGTGACCTTGCCGGCGGGCGTGTCGGTCAACCCGTCCGCCGCCACCGGCCTGCAGGCTTGCGGCGACGGCCAGGTCGGGCTGCGCCAGCTGGGCAACCCGCCGCTGTTCAACAACGGCGATCCGTTCAACAAGGACGGCGGCGCAGACGGGGCGGAGTGCCCGGACGGCTCGAAGCTAGGGACGGCGCGGGTCCGCACGCCGCTGCTCGAGCAGGATCTGACCGGCGAGGTGGTGCTTGGCGAGCCGAAGTCGACCGACCCGCAGTCGGGCGAGATGTTCCGCACCTTCCTCGTGCTGCGCAACGTCGAGCGGGGCCTGGTCGCCAAGATTTACGGCACCGCGACGGCCGACCCCGGCACCGGCCAGATCACGGCACGGTTCCTCAACAACCCCGAGCTGCCGTTCGACCGGCTGTGGCTGGACTTCAAGAGCGGGTCGAAGGGACTGTTCGGGATGCCGCAACGCTGCGGCAGCCCCGGCTGGGCCGCGGCGTTCACGCCGTGGTCCGCGGTGGGGGCGGCAACTCCGGTGGCCGACCGCACCGACGGCGGCGGCTTCGGCGTCAGCCAGAACTGCGCCAACGCGTTCGCGCCCGGCATGAACGCGGCGATGGACACGCAGGCCGCGCGTGCCAACGGGACGTTCACGTTCCAGTTCGGGCGTCCCGAGGGCCAGCAGTACCTACGCGGCCTGACCGCCCAGCTGCCCAAGGGCCTGCTGGCCTCCGTGAAGGACGTGCCGCTCTGCTCGAACGCGGCCGCCGGCGCGGGCGCCTGTCCCGCTGGCTCGAAGATCGGCCTGGTGGACGCAAAGGCGGGCTCGGGCGACCCGTTCGTGCTCGAGCAGAAGGGCGAGGTGTTCCTCACCGAGGGCTACAAGGGGGGAGAGTACGGCCTCGCGGTCAAGATCCGGCCGGTCGCCGGACCGTTCCGGGGCGGCATGGAGCTGTCGCCGGTGATCGTGCGCCAGGCGCTCCACGTGGATCGCCGGACGGCCCAGGTGACGGCCATCAGCGATCCGTTCCCGCTGATCCACCACGGCATCCCGTTGCGGGTGCGCGAGGTGACGGTGCTGATCAACCGCGGCCGGTTCATGCTGAACCCGTCCGACTGCGCGGCCAAGCAGGTCGGCGCGACGCTGACCTCGGACCAGGGCGCGGCCGCTGGCGTGGCGAGCCGGTTCCAGGCCTCCGGCTGCGCGAACCTGCCGTTCAAGCCGAAGCTCAAGCTGCGGCTCACGGGCAGGAAGCAGGTCAAGACCGGCAAGCACCCCGGCATCCGCGCGACGGTGACCCAGAAGGGGATCCCCGAGGCGGGAATCGACAAGGCCGAGGTACGGCTGCCCAAGACACTGGCGCTCGACGTGGAGAACGCGCAGGCGCTCTGCGAGTACGAGGACGGGACCAAGCCGGACCTCGAGCGCCACTGCCCGAAGGGCAGCATCGTCGGACGGGCGCGTGCGGTGAGCCCGCTGCTCAACCGGCCGCTCGTCGGGAACGTGTACTTCGTCAAGAACGTCCGGCGTTCGTCGACGGGCAACCTGATCCGCACCCTGCCGATGATCATCGTCGCCCTGCGCGGCGAGATCTCGGTGAACCTCGTCGGCGAGTCCGACGCGAAGCGGGGCAAGCTGGTCAACACCTTCGAGGAGGTGCCCGACGCGCCGATCAGCCGGTTCAACCTCAACATCAAGGGCGGCAAGAACGGCATCATCGCCGTCACCCGCACCCGCAGGGGATTGATCAACCTGTGCACCCGCGGGCGCCAGGTCGCCGAGGCCGACATGGACGGCCACAACGGCCGCCGTCACGACTTCGACGTCAACATGCGCAAGCCGTGCGCGCGCAGGGCGAAGGTCGTGTGCAGGACCAAGAAGCAGAAGGCCGGCAGGGCGTGCAAGGCGAAGGCGAAGCGCCTCGCCGCCAAGCGCAGAGCGGCCAAGCGCAGGAACGCGCGCGGCTAGCGGGCCCTCCCGGGTGGGCGCTGCCCGCCCGGGAGGCCGCTTGCGGGCAGGTGCGCGGTCGGATAGGGTTGAGGCAATTGGAGGGGTGCCGGCGGGGAGGCTTTCGTGACTCGCGTGGCGCGTCGCAACCGGGGAATGGAGGGACCGTTGACGGGTCGACGCATTGACGGCGCTGGATGGCGAGCAGTAGCTCTGTTGGCAGTGGCGCTCACCGTCGCGGCAGCCGCGGGCTGCGGATCGGACGACGACGCGGCCACGCTGGCAGAGAGCACCGCGACGGCCCCCGTGCGGACGGCCCAGGGCGCCGACGATCGCGAGATCCGCGCCGTGTTCGAGCAGATGCGGACCGCGCTGGCGGTAGCCGACGAGCGGCGCGCCTGCGCCGTGATGGCCGACGGGATGCGTCGCGACTTTGCCCGGATGGCGGGGAACGCTGGAGGGACCTGCGAGAGCGGCTTTGCGTCCTACCTGGAGGGGGGCGACGTCGTCGAGGACACCGATCCCGAGCTCCTGCGCATACAGACCGACGGCACCCAGGCGATCGTGAGCGCCAAAGTCTCGGGGAGCAAGCGCCCGCAACGGGCCTTCTTCATCCGGGAGCGAGACGACTGGAAGGTGCGGACGTGGCTGAGGGACTGACGTCTCGCATCGAGGCGGACACGACTGGAGGGAACATGAGCAGAGGGACCATTCGCCGTGACGGCGGACGCCTCGCGGTACTGCTGGCGCTGCTGGCCCTGTCGCTGGGAGCCGCGGCGTGCGGCGGGTCGGACGACGACGAGGCGACTGCTCAGAAGGGCCACGCCGCGGGCATGACCGGCGACGAGCGCGAGATCCACGACCTCTACGCCGAGGTCACCGACCGCTTCTACGCCAAGGATGCCGCGGGCGTCTGCGGCCTGATGACCGACGCCGCGCGGCGCGACCAGGGCAAGAAGAGCAAGCAGACCTGCGAGGAGTGGTTCAAGGCGCTGTGGCAGAGCGGAACGCTCGGGAAGAACAAGCCCTACATCGCGAAGCTGGCGATCCGCGGCGGCAAGGCGCAGGCTCGTGTCAAGACCAAGAACAGCAAGCTCTACCCGGTGGAGTTCACGCGCGAGGACGGACGCTGGAAGGTCAGCGACGGGTTCTGACCGCCGGGCTCAGCCCGAGGGCGTGGCGGCACGGATCCGCAGGCGGTCGGACTCGACGTCGAGCCGGCCGTCCAGCCCGAACCCGCTCAGACCGACCGTTCCGCCCGCTGACCGCGCGACCGCGGCTGTCCAGCGGCCGCGCCGGCGCGTGAGGCGCACGATCAGCTCACCCGTGTAGAAGCCGACGCAGGTGTCCAGGCAGGCGTCGATGCGGTGGACGAGCCGGTCGTCGCCGACGGCGCGGATGGCCCCCCTCCAGGGCGCCTCCTCGCCGCCGGCCCTGCACTCCCTCAGGTCGGCGCAGCCGTTGTTGACGCGCGAGGTGAACGACACGTCGGTTATCCAGGTGCGGCCGCGGTCGTCCGCCAGGGCGGTGTAGCCGAACTCGCAGTCGCCGAAGTCGAAGTCGCCGAACGGGGTCGCGACGGTCACCGCGACGCGCCGTCCGCTGACCTGCAGCTCGCAGCCGCCGTCGATCTCGGGGAACTGGTCCGCGAAGAACGGGAAGCAGGCGACGCCGCCCGCGTCGGCGACGCGCGCCGGGCGGCCCGGCCCGCTCGGGAACGCCGCCTCGCGGACCGCGGCGGCGCTCCGCTCGGCGAGCTCTTGCGGGGTCCCGAAGAAGCTGTCGAGCAGCCACCGGCCGTCGCTCTCGACCAGCGCGACGTCGACGTGCGGCCGGCCGGCGACCTCGAGCGTCACCGTCGCGCGACCGCCCGCGGCGCTCACCTTCCCGATCGAGCGCCTGCCGGCGAAGCGGAGGGTGGAATCCGGGTCGACGATCGCGAACGCCTGGCGCAGGTCCCGCGGACAGCTCTCGACCTTGCCGTGGGCCATCAGCCCGGCCTGTCGCTTCGCGCTCTCGCTTATCCGGGCGCACAGCGCCCGCAGGTTCCCGCGCGCGAAGGCGCGGGCGAGCTCAGTGACGGTCGTCCTCGCCTGGGCCGTTGTCGCGGTGTATGCGGCGGCGGCGCCGGAGCGGGTCTCGTCCTCCGCCTTCGGCTCGCTCGCCAGTGGCAGCTTCTGGATGCCCGCGTCGGTCACCGCGGCCGCGAACGCGCCGTGCAGCGCGCGGTCGTCGAGGGCGGAAGCGGCGCGCTCGACACCCTCGTCGTCGACGCCGGTCACCATCCAGAGGAGGTCCGCTTCCGTCGGGCGCATCGCGGCGATGAGGCCACTACCGGCGCCCACCGTCTCGGCGGTTCGGGTGTCGGGGTCGAGCAGGCGCATGCGGTCCCCGCCGCGGGTGAAGCGCGCGAACACGCCGCTGTAGCGCGTCCCCCGGTCTATCCGCGCCGGCCAGGAGCGCTCCCGCCAGTGCCGCCAAGGGCCGACCAGCACGCGCGCCCGCTGCACCGCGCCGCGCGGCGGGGCACCGCCGCGCGGCCGCGAGCCATCGATGGCGATGCCGGCCCGCTCGAGCGCCGTCTTGACCCGCCGGCAGGCCTCGGACGTCGGGCTCGCGCACTCCACCGTGGTCGGGAAGCGCTTGCCGAAGCTGCCGCGCGTGAACGTCTCCGGGAAGGCGCCGACGGTCGCGCGGACGTCGAGCAGGATGTCCCAGTCGCGCAGGTCCCACTGCACCACGTCGTCGGGGTGGAGCGGGTAGTCGCGTGGAGCGGTGTCCGCCTCGATGCCGTTGACGTTCAGCACCCACGTCGACTCGACCCCGTCGGGGGACGTCTCGGGGCGCTCGCCGTCGATGCCGACGACGCCACGCCCGGCCTCGGTCGTCTCGACGTCGTGGTCGCGGCGCAGCAGCTCGAGCACGGTCTCCCCGTCGTCGATCGGCAGGCGATCGTCCGTCGACACGACCTCGCGCCCGAAGTCGCGCGTCACGTGCTGTGTCACCGTGGGGCCTGTGGGAGCGCCCTCGTCGCCACCGCAGGCGACGCCCGTCGACCCAGCCACGAGCAAGCAGAACGCCGTCGCCGTCCATCGGCTCCAGCACATCGGTCCCTCCAATCTCCGACCGGGAGGAGCCTATTCGGTCGCCGGCTCCCTCGCAAGAGTCGCCGCGGCGGGATTCCCCACGAACGGCGCGAGCAGCAGGAACACGGCGGCGGGCAGGATCTCAGGCAGCTTCTGCGCTCCGGCGTGGCAGATCCGGCTGTACATCAGCGAGTAGACCGCCCCGCCGAGCGCCTCGACGACGATCGGCTCGACCTCTGGGGCAAGCTCGCGCCCCGGCTCGACGAGGCTGGTGAACAGGCGGATCGTCCGGTCGCGGCGGGCTCGCGCGCGCGCGCCCGCGGCGAAGATGTCGACCATCGCCATGTGTGCCCACTCCGGCTCGGCGGCCAGGAAGCCGAGCAGCTCGCGCATCCCGGCCTGGACCTGCGCGGGCCAGCCATGCGCGCACTCTCGGTCCCAGGCGTGGCGCACGGCGGCGAACGCCTGCTCGATGCCGAAGTCGCACGCCGCGAGGAACGCCGCCTCCTTGCCGTCGTAGTTGTCGTAGAAGGTGGTGAACGACACGCCGGCGGCGGCGGCGAGGTCGGAGACGCTCATCCCGGTGTAGCCCTTGGCGTGGATCGCCTTGGCCATGCCGACGAAGAGCCGGTCGCGGTGCGAGCTGGCGACGAAGCGCGGCGCCGTCGAGGCTTGGACTCGGGTCTCCGGGAGCGCCGGGACGGGCCGGTGATAGCTGCAGAGCCAGCGCAGCAGCTGCGGCGCCAGCGCGGGCAGCTCGTGCTCGCGCCGGCGGCGCAGCCGCGTCTCGACGACGGTGCGAATCGCCCCGGCGATCGCGCAGATCACCTCGGCGGGCATGTCGGCGCGCTCGGGCGACTGGTCGAGCGCGTCGCGCACCAGCGCCTCGAGCGCGGTGGCGCCGCGCTCGCGCAGCTCGGCCCCGGCGGATCCCGCGGCGTGCGTCTCCAGGAAGCACAGGCGGGCGGCTGCCGGCTGGGCGACGATCGCCTCGAACAACGCGTCGAGCGCCGCTCCGAGCCTGACGTCCCACGCCCCGTCGCTGTTTGCGTAGGCGCGTGAGACTCGCGCGAGGCCATCGTCCATCAACGCCTCGAAGGTCGCGAGGAAGCAACCCTGGCCACCGCCGAAGTGCTCGTAGACGGTGCCGCGCGAGACGCCGGCGCGGGCAGCGACGGCACGCACGTTCATGCCCTCGTAGCCCTGCTCATCGACGATTGCGACCGTAGCCCCGAACAGCCGCTCGCGATGGTTGCGCTCGACGTCCGCGCGCTGCTTGCCCGGCCCGGGGCGCAGCCGCCGGTCGCGCAACTGGTCTGACCGACCCCAAGGTGTCAGCACCGATCCCTCCACTGCCTGGAGTATCGCTCGTCAGTGGCCGGTTTGCAGCTTTGTCGAATCCACCAGGTCGATCGCTCCTGCCGTCCCCAGGAACGGTGCCAGCGCGACGATGGTGGCGTCGGGGACGGCATCCGGCAGCTCGCCTAGCCGGCGCTCGAGCACATGGCTGCGGACCAGCTCGTAGATGCCGCCGGTGATCGCCTCGGCGACCACCGGCGGAGGCGGCGTCGCGGCCGCGGCGAAGCCCGGTTGCAGCAGCTGCGCGAAGCGGTCGATCGCGCGGTCGCGCTGCCCGAGCGCGCGCGGACCGGCGCCGCAGTCCCTGACGACGCAGGTCCGCGTCTCGAGCGGCCGCTCGGCGAGGAAGCCGAACAGGCGCGCGATCGCCGCGTGGACGGCGCGCTCCCAGCTGTCGGAGGTCGACCGAGCGTAGGCGTCGGCGGCCACGGCGAACGCCTGGTCGGCGAACGTGTCGTCGGGAGGCGCTGCGCCCCCGTCGCTCATCCCGCCGATGCTGTGCCGCGGGCCAGCTCGCGCTGTGCGGCCTCCATGCCGAGGAACGGCAGGACCATCGCGCACATCAGCTCGGGCACGAGGCCGGGAAGCCGCTCGCTGCGGCCGGCGGCTATCTCACGACGGAGTGTCTCGCTCAGCTCGCTGACCCGGCCGCCACGGAGCGTCTCGCCGAGCGGCCCGTCAGGCGTGCCGGGGGCGTCGAACAGGCGGCAGAGCGCCCGGGCGGCCTGGTCGCGCCGCTGCTGGGTGGCGCCGCCGGCCGCCGCGCCCTCGCTGAAGCACAGACGCGCCGCGTCCGGCTCGCGCGCCAGGGCGCCGAGCAGCGCCGTCAAGGCGGCGCGCAGCCGGTCGACCCAGTCGACCTGCGTCTCGAAGGCGGAGAACGCGGTCGCCAGCAGGCGGTCGATCCAGGACCCGTAGGCCTCGGCGAAGCAGTCGTCCTTGCCGCCGAACAGCTCGTAGAAGGTCTTGCGCGAGACGCCGGCGCGCCAGACGACGTCGGCGACCCGGACGCCGTGGTAGCCGTGCTCGCCGACCGCCTCGGTCATCGCCCGGACGATGCGCGCGCGCTGGGAGGCGCGCACCTGGTCGGCGCTCAGTCCGTGACGGCCGCCGGTCAGCTGGTCCGGCCGGCGCGCGCGGCGCGGCGCGGCGCGCGGTGCGCTAACCGCCATGTACGGCCTCGGGCCGCGACAGGTGGGAGGCCACGACCTCCTCGGCGAGGTCGGAGATCCCCTCGACCTCGCCGCGGCAGAGCGAGTCGTAGACCATCTCGTGAACGCCGCCGGTCAGCACCCGAGCGCGCAGCATCGCCTCGTCGCGGGTCTCGCAGCGGTCCTCGAGCGCGCCGGCGACGAGTTCGGTCAGCCGCTCCATCGTCTTGGCGCGGCGCTTGCGGGCCTCCTCGCCGGCGGCCATCACCTCGACGATGCACATCCGCGCGACCTGCGGCTCGCGCTCGGCGAACTCGAGCATCGCGCGCAGGCTGTTCTCGATCCGGATCTCCGGCGTGCCGCCGAGGCGGCAGGCGCGCTGGACGAGCACGAGCACGTGGTCGGCCGCCTCCTGGTAGGCGGCGAGGAAGCAGTCCTCCTTGTCGGTGAAGATCTCGTAGAAGGTCCGGCGCGAGATGCCCGCGCGCTTGAGGATCTTGTGCACCGTGGTGTCGAGGTAGCCCTCCTCGGATATCACCTCGGCGAGCGCGTCGAGCAGCCGTCCGCGTTGTACCTCGTGGACCACCGCACGTGGGATTCCGTGGGGTCCTCCCGTCAGCTTGATACTGGGCCGCTTGCGAGTCTCCATCCAGCCGTTTCGCCTCTCCGCCCGATGTTAGGAACAGCATCTTACAGGATAGGAACATCGAAATACTGAAGAACTTGGCCGGGCGGCCAGGATCTGGCAGAGGCAGCCGAGCGGCCCAGGCCGCTCGGCCTCAGACGAAGGCCCTAGCCGTTGGCGACGGCGCAGGCCTCGGCGGCGCCGACGAACGGCGCGAGCGCGACGAAGGTCGCAACCGGCGTGAGCTCTCGCATGCGGTCGACGCGCTCCGCGCGGATCTGGCCGTAGACGAGCGAGTAGACGGCGTTGCCGACCGCCTCGGAGACGAGCGGCGTCGTCCCGGGCGCCAGCTCGTGCCCGGGCGCGAGGAAGACGTGGAAGGCCCAGATCGTCTGGTCGCCGCCCTCGAGGCCTTCCGGGCCGGCGGTGAAGGCGTCGACGATCGCGACGCTGGCGGCGGCGGGCTCGGCGGCGAAGAAGGCGAACAGCGCGTCGATCCCCGCGTGGATGCCGTGCGGCCAGTCGGGCGCGGCGTCGTAGGCCGCCCCGGCGGCGGCCAGCGACTGCTCGCGTTCGCGCTCGAGCGCGGCGAGCAGCGCCTCCTCCTTGTTCTCGAAGTTGCCGTAGAACGTGCTCAGCGAGGCCGACGCCCGATCCGCGATCTCGATGATCGTCGTCTCGGGGTAGCCGCGCTCGGCGATCGTGTCGGTGATCGCCGTCACGAGGCGCTCGCGGGGGATGCTGTGGTCGGGCAGCGGGGCGGCGCCGCGGTCCGGCCGCCGGCGCGGGCGACGCAGCCGCTCGGGCGGGCTCTCGTAGCTCAGGCCCCAGTCGAGCAGTTGCGGCAGCTGCTCGATCAGCTGCGTCTGCTCGCCGCGACGGACGCGCGTGTGGACCGTCTTGCGGACGCCGCCGACGATCGCGCGGATCACGTCGCGCGGCATGCCCTTGCGCCGCGGCGACTCGTCGAAGGCACGCGCGACCGCCGCCTCCGCCACGGCGACCGCGCGGTCGAGCCGGGCGACCGCCTCCGGTCCGGCCGCATAGACCTCGACGAGGCCGAGCTGCGCCGCCGCCGGCTGCTCGAGCACCAGGTCGAGGAAGGCATCGGCGACGGTGCGCAGGCGCTGCTCGCCCGGCAGCGACTCGTCGTAGCTCTTCGCGAGTGCCGTGCCGGTCATCTCGACGATCTCGTCGAGCGTCGCGAGGAAGCAGTCGAGCTTGTCGTCGAAGTGCTTGTAGAAAGCGCTGCGCGAGACGCCGGACAGCTTCACCACGTCGGCGACGCGCGTGCCCTCGTAGCCGTTGGCATCCACCGCGGCCACCATCGCCGCGTACATCCGCTCGCGTTGGTTGCGCGTGACGGCCGCCGGGTCTGCGCCCGGCCCGGGTCGCAGTCGCCGCGCACGCAGCTGGGTCGCATCGCCCCATGGCGTCGTGGTCATCGCGCGAGGACTCTAGTGGTCGCGCCGGCCCGCGTCAGGAGCGGGATCGCGGGTAAGACGGCGTTCCCAAATTCGGCATTTTGGAAGAGGGGTAATTGCCGGGTGGTTGCCGGGCGCTCGCGGATCGCCTAGGCTGGGCCGCGCGGCCGTGGTGGCCGCCCTGATGGAGGGAAGGGGACGTGTCCGCATTACGGCATATACGCCGCTCGTATCGCCTCACGCTGCTGCTCGTCGTGACGTGCGCTGGAGCCGGCGTGCTCGCGTCCTGCGGGGGCGGCAGCGGCGCTGACGAGGACGAGATCAGGACGACGGTCCGGGAGCTGCAGCGGGCCTTCGTCGCCGACCAGCCCGGTCGCGTCTGCGGGCTGCTGAGCAGGGCGGCGCGCAAGCACATCAGGGCGATGGGACATGACCTGAACCCCGAGGCGTCCCCGCCGTGCGACCTGGACCTCTACATGTTCACCGAGGGAATACGGAAGTCGCCGACCTGGCGCGAGCGCTCGAGGCGGCCGATCGACGACATCGAGATCGACGGTGACCGCGCCACCGCGGCCGTGGCGTTCGAGGACGGGCGTACAGCCGGTCTGCCGTTCGTGCGCGAGGACGGCCGCTGGAGGGTCGACGCGCTGTTCGGAGCGATTCCGGCTGGCCAGCAGGAGGACAACTACTGATGGCGGCGTCGCGCTGGGCCATCGCATTGGCGGTTGCGGTTGCGGCGATCTCGGCGTCCGCCGTCGAGACGGGCGCCGCGAGCGCCGCCGAGGTTCGGGTACTCGACACGAGCGGGCCCCGGCCGGTGCCGTGCGCGGCGCTGGATCTCTGGAATCCGCAGGATCCGCGCGGAGGCTGCTCGACCGACATGTTCAGCGGCAGCATCGACATCGTCATCCGCAGCGTGATCGGCGACATGCTGTTCGGGCACTGCACCTACGAGCACGACATGCTGGTCGACGCGCGCGGCCGCACGCGGCTTTTGAACATTCAGTCGGGCGGAGACAACCCGTGCAACGACATGGGCGTCTGCGAGTACGGTCGCCGCCGACCGTGGAAGGGCCAGATCGAGGCGGGCCCCGACGGTCGCCTGACCCACGTCATCCAGGCATGCCTCGACACCTGCATGGGTCAGTTCGTCGGCGAGCTCAGGCTCTCCCTCGAGCGTATCGACGGGCGCTGGATCCAGACTGCCGAGCGCGCGCTCGTCGGCGACAGCGGCTACCAGATCGACGGCAGCTGGCGAATGCGCAACCGCGACATCGACATCCGCCCGGCGGGCGGGTCAGCCGGAGGCGAGACGGCCGGCGTCTGGCGCCTGACGGGCGATCCAGTCGGCTGGCCGCTCCAGCTCGGCTAGCGTCGGCAGCGCCTCGGGGCCCTCCCACGCGCGGTTGAGGCCCTCGATGCCGCCGTCGGCGACGACGGCGTCGCAGAACTCCTTGCCGATCTTGTACTGGCGCAGCTTCATCTCCATGCCGAGCAGCCGCATCAGGACCCGCTCGGGCGCGGAGCGGCTCTGGCGGCGGGCGTCCATCGCGGCGCGCAGGCCCTCGTGCTGGGGGACCAGCTCGGGTGCGAGCGCGTCCATGACGTGCTCCGCGTGACCCTCGACGAGCGCCATCGCGGCCTGCATCCGGTCCATCACGTCGCGCTGCTCGTCGTTCTGCACGAGCGCCGCGAGGCCGCCGTCGCGGAAGCGGTCGGCGAGGTCGGAGGGGTCGGGCAGGTCGAGCTCACGCAGCTTGTCGAGCGCGCCGCCGAGCAGGCCGCCGCTGCGGCCGCCGCGCGGGCCGTCGCTGGTCTTGGCGGCGGGGTCGTCGTCGGGCGTCTCGTCCGCTCCGTCGCCGGCGGTCGGGTCGAGCTTCACGTCGACGGTCTCGAGGTACTCCTTCAGCAGCCCGCCCATGTGGCCGCGCAGCCACGGCACGCCGCCGAACTGCATCGCGTGGGTCAGCTCGTGGACCGTCACCCAGCGAACGAACGCCTCGCGGTCTACGCCCAGGGCGGTGGCGGCGCCGCGCAGGTTGGCGCCGACGAACAGCAGCCGCGGGTTGGCCGTGCCGGCGATCAGCGACAGCTCGTACTGGCCGAGCACGCGCTGCGACATGTAGCCCACGACGAGCCCGAGCTCGGCGGCCAGCGCGGCGCCGGCGCCCGCGCGCAGCGGCCCCGCCAGCGGGCCGGCCTTCTCGAACCGCTCGCCCATCCGCTGCTCGACCGGCTTCATCAGCTCGGCCATCGCGTCGAGGTTCGCCTCCGACCAGCCGTGGCGGCTCACCAGCTCCGGCGGCGGGATCGGATCCGCCGGCTGCAGGCGCGTGTACTCGGCGACGCGCGGCGCAAACTCGGCGCTCAGCGCGACGAGGTCGACGCCCGGGTCCTGGATGACGTCCTCCGACCGCGCCGTCAGCCCGGCGACCTTCCTCGCAATCGACCAGTCGACCATTCGGTTGACCATAGCCGGCGGCTCAGCTCGCGGGACCCCCGCCCGCCGATGCCGAAGCCGATGGCGCCGCGGTCGGTGGGCTCACGGCGCACCGACCTTCAGCTGGGCGGACATGCCGAGCGTCCACTGCGCGGCGCCGCCTGCGCGGTCGGAGACGAAGCAGAGCAGCAGGTGGCGGCCGCGGGCGAAGGTCAGCTCGGCGACCAGCTCGCCGCCGCCCTCGATCGCCGTGGTCGCGCGCTCGTGGGGCACGTCGACCGGGACCCAGGCGGTTTCGGCGTGGGCGTCGAGGATCGCCTGGCGCCCCGCCGCGAAGGATCTGCCGCGGGGGATCGGAAAGGCGACCACCTGGTGGAACTCGCTGCCGGTGTTGCGGAAGGCGATGCGGTTGCGCCCGGGGACGATGCCGCTGGTGCGGAAGCCGTACTCCTTCGCTGTGATCGTCGCGGGGGTGGCCGCAAGGGAGCGGTCGCCGGCGTCGTCGCCGGTCACCA
>DATABV010000137.1:0-6020 GCA_036259395.1 Thermoleophilaceae bacterium | reverse complement strand
CCCCCCCGCACCCCCGGGGTGCTGTGGCTGCTGGCCGTTGGCGGCGTTCGGTGACGCCGCTGTAGCACTGCCGTAACCGAACTGCGTTGTCCCGTCGCGGGGCGACGGCGACGGTGGCGGGCATGGGTATTGCGCGCCGGCTGCGGCGGTCAGAGCGGGGACAGGCGAGCGTCGAGCTGGTCGCGGCACTGCCGTTCGTCCTGCTGGTGGGCGCGGTCGTCTGGCAGTGCGCGCTCGCCGGCCACACCGCCTGGCTGGCGGCGCACGCGGCCCGAGCCGGCGCCCGCGCCGACATCGTCGACGGCGACGTACGCGAGGCCGTTCGGGCGGCGCTGCCGGACGGGCTCGAGCACGGTCTCGGCGTCGAGCGCGACGACGGCCTCGTGAGGGTGAGCGTCGATCTTCCGCTGCTGCTGCACCGGTGGCGGCTGCCGGTGGCGGTCGGGGCGACCGCCTCACTCGGGGAGAGGCGATGACCGGGCTGCTCGGCGAAGAGCGCGGGCAAGCGCTCGTCGAGGTCGTCGCCGGCCTGCCGGCGATGCTCGCGATCGGGCTCGTCATGCTGCAGCTGCTGGCCGTCGGCTACTCCGCGGTGCTCGCCGGAGTGGCGGCTGAGGCCGGCGCGCTGGCGCTCGCGGGTGGCGACGACGCGGGCGCCGCCGTCAAGCGCTCGCTGCCCGGCTGGTCGGAGGCGCGGGCCCGGGTGGAGGTCAGCGGCGGGACCGTCCGCGTGCTGCTGCGCCCGCCGGCTCCGCTGGCGCTCGTCGCGCGCAAGCTCGAAGTCGATGCCGACGCCACGGTCGAGTTGCCGTGACGGCGAGTGCGCGAGAGCAGAGCGATCTAGTTGCGGCGCGCCGCCGCGGGCTGTTGAGCGCGGTCGCCGAGTTCCTCGTCGAGCCGATCGAGCCGCGCACGCCGGTCGACGCGCGCGCAGAGCGACACTGGACGGACGCTCCACGGCCGACGGTCGCCGTCACCGGCCTGGCGAGCCGCTGCGGCACCACGACCGTCGCACGCGCTCTCGCGGCCGAGCTCGCGCTACGTGACAGCGAGGGCGCGGCGATCGTCAGCGCGGACGCGATCGCCGGCGGCGGGATCCCGCTCGGGACACCGGCGGCCGGACGGTTGGGGCGAGCCGTGCAGCGGTCGCTGCCGTCGCAGACGCGAGCCGTCGGGCGACTCTGCCTCGCCGCGGCGGGCCCCGACGTGGCCGGCCTCGTCGATGCCGCCCGCGACCTGGCGCCGCTCGTACTCGACGTGACCGACTCGCGCGACGCGGCAGCCGCGGCCTCGCTGGTCGACACGGTGGTGCTCGTCGGCTCCCCAGCGGTCGAGCCCGCGCTCGCGGCTGTCCTGTCCGATTCCTTGAGCCGCGTCGGCCCCGAGCCGGTCGTCGTCCTCAATCGCGATCGCGGCGAGGAACGCTGGGACGGCCGCTGTGCGTTGCGCCTGCCCGAGGCCCGCATGGGCGGTCAGCTCGCGCTCGCCGGGCGCGAGGCGCGCGGCGAGCTCGGGAAGGCCGTGGCGAAGCTCGCCGACCTGCTGGCGGTCGCTCCGTGACCATGGCCGTTCGGCGCGAGAGCGGTCAGGCGCTCGTCCTGATGCTCGGCGTGGTCGCCGCCGTGCTCGTCGGCGCGCTGGTCCTCGTAGCTCTTGGCCAGGCGCTGGGCGGCAAGTCTCGCCCCCAGCGTGCCGCCGACCTAGCCGCGGTCTCCGCGGCGCATCGCATGAGCGACGACTACTTCCGACTCTTCGAGCCGGCCGTCCTGCCGAACGGCCTGCCGAACCCGAGCCATCTCTCGACCGACGAGTACCTCGCACGAGCGCGATCGGTGGCGCTGCGGGCGGGCGCTCGCAACGGCGTGCGAATCGCCGCGGCGGACGTCAGCTTCCCGGACGGCGGCTTCGCGCCGACGCGCGTCCGTGTCCGTGCGCGCGGCGATGTCGAGGTGCGCGTCGGCAGGCGATCGGCGCGCCGGCGGATCGACGTCGAGGCGAGCGCGACCGCCGAGCTCGCGGTGCTCGCCGGCGCGCCCGGGATGCCGACGATGGCCTCCGGCGGCGGGTACTCCGGTCCGCTCGCATATAGGGGTGGAAAGCCGATGCGGCCCGACGTCGCGATCGCCTTCGACCGCATGAATGCCGCCGCCCGCGCCGACGGCATCTCCCTGCTCGTCGTCAGCGGCTTCCGCTCCGACGCCGAGCAGGCCGCGCTCTTCGCCGCGAACCCAGATCCCAAGTGGGTCGCCCCGCCCGGCAAGAGCCTCCACCGCCTGGGCACCGAGCTCGACCTCGGCCCCGATTCCGCCTACGGCTGGCTGGCCGCCAACGCCTCACGCTTCGGATTCGTGAAGCGGTACGCCTGGGAGCCGTGGCACTTCGGCTACGTCCGCTCGGCCGGCTCGGCGTCGCTCGGCTACGGCGCCGCAATCCGCGACGGCCGTTCGGCGATCCCGGCGTTCGTGCCACGTGAGTTCGTCGACGAGATCTCGCGCGCTTCCCAGCGCTGGAACGTCGGCGCCGCGGTCCTCTCAGCCCAGCTCTATGCCGAGTCGAACTTCAACCCGTTCGCGACCTCCTCCGCGGGCGCCCAGGGCATCGCGAAGTTCATGCCCGGCACCGCCGCCAGCTACGGCCTCTCCAACCCCTTCGATCCCGCCGCCGCGATCGATGCCCAAGCCCACCTGATGCATGACCTGCTGCGTCAGTTCGCCTCAGTCCCGCTCGCCCTCGCCGCCTACAACGCCGGCCCGGCACCGGTCGCCGCCTGCGGCTGCGTCCCGTCCTACCCAGAGACCCAGGCCTACGTCGCCAAGATCCTCGGACTCCTCGACGGCGCCGGAGACCTCACCAGCTCGGCGTTCGAGGTGCGGCTCGTCGAGTGACGTCCGCGCGCTCTGTCACGACGGCCTCCAGCGCATCGACGACCTCGGGATCGAACTGGGTGCCACTGCAGCGGCGCAGCTCCGCGAGCGCCTCCGCTGGCGTGCGGGCAGTTCTGTAGGGGCGCCCGCTGGTCATCGCCTCGAAGCTGTCGCAGGCGAACACGATCCGGGCGCCGCGGGGTATCGCCTCGCCGGCCAGCCCATCCGGATAGCCGGCGCCGTCCCAGCGCTCATGGCTCGATCGCACGAGCCTTGCCACCGGCAGCAGCGGCGTGGCGGCGGCGACGATCCGCTCGCCGATCACGGGGTGCTTGCGCATGTACTCCCACTCGTCGGGATCGAGCGGAGACGGCTTGTTGAGGATCGAGTCCGGGATGGCCATCTTGCCGACGTCGTGCAGCTTCGCGGCGCGCACCACCTCGTCTATCTCCTCGGGGATCAGCCCGAGCCGCTGCGCCACTCCACGCGCGAGCACGGCAATGGTGCCCAGATCCCCCTCCAGCCTCGGCTTGGCCTCGTAGAGCGCGCGCAGCAGCGCCTCTACGGTGTGGTCGTCTGCGCGTCCCCCGAGCTTGGCGGCGTACATCCGGCGATCCGCCAGGTGCATGACCTCCTCAGGGTCGGACGCCTCGTCAGGAATCGACGCAGTCCCGCGAGCGGCCGAGATCTTGAACCCGTCGCCCTGGTCGACGAGCGCGGCGTCGGCGCGCGCGAGCCGCTCCTCCGCATCGCCAGCGTCGGGCAGCAGGACGCAGAACTCGTCACCGCCGAGGCGGTAGGCGCTGCCCGGGCGGGCGGCCTCGGCGAGGCGGGTGCCCAGCCGCGCCAGCAGCGAGTCGCCGGCCGGGTGGCCGAAGTTGTCGTTGTAGCGCTTGAAGCCGTTGAGGTCGAACATCGCGAACACGAGGCGCTGGCCCGGTTGGAGGTCCTCGAGCGCCCGCGACAGGTCTCGCTCGAGGCTGCGGCGGTTCTTCATGCCGGTGAGCGCGTCCGTCAGCGCGTCGCGCTGCGTCGAGGCCAACGTGGCGCGCACCATCGTCACCATGCGGATGGCCGCGACCGCGACGGCGACCGCCGCCAGGACGACCGCCGAGGACGGCAGCCGCTCGAAGTGGTCGAACAGCAGCAATCCGAGCGCGGTCGTCACGAAGGCGGCCGGGGCCAGGAAGGCCCGCCAGTCGGGCTCACGCCGGGTGCTGCGCGCGGGGAGGCAAGCAGCGGCTGCGACGAGGAGCGAGGCAGCTGGCCACAAGGTGTCGAGCAGCCCGCCCGCATAGGTTCCTTGTGTGACCTGATCGAGATAGACGAAGTCGGCGAGCGCCCGTAGCAGCAGGCCCGCGGCGATCAGCGCGATCGCCCGCCCCGGCCGCCAGCCCGTCGCGGACAGGGCGGCGAGCACGCAGCCGAGCAGGACGAGATCGCCGATCGGATACGCGAGATTCGTGGCGAAGGTCATCGGCTCGCCCTGGACGGCAGCGGCCAGCGGCCCGGCGAGAAGGGTGGCTGCGAACACGGCGCTGCCCGCCAGCGCGGCGATCGCGCCGTCGAGCCAGGCCGCGGCGCCAAGCGCCCGCCAACTCACGCGCGACGAGATGAGCGACCAGATGCCGTACGCCATCGGCACGTACGACGACAGCCAGAGGGCGTCGGCGACCGACGGGTAGGGCGGCGCGGCATCCGTCGCCAGGAACGCCATCCACCACAGGTCGCCGAACGACCAGAGCGTGAGCCCGGCACCGAACGCCAGCCATATACGGCGCTCCTCGGAGTCCACCGTCGCACGGGCCAGGCACAGCAGGCCGGCACCCATGAGCAGGGCGGCGTAGATCGGGTCGCCGAGCGGCAGCCCCAGCAACTCGCGCTCGACCGCGGCGTCGCTGACGATCAGGACCAGGTAGAGCAGCCACCCCGCGGCGAGGACGGCAAAGCCGACGCGCAGCTGGCGAAAGCGGGGACTCTGCCGAGATGCGACGGCTTCCATGCGACCTCCATCGACATCGGTTCTTCAACCCTTTACGGGCCGTAGGGCAACATCGAGTCGCCCGATATCGCGACCGCTATCGATCAGCCCGTGCGGCGCACGCGGACCCGGCTGATGGCCCGATTCCCGTTCCCGGCGAGGTCCGTTGCTCGGACCTCGATCCGTGCCACGAAGCCGCGTCGCTCGCCAAGCCGCCTCTTCCTCGGCTCGAGCCGGACCACGCGGACGACGCGGGCCGCCGAGACCCGCTTCCTCGCCACGACGGCGTGCCGGCGGCGGCCGTCGCGTCGCCGAGCGCCCTGCACGGTGATCGTGACGACCAAGGTCGTCGGCTCGTTCGACCGCACCTTCACCGCGATGCCGTCGACGAACTCGGCGTAGGTCAGTCTGCGGGCGAGACGCTCGATCGTCAACGCTGGCGGGGTCCGATCGCCCGCTGGTGCCCGGAGAGGCGTCGTTGCCGTCGGCGCTGCCGGACGCGGGCTAGTCCCCGGTGGGAGGACTGGCGCGGGCGCGGAAGGCGGCGTTTGCGACGCGCCCGGCGAAGGTGCCGGCGTGCTCGGTGGCGGGTCCGGCGCAGGCGGATCGGGTGAAGGCGGTGGGGGAGGCGGTGGCGGCGGCGCGGTCCGGGATGTCACGGGCTGGCAGTCGGGATGGGTGAAGCCGCGCGACATCGCGCACCAGGTGTGCCAGGCGATCCGCGGGCTCGCATCGACGTCCATCAGGCCCGTGTCCCAGGACGCGTTCGGGTTGCCGCGCATGTGGTAGTAGTGGATCCGCTCGACCTGCGGCAGCGTTCCCAGGTTCTCGGCGAGCCACCAGACCTTGTCGTTTTGAGTCGTCTCGTCCGCCTCGATCGAGCCCTGGTCGCGGGCGAAGGCGCCGACCTCGGTGATCCAGACGCTCGCCCCCGCCGGCGCGAGACCGATCAGGTCGAGCGTCGTCGCGGTCGTTTCGGCGTGCGCGCCCCAGTAGGGGTGGAACGCGACGCGGTCGCCCCAGCCTCCCCCGGCGGCCTTGTAGGCGTTCACGTAGCGGCCGATCGTCCCGAGGTCGCGGCGGTCGACGAAGTCCGGCGAGGTGGTCTGCGCAGTCGGATCCCAGGCGGCGACCAGCTGCTCGAGGCGCGCCTGGTACTGCGCGAGCAGCTGGGC
>DATABV010000136.1:0-7426 GCA_036259395.1 Thermoleophilaceae bacterium | reverse complement strand
TTCCGCGCCGGCGCGACGAAGCCCTCGCGCAGCGAAGCGACGGCGAAAGTCAGGCCGGGCTCGTGCGGGGCCTCCACGTCGGCGGCACGCGCCTTCGCGCGCAGCTCGGGGACGTCGTCCGCGGCGGCGCTGCCGGGGCGGGCGCGCGGCGCCCCGCCGAGGAAGGCGGCGCGGACGCGGGTGAGGTTGTAGGCGGCGCGCTCCGCCTCGCCCTGGCGCGCCCACGGGACGAACGTCCGGTAGCCGGAGCGGATCAGCTTCTCGAGCTCGGGCTCGGCGGCCTCGAGCGAGCGTGCGGCGGTCTCCGCCGCCTGGGCGCGGAAGCTGTGCGGCTGATCGCCGGAGATGCTGGAGAGGCGCAGCGCCGCGCGGGCGTCGAGCCCCTCCTGCAGCCGCTCGGGATCGACGTAGAGGTGGCCGGCGTCGGCGTCGTGGAAGCTCGTCGTCACGTCGTCCCAGTGGTCGCGCAGCGCGGGGGCGAGCTCCTCCTCGGCGGCGATCGCGACGAGCGCGTCGGCGGGCAACAGGTCGAGCAGCTCGCCGAAGCGGTCGACCGGGAGCAGCTCGGCGATGTCGAGGCGGTCGTCGCCGGGGCTGTCGGTGCCGCTGTCGTCGTCGGATTTCTTGCGCGACTGCGCCGCGATGTCGGCTGCCGCGATCTCCGCCAGCTCCCGATGCTCGGGCGCGAGCTCGGCCGCGGGGGCGATCTCGACCCGCTCGACCTCCTCGAGCGAGCGCTGGGTGAAGGTTGAGAAGAAGGTCAGCCGCTCGACCTCGATGTCGAACAGCTCGCAGCGCACCGCGCGCTCCTCGGTCGCCGGGTAGATGTCGACGATGTCGCCGCGCAGCGCGAACTGGCCGCGCTCCTCGACCTGCTCGACGCGCTCGTAGCCGCAGGCGACCAGCTGCGCGGCGGTCTCGTCGAGGTCGAGCAGCCCGCCCTTCTCGATCGTGAAGCCATGCGGGCGCAGCTCCGGGTCGGGAACCTTCTCGGCGAGCGCGACCGCGCCGGCTACGACGACCGGGGCGCCCGCGCCGGGGGCGCCACCCGCGACCGCCGAGCCCTCGACGAGCGCGTCGAGCGCGGCGATCCGCAGGCCGACGAGGTGCGGCGGCGGAGCCAGGTGAGACTCGTAGCGCACGCCGCGCGCCGGGTAGAGCCGTACCGGCCGCGGGGAGAGGAACTGCTTGAGGTCGGCGGCCAGGTCGCGTGCGGCACGGTCGTCGCCCGCGACCACCAGCGCCGGCCGCTCCGGCTGCGCGTCGAGCAGGGCCGCGAGCAGGTACGGCCGCATGCTCTGGGACACGAACGCCCGCTGCGGCGCCTTGCGCGCAGCGTCGGACAGCGCCGCGACGGCCTCGTCCTCCTGGGCGTATGTGAGCAGTGGTCGCAGCGACATGGCACGCGAAACGGCCGCCCGGACACAGCCGCGCGGCCTGCTCCGATTCTAGGGAGCGCTCAGCTCGGCGGAATCCGAGCTGACGAGCCGGTCGAGCTCGTCGACGGCGTCCTCGATCAGGCGCGCGACGTCCTCCTTGGGCTCGCTGAAGCGGCCGAGGACGTAAGGGACGACGATCGAGGGGTCGGTCGAGTCGGGGCGCCCGACGCCGACGCGGACGCGGCGGAAGTCGCGGCCGCCGAGCTCGCGGTCGAGCGACTTGAGGCCGTTGTGGCCGGCGAGGCCGCCGCCGACGCGGGAGTGGATGCGACCGAACGGCAGGTCGATCTCGTCATGGACGGCGACGACGCGGTCGAGCGGCACGTGCAGCGAACCGCGTGCCGGGCCCGCGGAGCGGCCCGACTCGTTCATGAAGGTCTGCGGCAGCAGCAGGCCCACGCGCGGGCCGCCCGGACCCGTGCGGCCCTCCGTGTAGAGGCCGGCGAACTTCTGCTTCGCCTTCGGCAGGTCCCAGCGCTGCGCGGCCAGCGCGGCGACCTCGAAGCCGACGTTGTGGCGCGTGCCCTCGTACTTGCGGCCCGGGTTGCCGAGCCCGACGACGAGCCAGTCGACCCTGCCCCCGTCGCCCTCCTCCCGACGGCGGAACAGCCCCATCGTGCGGCGCTACTCGCCCCCGCCCGAATCGTCGCCGCCGGAGTCCTCGGCGTCCTCGGCCGCCTCGCCCCCCTCGCCGACGACCTCGGTCTCGGCCTCGATCTCCGGCTCCTCGACCTTGGTCGGCAGCACGACGCTGGCGATCACAACCTCGTCGAGGTGCTCGTGGACGAACTCGACGCCGTCGGGCGCCTCGATGTCAGCGAGCGTGATCGTCGCGCCGATCTCGAGCCCGGACACGTCGACGACGATCTGCTCGGGAATGTCGGTCGGCAGCGCCTCGATCTCGACCTCGCGCGTCGCGTGGTCGAGCACGCCGCCCTCCTTGACGCCGGGGGTGTCGTCGACGCCCTCGAGCTCGAGCGCGACGGGGGCGCGGATCTTCTCCTTGAGGTTCACCTCGAGGAAGTCGATGTGAACTACCTCGTCGCGAACGGGGTGCAGCTGGCGGTCCTTGACGATCGCCGGGACCGACTTGTCCTTGCCGATCCGGACGTCGATCAGCGCCGCGCCCTCGTTGAGGATGCGGCGCAGGTCGCGGTCGCCGACCTTGAACGAGACCGGCTCGTCGTGCGAGCCGCCGTAGAGCACGCCGGGCACGAGGCCGGCGCGGCGCAGACGGCGAGAGGAGCGCGAGCCGCGCTCCTCACGGGTCTCCACTGCGAGAACTGGTCGGTCGGAAGCCATGATCGGCCGGCCAGTCTAGCTCGCTCGGGCGCTCTATGGTTCGCGCCGTGGCCAAGGAGGACGAGTCGATACCGACGGGCCGCGTGCGGCGGACCGCGCAGGTCGGCTCGGTGATCGGCAGTCAGGGGGCGCGCTGGGCGGGAACCCGGGCCGCGAACCTCGCGCGCTCGAAGGAGCAGGGCGCGGCCCAGCTGGACAAGCGCCATATGGAGGCCGCCGAGCGGATGGTCGACACGCTCGGGACGATGAAGGGCGCGGCGATGAAGATCGGCCAGCTCGCCTCGTTCATCGACACCGACTTCCTGCCCGAGGAGTACCGCGAGCTGTACCAGGACAAGCTGTCGAACCTGCGCTCCGAGGCGCCCGCCATGCCCTGGAAGAAGGTCCGCGGGGTGCTCGAGCAGGAGTGGGACGAGCCCGTCGAGGAGCTGTTCGAGGACTTCGAGCACGAGGCCGCCGCCGCGGCCTCGATCGGCCAGGTCCACCGCGCCACCCTGCCCGACGGCCGTGCCGTCGCGGTGAAGATCCAGTACCCCGGCGTCGCCGAGGCGCTGCGCGCCGACATGCAGAACGCCGGGATGATCATGCGGCTCGCGAAGGCGATCGCGCCGGGGCTCAACGCCAAGGCGGCGGCCGCCGAGCTCAAGGAGCGCGTGCTCGAGGAGCTCGACTACGAGTACGAGGCCCAGAACCAGCGCGCCTTCTCGCGCGGCTACCGCGGCCACCCGTTCATCTACGTGCCCGACGTCGTCACGCGGCTGTCGCGCGGGCGCGTGCTCGTCACCGAGTGGGTCGACGGCGTCGGCTTCGACGACGTCAAGGCGCTGCCCCAGGCCGAGCGCGACCGCTTCGCCGAGATCGTCTTCCGCTTCTGCTTCGGCTCGATCTATCACCTGCAGCACTTCAACGCCGACGCCCATCCCGGCAACTACCTGCTGATGGACGACGGCAAGGTCGCCTTCCTCGACTTCGGGATGACCAAGCAGCTCGACAAGGAGCAGATCGAGCTCGAGATAGCGGCGCTCGACGCCGTGTTCGCCGGCGACCCCGAGCGGCTGCGGACGGCGATGGGCGACCTCGGCTTCGTCAGCAACCCGCGCAAGGTTGACGCCGAGCGGCTGATGGCGCACGTGATCACCGTCGGCGGCTGGTACATGCAGGACCGCGAGGTGACGATCAACTCGCGCCGGGTGATGGAGGCGATCACCGCCGTCTCGGACCCGCGCTCGGAGTTCTTCGACCTGCTGCGGCGCGAGAACATCCCTGCCAACGAGCTGATGGGCCGCCGGATGGAGGTCGGCGTGCTCGCCGTGCTCGGCCAGCTCGAGGCGACGCGCAACTGGTACAGGATCGGCCGGGAGTGGTGGTTCGGCGACGAGCCGGCGACCGAGCTGGGCCGCGAGGAGTGGGCCTACTTCGAGTCGCGCGGCGAGAAGCGCGTACGCAAGTTCTCGGCGCGCGGGCGCTCCGGCGGCGCCTAGCTAGAGCCCAGGCTTGACGGTCATGTCCATCACTACCAGGACGAGGATCAGCAGCTCGATCTGGTTGACGAACAGCGCCTGGCGGGCGTTCGCGGCGACCCCTGGAGCGGTCGGGCCCTCGGCCGCGACCAGCGCCTGCAGCTTCTTGTCCTGCGGGCCGTAGTAGCCGATTCCGAGGATGAAGCTGATGATCCAGCCGAGGAAGGCGAGCGTGATCCAGAGGTCGCCGAAGTCATAGCCGACCTCGTTGACGAGCAGGATGCCGGCTACGAGCAGGATCAGCGACGTCGGCGCGTAGAGGCGCAGGGCGATCGTGTTGATGTCGTTCGAGAACTTGTAGATCTCCTCGCCGTTGCCGCGCTTGAGCACCCGCCGGCCGAAGATGTGCAGCGAGATGTTGCCCCCCACCCAGACGACGGCGGCCAGGACGTGGATCGTCAGCAGAAGGTCGTACATGGGCGCGAGCCTAATCCGGCCGGCGGACGCCTGCTGGCTCCGCTAGAAGAGCTGGTTCTCGCCCTCGAAGATCTCCGAGACGGAGTCGTCGAGGAAGATGCGGCGGATCGAGTCGGTGAGGATGTCGGCGCTGGTCAGCACGCGGATCCGCTCGGGCGCTCCGTCGCGCAGCGGAACGGTGTCGGTGACGACGATCCCAGCAAGCGGCGATGCCTCGAGCGTCTCGAACGCGCGGCCGGAGAAGACGCCGTGGGTGGCGACCGCGTAGACCTTCGAGGCGCCCTCGTCGAGCACGGTCTGGGCCGCGGCGCTGAGCGTGCCGCCGGTGTCGATGATGTCGTCGACGATCACCGCGACCTTGTCCTGGACGTCGCCGATCACGTAGCCGATCTCGGCGACCTGGTGGCTCGGCCGCTCCTTCTCGAGCAGCGCGTAGGGCGCGCCGACCTTCTGGGCGAACTTGCGCACGAGCTTCACGCGGCCGGCGTCCGGGGCGATGATCACGAGGTCCTCGCCGGCGAGCTGGTCGGCGACGAACTGGGTCAGGATCGGCATCGCGGTCATGTGATCGACCGGCTTCGAGAAGAACCCCTGCATCTGGCCGGCGTGGAGGTCCATCGTCACGAGCCGGTCGATGCCGGCGGTCTCGAGCACCTCGGCCACGAGGCGGGCGGAGATCGGCTCGCGCGGCGCGGACTTCTTGTCCTGACGCGAGTAGCCGTACCACGGCGTGACGGCGATGATCCGGTGCGCCGAGGCGTGCTTGGCGGCGTGGATCATCACCAGCAGCTCCATCAGCGCGTCGTTGACCGTCATGCCCTCGTCCTCGCTGCCGGCGATCGAGGCGACGATGAAGAGGTCGGCGCCGCGGATCGAGTCCGTGTAGCGGCAGTAGACCTCGCCGTCGGAGAACGTCTTGAGGCCGGCATCGGCGAGGTCGACGCCGAGGTTGTCGGCGATCTTCGCGCCAAGCGCCTGGGTGCCGCGGCCGGCGGCGACCATCAGCCGCTTGTCGTAGCTCGCCGGGATGTAGGTCCCCGCGGTGAACTCGGTCTCGGTGCTGACGGCGCTCATCCCCGCTCTCTCTCGATCCGCTCCGTGTAGCCGTCGACGTTGCGCTGCTCTGGCCGCGAGATTCCGAGCGCGCCGGGCGGAACGTCCTCGGAGATCACCGATCCGGCCCCAATATACGCCCCGTCGCCGACGGTCACGGGGGCGACGAACGAGCTGTTGACCCCCGTCCTGGCCCCCGCGCCGATCTTCGTGCGGTGCTTGCGGAAGCCGTCGTAGTTTGCCGTGATGTTGCCCGCCGCGACGTTGGCGCCGTCGCCGACGTCGGCGTCGCCGAGGTAGGAGAGGTGCGGCACCTTGGCGCCGGCGCCGATCTCCGAGTTCTTGATCTCTACGAAGGTGCCGACCTTCGCCCCCTCGCCGATGTGGGCGCCCGGGCGCAGATAGGCGAACGGACCGACCGAGCCGCCGGACTCGATCCGGGCGCCGGTGACGAACGAGTGGACGCAGGCGACGCCGTCGGCGAGCGACGAGTCGGTGATCGTGGTCTGGGGGCCGATCTCGCAGCCCGCGCCGATCCGCGTGTCGCCGCGCAGCGTGACGCCCGGCCCGATCGTCGTGTCGCCGCCGATCTCGACGCCCGCCTCTACCCGCGTCGAATCGGGGGCGAGGAAGCTGACGCCGGCGAGCGCGTGGCGCTCCAGGATCCGCCGCTGGGCGAGCCGCTCGGCGTCCATCAGGTCGACCCTGCTGTTGACCCCGACGGCGCTGCTGAGGTCGTCGGTGACGTGCGCGACGACGTTCCGGCCCTGCTCGCGCAGACGCGGGAAGACGCCGGTCAGGTAGGTCTCGCCGCTCTCGAGCCCAACGGCGTCGAGCGCCGCGAAGAGCGCGTCGGACTCGAAGACGTAGGTGCCGAGGTTGATCTCGCGGATCGCGAGGGCCTCGGGCGCGACGCCGCTCGGGTCCTTGGTCTCGACGATCCGTTCGACGCCGCCGTCGGCGTCGCGCACGATCCGCCCGTAGCCGGTGGGGTCGAGTCCCTCGGTCGTCAACAACGTTGCCGCGGCGCCTGCAACGTCGTGGGTCGCCACCAGCTCGCGCAGCAGCTCGGCCGAGATCAGCGGCTGATCGCCCGACAGGATCATCACGTCGCCACCCGCCGCGACGGCCTCACGCGCCGCCAGCACCGCCGCGCCGGTCCCCTCCCCCTCCGTCTGCTCGGCGACCCTGACGCCGTCGGGCAGTCCCTCGGCCACCCCGTCGCCGGGCCGCGTCACGCAGACCACGTCGGTCGCTCCCGCCACCCGCGCCGCCTCGATCACCCATTCGACCATCGGCCGCCCGCAAATCGGATGCAGGACCTTGGGCAGAGCCGAGCGCATGCGCGTGCCCTTGCCCGCGGCCATGACAAGGACAGTCAGCTGTTCGGCCATGACCCGCGCAGCGTACCGGCGCACCGCCTCGCCTATCCTGACGCGGCCCCTTGGGGAGTGGTGTAACGGCAGCACGCAGGCCTTTGGAGCCTTGAAGTCGCGGTTCAAATCCGCGCTCCCCAGTGCGCTTCGTCAGTCTCGGATCCGCAACTCCTGGGCTGGGCCGCCGGGGGGTGAGATGCCGAGGACGCGCATGGCCTTGAGGCCGAGGGAGAGGCGCTCGCGGCCGTCGGTGGACCCGACGTCGAGGTTGGTGAGCTCGCGGACGCGGTCGAGGCGGTAGCGGATCGTGTGGCGGTGG
>DATABV010000135.1:0-6144 GCA_036259395.1 Thermoleophilaceae bacterium | reverse complement strand
CGACTCCCTGCGTGCCCAGGGAGTCGACGTCCGCCTGGAGGCGACGGTCGCCGCGGTGCGCGCCGAGACCGGCGCAGTGGCGGTCGAGCTCGAGGGGGACCCCCCCGTGATCGCCGACGAGCTGCTCGTCGCCGCCGGCCGCCGTCCGCGCACCGACGACATCAACCTCGAGAGCGTCGGCCTGAGTCCCGGCGAGTCGATCGACGTCGACGACCAGATGCGCGCGACCGGCATCGACGGCGACTGGCTCTACGCCGTGGGCGACGTCAACGGCCGCGCGCTGCTCACCCACATGGGCAAGTATCAGGCGCGCGCGGCGGCCGACGTGATCCTCGGAAAGCACGCCGCGGTGACCGAGGACGGGCCGGTCTCCCCGCGTGTCGTGTTCACCGACCCGCAGGTCGCCGCCGTCGGCCACACGCTGGCCTCGGCGCAGGAGGCCGGCCTCAACGTGCGCGCGGTCGACGTCGGGACCGAGGCCAACGCCGGCGGCAGCTTTGTCGGTCGTGGCACCGCTGGCACCGCCCGGATCGTCGTCGACGAGGACCGGCGCGTGATCGTGGGCGCCACCTTCACCGGCGCCGAGGTCGCAGAGTCCCTGCACGCCGCGACGATCGCGGTCGTCGGCGAGCTGCCGCTCGACCGCCTCTGGCATGCGGTTCCGGCGTTCCCGACGCGCAGCGAGCTGTGGCTGAACCTGCTCGAGGAGTACGGGCTCTGATCGACTCGCCGCGTGCCACGGCGGTGCTCGAGCGCGTGCGCGCGATCCCGCCCGGCCGCGTGACGACCTACGGCGACCTCTCGCCGGGCGCGCCGCGCTTCGCCGGCTCGGTGCTCTCGGCCTGCGACGATCCCGACCTGCCGTGGCAGCGGGTCGTCCGCGCCGACGGCTCGCTGCCGAAGGGCGACCGCCAGCGCGGCCTGCTCGAGGCCGAGGGCGTCCCGTTCCGCGGCGCACGCGTCGACATGGGGGCGGCGTGGATGCCGGTGCCCGGATAATCTCGCCGCAGTGGCCTTCGAGAAGATCCGTTACGAGGTCGACGAGGCGAAAGTCGCGACGATCACGCTCGACGACCCCGAGACGCGCAATGCGCTCGGTAGCGACACGCTCACCGAGCTGATCGCGGCCTTCGAGCAGGCGCGCGCCGACGACGACGTGCGCTGCGTCGTACTCACCTCCTCGCACGACAAGGTGTTCTCGGCCGGCGGCAATCTCGCCGGCTTCGCGGCCGAGATGCCGCTCGTCCACAAGCACTTCGGCACTGAGCTGTTCCCGCGGCTGTTCCGCACGATCGGCCAGCTCGGCAAGCCGACGATCTGCGCGGCGAACGGCCATGTGCTCGCCGGCTCGCTCGGCGTCGCGCTCGCCTGCGACCTGATCGTGGCCTCGGACAAGGCGACGTTCGGCACGCCCGAGATCAACGTCGGGGTCTTCCCCTTCATGATCATGGCGCTGATCTACCGCAACGTGGGGCGCAAGAAGACCAACGAGCTGCTGCTACTCGGCGAGCGCGTCAGCGCGAAGGAGGCACTCGAGATCGGACTCGTCAACAAGGTCGTGCCGGCCAAGGGGCTCGAGTACGAGGTCCGCCTCTGGGCCGAACAGCTCGCGAAGAAGTCGCCGCTGATGATGCGACTCGGCAAGGACGCGATGTACCGCCAGCAGGACATGGCCTTCGACGACGCGCTCGAGTACCTGCACCACAACCTGACGCTGTCGTTCTCGACCGACGACATCCAGGAGGGCGTGAAGGCGTTCTTCGAGAAGCGTGAGCCGCAGTGGAGCGGGCGGTGAACGTCTCGCTGGTGGCGCTGCGCTGCCGCACGTCGGACCGGACGGCGGCGGCCGTGCGCGGCGTCGACGAGCTTGCGCCGCTGATCGGCAAGCGGCTCGGGCGCGAGCCGCGCCAGATCGGCTCGCCGGGCGAGCCGCGCGAGGCGAACTGGGAGGACGACGTGAGCGACTCGCGCGGCTGCCTGCTCGAGGCGGGCGGGCAGGTCGACGACGCACTCGCCGCCGGCCGGCTGCCGGTGTTGCTCGCCGGCGAGTGCTCGGTCGCGCTGACCACGCTGCCGACTGTCCTGCGCCACCGTCCCGACACGGTCGTCCTCTGGCTCGACGCCCATGGCGACTTCAACACCCCCGACACCACGGTCAGCGGCAGCCTCAGCGGGATGGCGCTCGCCGGCGCCTGCGGGCTCTGGAATGCCGGCCTGATCGCCGACACGGTGCCCGAGGACCGCGTTGTGCTCGCGGGCGTGCGCGACCTCGACGGCGATGAGCGCAAGGCGCTCGAGCGCAGCGACGTGACGGTCGTCGGCGCCAGCCCGGTCGAGACGCTGGTCGCGGTCAAGAACGCACTCGACGGAGCGCCGGTCTACATCCATCTCGATCTCGACGTGATCGACCCGGCCGTCTTCCCGGCGCGCGAGCCGGCGCCGGAGGGGCTCGCGCCGGAGAAGCTGTTCGACCTGATTGAGGCGGTGATGGCGGACTGCGAGCTGGTCGGCGTCGAGGTCACGACGTTTGAGGCGCCGGAGGACGAGGAGGACCGCCAGGAGGCCGCGGCGGTCGTGATGCGCGTGCTCGAGCCGCTGCTCGAGGCGATCCCGGAGCGAGCGGCCAGCGCCTAGGCCGGCGATTCGTCAAAGTAAGGAGTAGAGCTTCTTACTTCTGACGGAGGATCATGCCGACCGACGCCCCACCCGAGTCACTGCTGCGCCCACTCGTCGAGGACCTCCACGCCCGACGCGAGAAGGCGAAGCTCGGCGGTGGGCCGGAGAAGATCGAGCGCCAGCACGCCGCCGACAAGCTGACCGCGCGCGAGCGGCTCGACCTCCTGATCGACGCGGGCAGCTTCACCGAGCTCGGCATCCACGGCCGGCCGCATTTCGCCCAGCGAGCGATGGAGGGCAAGGAGGCGCCGGCCGACGGCGTCGTCACCGGCTACGGCAAGGTCGACGGCCGCCTGGTCGCCGTCTGCGCCTACGACTTCACGGTGATGGCCGGTTCGATGGGCATGACCGGCGAGCTCAAGGTCACGCGCCTGCGCGAGCTCGCGCTGCAGAAGCGGATCCCCTTCATCTGGCTGCTCGACTCCGCCGGAGCGCGGATCCAGGAGGCCGCAGGCTCGCTGTTCGCCGGCTCCGGCTTCCTCTTCCGCGAGGAGGTCGTGATGAGCGGCGTGATCCCGCAGATCGCCGCGTTGATGGGGCCGTGCGCCGCCGGCACCGCCTACATCCCAGGTCTCGCGGACTTCGTGCCGATGGTCAAGGGTCGCGGCTCGATGGCCCTCGCGGGGCCCCACCTCGTCAAGGCGGTGACCGGCGAGGACGTGACCCAGGAGGAGCTCGGCGGCTCGAAGATCCACACCAAGGTCTCAGGCGTAGGCGACCTCGAGGTCAAGTCCGACGAGGAGTGCATCGCGGCGATCAAGGACTACCTCTCGTACTTCCCTCAGAACTGCGAGCAGGCGCCGCCGATCCGCCCGACGGCCGACCCCGTCGACCGCATGGACGAGGAGCTGCTCGACGTGCTGCCGCCGTCGAACCGCCAGCCCTATGACATGTACGACGTGATCCGCCGGATCGTCGACGACGGCGTCTGGTTCGACATCAAGCCGCGCTTCGCTCGGACGATCGTCACCTGTCTCGCGCGGATGGGCGGGCGACCGGTAGGCATCGTCGCTAACCAGCCAAAGCACCTCGGCGGGATCCTCGAGAACGACTCAGCCGACAAGGCGGCGCGCTTCGTCAATCTCTGCGACGCCTACGGCATACCGCTGCTCTTCCTGCAGGACGTGCCCGGCTTCATGGTCGGCACCAAGGTCGAGCACGCCGGGATCATCCGCCACGGGGCGAAGATGCTCTACGCCGTCTCGAACGCGACCGTGCCGAAGGTCACGGTGGTCGTCCGCAAGGCCTACGGCGCCGGCTACTACGTGATGTGCGGCAAGGCCTACGAGCCGGACCTGATCGTCGCCTGGCCGTCGGCCGAGATCTCGGTGATGGGCGCGGAGGGCGCGGTCAACATCATCGGCCGCTCGCTGATCGAGGCTGCCGACGACCCGGAGGCGACGCGCAAGCAGATGGAGGACGCGATCCGTGCGACGATCGATCCCTACATCGCCGCGGGCAACGCGATGATCGACGACGTCATCGACCCGCGCGAGACACGGCCGGTGGTGATCAAGGCGCTCGAGATGGCGGCGACCAAGAAGGTCGAGCGGCCGTGGAAGAAGATGGGCGTGATGCCGGTATGAGGGCCGTCCAGGTCAGCGAGCTGAGCGGTCCGGCGGCGGTGCGGGTGGTCAACGTCGACGAGCCGGTCGGTGACGGCCAGAACCTGCTCGTCGACGTCAAGGCGGCGGGCGTGTCGTTTCCCGAGCTGCTGCAGACCCGCGGCGACTACCAGCTCAAGCTCGACCCGCCGTTTGTCCTCGGAAGCGAGCTGTCCGGGGTCGTTCGCGAGGCGCCCGACGGCTCCGGCTTCGCGCCCGGAGATCGGGTCACGGCGCTCGCGCCGCTCGGCGGGGCGTTCGCGGAGGTCGCGCTGGCGCCGCCCTTCGCCGCTTTCAAGCTCCCCGACGCGCTCGACTTCGGCCAGGGCGCCGGCTACTGCATGAACTACCACACCGCCCACTTCGCGCTGGCACGTCGGGCGGGGCTGCGCGCGGGGGAGACGCTGCTCGTCCACGGTGCCGCCGGTGGGACCGGGACGGCGGCGATCCAGGTCGGCAAGGGGCTCGGAGCGCGCGTCGTGGCCGTCGTGTCGACCGACGAGAAGGAGCAGGTGGCGCGCAAGGCCGGCGCCGACGAGGTCGTGCGCAGCGACGGCGACTGGCGAAAGGACGCCGGCCCGGCGAACGTGATCTTCGACCCGGTCGGCGGCTCGCGCTTCGACGAGAGTGTCCGCTCGCTGGCGCCGGAGGGCCGACTCGTCGTGATCGGCTTCACCGAGGGCTCGATCCCGAGCGTGTCCGTCAACCGGCTGCTGTTCCGCAACGTCAGCGTGGTTGGAGCGGGGTGGGGGCACTTCGCCTTCGAGCGGCCGCAGTACCTGCGCGAGGTCGCCGCCGATCTCGACCGGATGGTCGCCGCCGGCAACGTCGACCCGATCGTCGGTCGCCGCTACCCGCTCGAGGGCGTCCGCGAGGCGCTCGAGGACCTCGACGGCCGGCGGGCCGTCGGCAAGCTCGTGCTCGACGTCGATCAGGAGGCCGCATGAGCCGCTTCGAGGACCCGGTCGTGATCACCTGCTCCATCTCCGGGGCCGTCGCCAACCGCGACCAGTGCCCGGCGATCCCCTACACGCCCGAGGAGTACGCCGCCGAGGCGCGTCGGATCGTCGACGAGGGCGGCTCGATGATCCACATCCACGCCCGCACGCCCGATGGCGTGCCGAGCTACGAGGTCGAGGACTTCCGCGCGATCACCGCGGCGATCCGGGCGGCGGTCGACGACGTGATCGTCAACTACTCGACCGGCGCGATCGGCGTGCCGATCGAGAAGCGGATCGCGTACCTGCGCGAGCTGCGGCCTGACGTCGCCGCGCTCAACATGAGCTCGATGAACTACGCGAAGTACTCGCGCTCGCGCAAGGAGTTCGTCTTCAAGGCCGTCTTCGAGAACTCGTTCGACACGATCGTCGAGTTCCTGACGGCGATGAACGAGCTCGGGATCCGGCCCGAGCACGAGTGCTTCGACACCGGCCACATCGCCAACCTCGATCCGCTGATCGACATGGGGCTGCTGTCCGAGCCGCTGCAGATCTCGTGCGTGATGGGGGTGACCGGCGGCGTGCGGCCGACCCCGCGCAACCTCGCGCACATGGCCGACCAGGTGCCGGGCGGTCCTGACGGGCCCAACAACTGGGGCGTGATCGGCGTCAGCCGCGCCCAGTGGCGGCTCGTCGCCGCCGCGCTGGCGCTCGGCGGCAACGTCCGCGTCGGCCTCGAGGACAACTTCTACCTGCCCGACGGCGAGATGGCGCGCAGCAACGGCGACCTGGTCGCCAAAGCGCGCCAGATGACCGAGGACGTCGGCCGCCACCCCGCCACCGTCGCCGAGGCCCGCGAGCTGCTCGGCGTGCCGCGCAGGACGACGGTGTAGTGGGTGCGCTTTCCGACATCCGGGTCCTCGACC
>DATABV010000134.1:0-3482 GCA_036259395.1 Thermoleophilaceae bacterium | reverse complement strand
AGGCGGCTGGGTCGCCGTCCCAGAAGCGGCGCCGCGAGCGGCGCACGTACCAGTTCGACAGCTCGTCGACGAAGGCGGCGACCGCCCGGCCGGCGGCGGTGGTGTCGAAGTCGTCGAGGCGGTCGATCGCGGTCGCGGTCGTCGCTTGGAGGCGCGACAGGATCCAGCGGTCGAGGTCGGTCAGCGGGGGCTGGGCGTCGGGACCGGCGGCGCCGGCCACCGCCGCAAGCTCGGACAGCGGCACCGGCTCGACGTCGTTGACGTTCGCGTACAGCACGAACAGCGAGTACGTGTTCCAGAGCGGCTTCATGAACTGCCGCACGGACTCGCCGACCGTGTCGAGCGAGAAGCGGTAGCCGTCCCACGGCTGCTTCGAGGTGAAGTAGTACCAGCGGAAGGCGTCGGCGCCGTGCTGGTCGAGGACGTCCCACGGCACGACGACGTTGCCCTTCGACTTCGACATCTTCTGGCCCTGCTCGTCGAGGATCAGCCCGAGGCAGAGCACGGTCTCGTAGGAGGAGCGGTCGAACAGCAGCGTCGAGATCGCGAGCAGCGAGTAGAACCAGCCGCGCGTCTGGTCGAGCGCCTCGCAGATGTAGTCGGCGGGGAACGACTGCTCGAACTCGTCGGCGTTCTCGAACGGCTGGTGCCACTGGGCGAACGGCATCGCGCCGGAGTCCCACCAGACGTCGATCAGGTCCGGCACGCGGCGGAAGACCCGGCCGCGGTGCTCGAAGACGACGTCGTCGACGTAGGGGCGGTGGAGGTCGTCGGGCAGATCGCCGGCCAGCCGCTCCAGCTCGGCGCGCGAGCCGATGCAGATCGTCTCCTCGCCGTCCTCGGAGCGCCAGATCGGCAGCGGCGTGCCCCAGTAACGCTCGCGCGACAGCGCCCAGTCGACGTTGTTCTCGAGCCAGTTGCCGAAGCGCCCGTGCTTGATGTGCTCGGGGTACCAGGTGACGCGCTCGTTGGCCGCCAGCAGCTCGTCCTTGACCGCCGTCGTGCGCACGTACCAGCTCGACTTGGCGTAGTAGAGCAGCGGCGTGTCGCAGCGCCAGCAGTGGGGGTAGGAGTGGTCGTAGTCCTCGGCCTTGAAGAGTGCGCCGCGCGCGTCGAGGTCGGCGATCAGCGCAGCGGTGACGTCGGGGTCCTTGACGAAGCGGCCGGCGAAGCCGGCGACGCGGTCGTCGAAGGTGCCGTCGCGACGGACCGGGTTGTAGAGCGCGGGGCCGCTGGCGGCCTCCGTGGCGGCGGCGTGGACGCCGTCGACAGTGCTCGGCGCCGCGGCGGCGGGGTCGAAGATCCCGGCCGCCGCTGCCGCGTCGAAGTCGTCCTCGCCGAACGCTGGCGCGAGGTGGACGAGGCCGGTGCCGTCGTCGGTGGTGACGAACTCGCCGGCGATCACCCGGAACGCCTCCTGCGGTCCACCGTCGGCGAGCTGGAAGATCGGGCCGCGGTAGGCGCGGCCGATCAGGTCGGCGCCGGGGAAGCTCTCGAGGATCTGCGCGTCGTCGCCGAGCACGCGACCGACGAGCGGCTCGGCCAGGATCAGCGTCTCGTCGCCGACCCGCGCGCGCACGTAAGTGACCTTCGGCGCGACGGCGACCGCGACGTTCCCGGGCAGGGTCCACGGAGTGGTCGTCCAGACGAGCAGCGACTCGCCGGTCGTTGCGCCATCGTTACTGACGAGCGGGAAGCGCACGTAGATCGACGGGTCGACGACGTCCTTGTAACCGAGTGCGACCTCGTGGCTCGAAAGCCCGGTACCGCAGCGCGGGCAGTACGGGCCGACCTTGTGGCCCTCGTAGAGCAGCCCCTTGTCCCAGACCTGCTTCAGCGACCACCAGACCGACTCGATGTAGTCGTTGTCGAGCGTGTAGTAGGCGTCGTCGGTGTCGATCCAGAACCCGATCCGCTCCGTCAGGCGGTTCCACTCGTCGATGTAGCGCAGCACCGACTCGCGACACTTCGCGTTGAACTTGTCGATTCCGTAGTCCTCGATGTCACGTTTGTGCGCGAGTCCGAGCTCCTTCTCGATCTCGAGCTCGACCGGCAGGCCGTGGCAGTCCCAGCCGGCCTTGCGCCGCACCTGGCGGCCGCGCATCGTCTGGTAGCGGGGAAAGACGTCCTTGAAGACGCGCGAGAGGACGTGGTGCGAGCCCGGGCGCCCGTTGGCGGTCGGCGGGCCCTCGTAGAAGACGAACGGTTCGGCGCCCTCGCGGCGGCGGACCGACTCGGCGAACACGTCTCGCTCGCGCCAGCGCGCCAGCATCTCCTCCTCGAGGGCGGGAAACGACTGACGCGAGTCGACGGGCGCGTAGCGGGGCATCGGGCTGGGGATTCTACGGTTGGCCCTTGGGCGGCCCGGGGCGCCGGGTATATGGTCGGGTGGGAGAGGCGGAGATGCGCAAGTTTTCAATTGCAGGAGCGGCTGTGCTCGGCGTCCTCGCCTCGGTCGCCATCGGCGCGATCGCGCAGGACGACGTCCAGACGACGTTCACGATCGACGCCGCGGTGCTCCCGAACAAGGCTGGGACGCCGAAGGACCCTCAGGGCGTGAAGATCAAGGCGTCGGTGCGCTTCTTCACCCCGCAGGGCGTCGACCCGCCGATCGTCACCCACGGCTATGCGCTGTTCCCGCGCAACGGCGACTACAACCCGCATCTGTATCCGCGCTGCGACAAGCGGACGCTCGATCGGGACGGGCCGAGCCGCTGTCCGAAGGGCTCGCAGATCGGGGCGGCGCGCGCGTCGGCCTACGCCGACACGATCATCACCCGGCCGCGGATCGAGATCTTCAACGGTGGCCCGAAGGTCGCCTTCGCCTATGTGACGCTGTACCGGCCGGCGCTCGTTCAGACCGCGGTCCCGGCGCGCATCCGGGAGATCCCGCGCGGGAAGTGGAAGTACAAGGTCTCGGTGCGGGTGCCGGAGGTGCTCCAGGTGGTAGCCGGGATCCCGATCGCCGCCCGGTCCTTCAAGGGCTACGTCGGCAAGGGCAACCTGATTGTCACGACGTCGTGTCCGAAGTCACGCCGCTGGCCCTATGAGGTCAAGACCTACTTCACGATCGGCACGCCCTACAAGTACCGCGACTCGGTGCCGTGCCGGCCGGCTGGCCGGTAGTCGAAGCGCTGGCCGCTGTCGCGCGCCCGCCGCCGGTCGTCGATGCCGGGACGGGAGCCTCCGCGGGAGCGTCTCGCAAGACGCGCTCAGGCGGCGAGCTTGCGGCAGATGTCCGCGAGGTTGCGCTTCTCGTCGTCGTCGAGGCGGGAGAAGGCGGAGGTGACGCGGTCGGCGTGTGCGGGGAAGAGGCGCTCGACGACCGAGCGGCCGGCGGGGGTGAGGTCGAGCGCCACCGCGCGGCGGTCGCGCTCGAGGCGGTGGCGCAGGACCAGGCCGCGCGCCTCGAGCGTGGCGGTGACCTCGGTGGCGTTCGCCTTCGACCAGCCCAACCTGCGGCGCAGCGTTCGCAGCTCGAG
>DATABV010000133.1:0-5815 GCA_036259395.1 Thermoleophilaceae bacterium | reverse complement strand
CTCGTCGAAGCCGCGCGTCGCGATCGCCAGCTCGATCTCCTCGATCGCGACCGGGTCGTCGTTGATGTTCAGCACGCAGGCCGACTCGCACGGCGCCGGGCAGATCAGGCCGGTGAACTCGGGGAAGTTGTTCGTCGAGTGGGCGATCTTGACCGCGTCGCGCCAGCGGCCCTGGTACACGAGGTCGTTCCACTCGGGGATCGGGTTGCCGAGCGGGCAGCCCTCGTGGCAGAACGGGATGCCGCAGTCCATGCAGCGGGCGCCCTGCTCGCGCAGCGTCTGCTCGTCGGGCAGCTCGAAGTACTGCTTGTAGTCGTTGACGCGCTCCTGCGGATCGCGCTTGTCGAAGCCGACCCGGTGGATGCGCAAGAACGCTCCCTGCTCGCCCATCAGGCAGGCGCCCCCAGCTTGCTCTCGGCGGTGGCGGCGTCGGTCTCGGCCTTCGCCAGCTCGGCGAGCGCGCGCTTGTAGTCGCGCGGCATCACCTTGACGAAGCGCCCGGCGGCGCCGTCCCAGCCCTCGAGCAGCCCGTGGGCGACCGGCGACCCCGTCCGCTCGGCGTGCTCGGCCAGCAGCGCGCGCACTTCCTCGAGGTCGTCGGGCGCCGGCGCCTCGAGGTCGACGAGCTCCATGTTGCAGCGCCCGGCGAAGCCGCCGTCGGCGTCGAGCACGTAGGCGACGCCGCCGCTCATGCCGGCGGCGAAGTTGAGCCCGGTCGGGCCGATCACGACGACGCGGCCACCGGTCATGTACTCGCAGCCGTGGTCGCCGACGCCCTCGACGACAGCGCTGGCACCGGAGTTGCGGACCGCGAAGCGCTCTCCGGCCAGGCCGCGGAAGAAGGCCTTCCCGGCGGTCGCGCCGTAGAGGACGGTGTTGCCGACGATCACGTTCGCCTCGGCCGTGAAGCTCGCCTCGCAGGCCGGGCGGACGACGACCGTCCCGCCCGACAGGCCCTTGCCGACGTAGTCGTTGGCGTCGCCGTCGAGCGTCAGCGTGACGCCGGGCGCCAGCCAGGCGCCGAAGCTCTGGCCGGCCGAGCCGCGCAGCGCGATCTCGACCGTGCCGTCGGGCAACCCGTTCGCGCCGCGCGCCCGCGCGATCGCGTTCGAAAGCAGCCCGCCGACTGTGCGGTTCTCGTTGCGGATCGTGCGCTCGAGCCGGACCTGCTCGCCGCGCTCGATCGCGGGCGCGCAGGCGGCGATCAGGTCGTGGTCGAGCGCGTCGTCGAGCACCGGCGGCGGCGGATCGGTGTTGTGACGGGGACGCCCGTCCTCGGCCTCTTCCGGCACCACGAGCAGCGCGCGCAGATCGACTCCACGGGCCTTCCAGTGGTCGACCTTGTCGTCGGGCACGAGCAGGTCGGTGCGGCCGATCGCCTCGTCGAGGCTGCGCAGGCCGAGCGACGCGAGCAGCTCGCGCACCTCCTCGGCGACCATCACGAGGTAGTTGACGACGTGGTCGGGCTCGCCGGCGAAGCGCGCGCGCAGCGCGGGGTCCTGGGTCGCGACCCCGACCGGACAGGTGTTGAGGTGGCAGACGCGCATCATCACGCAGCCGAGCGCGATCAGCGGAGCCGTCGAGAAGCCGTACTCGTCGGCGCCGAGCAGCGCCGCGACCATCACGTCGCGGCCGGTCCGCATCTGGCCGTCGGTCTCGACGACGATCCGCGAGCGCAGGTCGTTGCGCAGCAGCGTCTGCTGCGTCTCGGCCAGCCCGATCTCCCACGGGATGCCGGCGTGCTGGATCGACGACTGCGGCGACGCGCCGGTCCCGCCGTCGTGCCCGGCGATCACGACGTGGTCGGCGTTCGCCTTCGCGACGCCGGCGGCGACCGTGCCGACGCCGACCTCCGAGACCAGCTTGACCGAGACGCGCGCCTTCGGGTTCGCGCAGCGCAGGTCGTAGATCAGCTGCTTGAGGTCCTCGATCGAGTAGATGTCGTGGTGCGGCGGCGGCGAGATCAGCGTCACGCCCGGCGTCGAGTGGCGCAGTCCGGCGATGTAGGAGTCGACCTTGTGGCCGGGCAGCTGCCCGCCCTCGCCGGGCTTGGCGCCCTGGGCGACCTTGATCTGGATCTCGTCGGCGTTGACGAGGTACTCGATCGTCACGCCGAAGCGGCCGGAGGCGACCTGCTTGATCGACGAGCGCCGCTCGTCGCCGAAGCGGGCGCGGTCCTCGCCGCCCTCGCCGGTGTTCGACTTGCCGCCGAGCCGGTTCATAGCGACCGCGAGTCCCTCGTGGGCCTCGGGCGAGAGCGCGCCGAGGCTCATCCCACCGCTCTTGAACCGCTTGACGATCTCGCTCGCCGGCTCGACCTCGTCGAGCGGCACCGGCTCGACGTCGTCGTTGAAGTCGAGCAGGCCGCGGATCGTCGAGTTCTTGGCCGCGACCTCGTTGACGTAGGTCTTGAAGCGCTCGTAGGACTCTGGGCCGCCCTCGCCGCGCGCAGCGTGCTGGAGGTTGGCGATCGTCTCGGGGTTCCAACCGTGGAACTCGCCGTCGCGGCGCCAGGCGTAGACGCCCCCGGACGGCAGCAGGTCCGATGCCGCGGCGGGGTAGGCGCGCCGGTGGCGGTCGAGCGCCTCGCCGGCAAGCACGTCGAAGCCGACGCCGCCGATCCGCGACGGCGTGCCGCTGAAGTGACGGTCGACCATCTCCTCGTCGAGCCCGATCGCCTCGAAGATCTGCGCGCCGGTGTAGGAGCGCATCGTCGAGATGCCCATCTTCGAGAGCACCTTCAGCAGACCCTTGCCGATCGCCTTGACGACGTTCGCCTCGGCCTGCTCGAGCGTCATGTCCTCCGGCAGGCGGCCGGTGTGGTGGACCTGGCCGAGCGACTCGAACAGCAGGTAGGGATTGACCGCCGCCGCGCCGTAGCCGGTCAGGCATGCGATGTGGTGGACCTCGCGCGCCTCGCCGGTCTCGACGACGAGGCCGCAGCGCAGCCGCGTCGCCGCGCGCACAAGGTGGTGGTGGACGGCCGCGGTTGCCAGCAGCGACGGAATCGCCGCGCGCTCGCGGCCGAGGTTGCGGTCGGAGAGGATCAGGATCGTCACGCCGTCCTCGACCAGCTCGGCCGCCTGGGCGCAGATCTCCTCGAGCCGCCGCTCGAGTCCCGAGACGCCGTCGCGGACCGGCCAGGTGATGTCGATCGAGCGCGCCTGGAAGACGGCGTGGTCGACCTGACGCAGCTTCTCGAGCTCGGAGTTGCGCAGGATCGGCTGCGGCATCACGAGCTGGTGGCAGTGGTCGGGCGTCTCGCCGAGCAGGTTGATCTCGGGGCCGACGCAGGCCTGCAGGCTCATCACGATCGACTCGCGGATCGGGTCGATCGCCGGGTTGGTGACCTGGGCGAACAGCTGCTTGAAGTAGGAGAACAGCGGCGGGCGGTTGTCTGAGAGGACCGCGAGCGCGGTGTCGTTGCCCATCGAGCCGGTCGGCTCCATGCCGTCGCGCGCCATCGGCTCGAGCAGCACACGCAGGTCCTCCTGGCTCCAGCCGAACGCGAGCTGGCGCGCGCGCAGCGGCTCGACGCGCGGGACGCGCGGGCTCTTGTCTGGCAGGTCGCCGATCCGCACGACGCGCTCGGAGAGCCACTCGCCGTAGGGCTGGCGCGCCGCGAGGTCGCTCTTGAGCTCGGCGTCGGGCACGACGCGCTCGCCCTCGAGGTCGACCAGGAACAGCTTGCCGGGGTGTAGGCGGCCCTTGCCGACGACATCCTCCTCCGGCACCGGCAGCACCCCCGTCTCGGAGGCGAAGACGACCCAGCCGTCGCGGGTGTGCAGCCAGCGGCCCGGACGCAGCCCGTTGCGGTCGAGCGTCGCGCCGATCGCGCGGCCGTCGGTGAACGCGACCGCCGCCGGGCCGTCCCACGGCTCGATCAGCGAGTCGTGGTAGGCGAAGAAGTCGTTGACCTCGGGCGGCAACTCGCCGCGGCCCTGGTAGGCCTCAGGGATCAGCATCGACATCGCGTGGGCCATCGAGCGCCCGCCGAGCGTCAACAGCTCGAAGGCCGCGTCGAGCGAGGCCGAGTCCGACATCCGGTCGTCGAGCAGCGGGCCGAGGTCGGACAGGGCGTCGCCGAACAGCTCCGAAGACAGCTGCGACTCGCGCGCGCGCATCCAGTTGCGGTTGCCGCGCACGGTGTTGATCTCGCCGTTGTGAGCGAGCATGCGGTACGGGTGCGCCAGCTCCCAGCTCGGGAAGGTGTTGGTCGAGAAGCGCGAGTGGACGAGCGCCAGGCGGCTGGCGACGCGCTCGTCCTGGAGGTCCGGGAAGTAGCGCGGCAGCTGCGGCGCGATCAGCATCCCCTTGTAGACCACGGTTCGCGACGAGCAGCTGGTGATCGAGAAGCCGAGCACCTCGGCGTCCTCGGCGGCGCGGCGCGCGACGTAGAGCCTGCGCTCGAGCGCGTCCTGGTCGGCGACGCCGTCGGGCGCGCCGATGAACAGCTGGGCGGTGTACGGCGCGCACTTCGCCGCGGTCCGGCCGCAGGCGTCGGGATCGACCGGCACGTCGCGCCAGCCGAGCACCCAGAGGCCCTGCGCCTCGACCGCCTGCTCGAGCGCCCGCACGGCCGCCGGGCGGTCCTCGGCGCGAGGGGGCAGGAAGCACATCGCCACGCCGTAGCGCCCAGGGGGCGGCAGCTCGAAGTCGACCTCGGCGCGCAGGAACGCGTCGGGGACCTGGATCAGGATGCCGGCGCCGTCGCCCGTCTCGGGGTCGGCCCCCTCGGCCCCGCGATGCTCCATCCGGTTGAGGACCTCGAGCGCCCGCTCGACGACCTCGTGCGAGGCCGGCGCGTGCAGGCGCGCGACGAAGCCGACGCCGCAGGCGTCGTGCTCGTACCGATGGTCATGTAGCCCACTGGCTGACGAGGGAGCGATTCCCCTGCCGCCCGGCGGGTAGACGGGATGCGACATCTGTCCTTCCTCCGGGTTCGCGCGTATCTCCCAGCAGGCACGCGTGAGTCAGGAGGCGAAATCTTAGCGTTGCGGGGCTGTCGGGAGGGGGAAGCGGTTCGCCTGTGCGACCTGTGTCGACCGGCGCACGCGGCGACGCATGCCGTCTGTATCGTCGGCGCGATGGCGACCACGATCACCGTCCTGTCGCAGAAGGGGGGCACCGGGAAGACGACGACGACGCGCACGCTCGTCGACGTCTTCCGGCGCATCGACCTGCGCGTGCTCGCGGTCGACATGGACCCGCAAGGCAACCTGACCGACTACTTCGCGGTTGGCGACGAGCCCGAGCCGACGCTGGCCGACGTGCTGGCCGGCAAGGCGGAGGCCGCCGCGGCGATCCACTCCGACGTGCTGCCGGCGAGCGTCCACCTCGCCGAGGCGGAGCTGCTGCTGAGCGGCAAGATCGGCCGCGAGATGGTGCTGCGGCGTGCGCTCGCGACGGTCGGCGACGACTACGACCTGATCCTGATCGACTGCCCGCCATCGCTCGGGCTGCTGACGGTCAACGCGCTGGTGGCGGCCGACCACGCGCTGATCTCGACCGAGGCCGAGTACTTCTCGCTGCAGGGCGTCGAGCAGGCGCTCGAGGTCGTCGAGGCGGCGCGTGGCGTGAGCCCGGACCTGCAGTGGCTCGGAGCGGTCCTGAACATCGCCGACATGCGCACCGTCCACGCCCGCGAGGCGCTCGAGCAGCTGCGCGACGGCTACGGCGACAAGATCTTCGACACCCCGATCCGGCGGTCGGTCGCCTACGCCGAGTCGGCCGAGCGCGCGATCTCGATCGTCGACCACCGCCCCGACCTCGGGGCCGACTACCTGTCTCTGGCGGACGAGGTGCTGCAGCGGCT
>DATABV010000132.1:0-3171 GCA_036259395.1 Thermoleophilaceae bacterium | reverse complement strand
GGAATAAGGACGAGCGGGATCCGCTGGGACCGGCTCAGCCGGGTCGCGCTGCTGGCACTGCTCGGCGCGATCCTGCTGATGTACGTGTCTCCCGCCAAGCACTGGTGGGAGTCCTCGCGGACGGCCTCGGCTCAGAGCGAGGAGCTGTCCCACCTCGAGGCCGAGAACAAGCGGCTCAAGCAGCGCGCGGCGCTGCTCAAGAACCCGGACACGCTTGAGCTCGAGGCGCGCAAGCTGGGCATGACGCGCAGCGACGAGCGAGCGTTCGTAATAGAGAACCCGCCGCGTCGCTAACCTCGCCGGCTGTGTCGTATCCAGTCGATCTGGCGCTCGATCAGTGGCGCATGGGGCAGAGCCGGGTGATCGGCGACCCGGACCTGGCGGACGCCTCGGACGCGGTGCTGGCGGAGCTGCGCAAGCGGCTCGGCGGCGTCTTTCAGATCACCGAGCTGGCCGATCTGTACGGCGAGGGGACCGACTGGGCCTCCGAGGTCGCGCAGCGGTACGCGCAGGGAACCGACTCGAGCTGGGCGATCGACGCTGCGTTCGCCCGCTACGCGCAGCAGGCCGCCGACTTCGCCGGGGGCCGGATGCAGCGCTTCGCAGACGAGGACTAGCCGGGAGGGCTATTCGCCGTCGGAGGAGACGGTGAGGCGCTCAATCACGATCCGCTCGGCCTCGACCGTGACGGTGACCGGGCGGTGACCGGCCCAGTGCTCGGCGTAGAGCGGGTCGTCCTGGATCGCGGGGTCGAGCCAGAGGCCGTAGCCGTCCTCGCCGTGGTCGAAGGTGCCCTCGAGCGCCTTCTTGCGACCGCCGCGCTTGCGCCCGCGGCCGCCGCGGCGCCCGCGCCGGCGGCGTGACCTGCTCTCCTCGCTCTCCTCGCCCTCGCGCGCCTCGCCCTCCTCGTCGGTGGGCTCCTCCTCGTCCTCCTGCTCGGACTGGCGCGAGGCCTCCTCCTCGAGCGCGGCGGCGACCAGTGCCTCGTCCTCGGCGCGCAGGTCGATCTCCTCCTCGTCGACGCGCGGGCCGAAGAGGTCGGTCTCGACGCCCTCGGTCTCGCCGGCCTCGAGGTCGTGCTCCGACTTGAAGTTCGTCACGTCCTTGACGGACACCTCGAGCTGGTGGGCGATCCAGGCGTCGGTGCGCCCCTGCCGCACCCACGTGCGGATCTGGTTCAGCTGCGGTTTGAGTGCTCGGCGTGCCAAGGCGGCGGGGAGACTAGCGGTTCAGCCGGCTACGGAGGCCAGCACCTGGAACATCGCCCAGGTGACGATCGCCGTCGTGAGCAGGATCGTCGCGATCAGTCCGATGAAGCGCAGCGTGCCGTGCTTGTGCACCCGCTCGACGCGGCGCGCCCGCGAACGCTGCGCCGCCTCGCGGCGCAGGCGCTCCCGGCGCGCGACCGAATCGGCGGCCTCCTCGCGGAAGGCCGCCTCGAACTGATGAAGCGACTGGCGCATGCGCATCGCAGGAACCCTAGACGTGTGCGCCCTGCTCCGCGCCCTCGTAGACCTCGACGAAGCGCAGGTAGTTCGACGCGATCTGGTCCGAGGCGTCCTCGCGAGCGATCGACCCGTCGAGGAAGCCCTTGAGGGCGTCCCACCAGATCGAGCGCCCGATCGCGAAGCCGACGAAGCCGTCGACCGGAGCCGCCTGGCGCAGCCAGTGGTCGACCTTCGCGTCGCTCGCGCCGCGGCCGAGCAGCACGCAGACGACGCCGTCGCGGCCGTCGCGGCGGGTCACCTCGGCGAGCATCTCGCAGTCGGCCTGCTCGTCGACGCCCTCGATCTTCCAGATGTCGACGTCGATGCCGGCGTCCTGGATCTGCTCGATCGCCCGGCGCATCAGGTCCGGCCGCAGCTCGGCGTCGTAGCGGTCGGTGTCGCCGCCGACCGACTCGAGCTGGGCCGGCTCGGCCGGCACGAGCAGCTCGAAGAGGAACTTGCGGTCGTTCTGCTTGAGCCAGTCCGAGAGGCGCTTGAGCTTGCCGAGCTGGGTCTCGTTCATCTCGGCGTCGCCGTCGGGGTTGAGCCGCACGAGGACCTTCGAGAAGTCGGGGTCGAACTTCAGGATGTGCTCGCCGAACGCGTCGCCGTACTCGAACTCGAAGTCATTGCGACCGCTTGCCTCGACCGGCATCGCCAGCTTCAGGCCGCGCGCCTTTGCGTCGCGCGGGATGTCGCCGCCGAACTGCTCGTCGACGAGCGCGCCGGAGGCGTGGGGGTCGGCGCCGCGGTCGGCGGCCTTCGCCATCCCCTCGAAGATCAGGTGCTTCGCGTCGGCGATCGTCGCCGTCTGCTCGGGCGTGGGGTCGCCCTCGATGCCGAACATCTTCTTCTGGAAGGACCCGCGGTGGTCGAACGCGAGGATGTAGAGCTTGCCGTCGTAGCCGAGGCTCATTCGGGGTGTTGCCTCCTCAGGATTGCGTGAAACCCCCAGGTTACCCCTGCCCAGCGGGGTTTGCGGGGCCGCCGGGGCGGATACCCTTCGCTCGTGGAGCACCGGTTCACCGGGCCCTCCTACACCGTCGGTGTCGAGGAGGAGCTGATGATCGTCGATGCGGAGACGCTCGATCTGGCGAACTCGATCGAGGGGCTGCTGACGGACCTCGAGGGCCACGACGCCGAGGGCGAGGTCAAGCCGGAGCTGATGGAGTCGGTCTGCGAGGTCGCGACGACCCCGTGCGCCGACACGGCCGCCGCCGGTCGCCAGCTCGACGCGCTGCGCCGACTCGTGATGGGCGCAGCCGCCGAGCGGGGGCTGGCGATCGGAGCCGCCGGGACCCATCCGTTCGCGATGTGGGAGGACCAGCGGATCGTCTCGCGGCCGCGCTACCGCGAGCTGGTCGCCGGTCTGCAGTGGGTCGCGCGCCAGGAGCTGATCTTCGGCATCCACGTCCACGTCGGCGTCGACGACCCCGACAAGGCGATCCACATCGCCAACGGGATGCGCGTCCACCTGCCGATCCTGCTCGCGCTGTCGGCGAACTCGCCCTTCTGGCGGGCCGACGCGACCGGCCTGCTGTCGTCGCGGACGCCGATCTTCCGCGCCTTCCCGCGCGTCGGAATCCCGCCGCGCTACGACGACTGGGCCGACTGGGAGCAGCGGATCGACTTCATGGTCCAGAGCAAGGCGATCCCCGACTACACCTACCTCTGGTACGACGTC
>DATABV010000131.1:0-5873 GCA_036259395.1 Thermoleophilaceae bacterium | reverse complement strand
GGAGCCACCCTACCCCCGCCAGGGGACCGCTCAGTCGTCGCCGCCGCGACCGCGACCGCTGTCGTCGTCGCGGTCGTCGTCATCGTCGTCGCGGCCGCCGTGCTCGCCGCCGCCGCCGGACCGCTCGACCTCGATCGCGATCCAGGCGCCGCGGACCTTGCGCCGTGTCTTGACCTCGATGAAGCGCTGGCCGACCTTCAGCCCGGCCAGTCCGGCGACGCGCTCGTAGCGGGTGCCGCGCGTGACCTTGATGCGCTTCGTGCCGCGCTCGCTGTCATGCAGCCGGAAGGTTCGGGCGCCGCGGTCGATCGACACTACGCGACCCTCGAACTCGCGCAGCGGCGGGCTCTGGCTCGTCGTGGCGGCGTTCGCCAGCGCCGCCAGGCCGGCGGTCAACAGGGCGGCCAGGGCTATCGCTGCTCCGATGCTTCTCATCTCGATCACCTCTCAGTCGTGGGCTCTTCCACGACCATGCCCGCGGACCGTCCAGCCAGGGCCCAGCGGCGGGTTAGGAGTTGGTAAAGGCGACCGGCACTCAGGCTGGGTAGCGCGCGAACAGCTCAGCCGCCTGCTCGGCCACCAGGCCCGGCTTCTCCTCCTGGATGAAGTGCCCGGAGTCCGCGACGTATTCGACGACGAGGTCGTCGCAGTGGCGCTCGACCCCGTTGAGCAGCTGGCGCGGGACCGCCATGTCGTTGGTGCCGAACAGGAAGCGGGTCGGGACGCTGAGTCGCAAGTCCTTGAAGCGCCGCTCGACCATCACCGCCTTGAACGAGCGCGTGTAGCTGCGGTAGAGCAGCGCGGTGGCGCGCGCGCTCTCCGGCCGCTGCAAACGCGCCGCATAGGCCTCGGCGTCGGCGCGCGTGATGCCGTCGTGGACGCGGTCGGCGCGCAGCATGCGCGCGATCACGTCGGGCCTGCCGCGGACGATCCGCTCGCCGAAGGCCGCGAGCGCGAACGCGTAGGAGGTGCGCCACAGCTCGAGCACCAGCCGCGGCGACGGCTCGACCCACGGGGGGATGGTGTTGAGGACGACCATGCTGGCGATCCGCGATGGCGCCGCGATACCGGCCGCGAACGCCGCGAAGCCGCCCCAGTCGTGGCCGATCACGTGGGCGCGCTCGATCTCGAGCGCGTCGAGCAGCGCGATCGCGTCGGCGCCGAAGGTCATGCCGTCGTAGCCGCTGTCCGGCGCGTCGCTGCGGCCGAACCCGCGCAGGTCCGGGGCGATCAGCCGGTGGCGGTCGGCGAGGCGCGGGATCACGTGCCGCCAGCAGGCGGCGTCCTGCGGCCAGCCGTGGAGCAGCAGCACCGGCGGGCCGTCGCCGGCGTCGTACAGGTGGATGCCGAGCGGACCGACGTCGTGCGTGTCGATCGTCACGCTGCGCTGCTCGGCCCCGGGGATCTCGGGTGGAGCGGGGATCGTCGCGGCGGGCATCGGAGCCGACCCTACCGGCAGGCCGGCGCGCGTCCGGAGCGATCGCACAGCGCGATCGGCGCCCGAGCCTTAGCGTTCCGCCGCATGCCCTCCTCGCTGATCACCGGTTTCCCAGGCTTCATCGGCCGCCGTCTCGTCCGCAAGCTGCTCGAGCAGGATCGCCGCGCGCGAATCGTCGCGCTCGTCGAGCCGCGGATGCTCGACGCGGCGCGCGCCGCCGCCGCGGAGATCGATCCGGCTCGCATCGAGATCGTGGCGGGCGACATCGCCGACCGGCGCCTGGGACTCGATGATGCCGAGTACGCGCGCCTTGCGAGCGATGTCCGTCGCGTCTACCACCTCGCGGCGATCTACGACCTCGCGGTGCCGATCGAGCTCGCCCAGCGCGTCAACGTCGACGGCACCGGCAACGTGCTCGAGCTCTGCCTCGCGGCGAAGAAGCTAGAGCGGCTCGTCTACATCAGCACGGCGTACGTCGCCGGCAAGCGCCGGGGCGTCGTCTACGAGCACGAGCTGCTGATGGGCCAGCAGTTCAAGAACCATTACGAGTCGACGAAGTTCCAGGCCGAGGTCTGGGTCCGTCAGCTGCTCGATCGGATACCGACGACGATCCTGCGCCCGGCGATCGTGGTCGGCGACTCGCGCACGGGGGAGACGCAGAAGTTCGACGGGCCGTACTACCTGCTGCGCGCGATCGCCCAGGCGGCGCGCCAGGGGCGGCCGCCGGTCCAGATCGGCGCCTCGGACGCCACCTTCAACGTCGTCCCGCTCGACTTCGTCGTCGACGCGATCGCCGTCGCCGGCGTCGATCCGGCGACGGTCGGCGAGACCCTCCACCTCGTCGATCCCAGCCCCGTCACCACGCGCGAGCTCGTCGAGCTGCTGTCGCAGCAGTACGCCGGCCGGGCCCCGCGCGGCAAGATCCCGCCGGCGCTGGCCCAGGGCGGCCTGCGCTTCAAGCCGATCCGCAAGCTCTTCTCCGACACGCCAGCGGAGTCGATCGCCTACCTCAACCACGCGGTCACCTTCGACACGCGCCGCGCCATCGATCTGCTGACCCCGCACGGCCTCGCCCCGCCGCCCTTCGCCAGCTACGCGGGCCCGATGGTCGAGTTCTTCCGCGCCAACGAGCACGACCCGGCGCTCGCGCCGCGCGCGGCGGCGTAGCGCAGCTAGGAGTGGTCGACGGCGAGAACGCGCATCGTGCGCATGCCGGAGGGCGTCTCGAGCGTCGCGGCGTCGCCGACCTTGGCGCCGGCGAGCGCCTTGCCGACGGGTGAGTCGATCGAGATCAGGCCGGCACTGGGGTCCGCCTCGACCTTCGGAACGAGCTTGTGGCTGAGCTCCTTGCCGCTCTTCTCGTCCTTGTAAGTGACGGTCGTCCCCATGCCGGCGACGTCGCCGGCGGCCGTCTCGACGATCTCGGCCGAGCGGAGCTGGTCGCGCAGGCCGGCGATCTTGGCCTCGAGCATCGCGGCCTCCTCCTTGGCCGCGTGGTACTCGGCGTTCTCCTTGAGGTCGCCCCACTCGCGCGCGGTCTTGATCCGCGCGGCGATCGCGCGGCGGCCCTCCCCTTCGAGGCGCTCGATCTCCTCGGTCAGGTGGGCGTGGGCGGCGGCGGTGAGCTTGGTGGTGTCGGACATGAGACCCCGAACCCTAGATGGTCGATTGTGCGGTCTCGACGGGCGGGCAGCCGGGTGCCCGCGAGAGGCGCTAGCGTCACGCGGCGTGGAGCCGGAGGATCCCACCGAGGCGAGCGTCCGCGCGTCGGACGCCGAGCGCGAGCAGGCCGTCGATCGGCTCAAGGGCGCCGCGGCCGAGGGACGGTTGACGCTCGAGGAGCTCGCCGATCGCACCGAGGCCGCCTACGCGGCGACCGTGCGCGGCGAGCTCGAGCGGGTGGTGGCAGACCTCCCGGCCGCGCCGGCGCGGACCTCGGCGGTGCCGGCCAAGACGCGCCGCACCTTCGTCGGGATCATGGGCGGCGACTCGATCCACGGACCGATCCGGCTCGCCGACCGCTGCACGATCGTCAACGTGATGGGCGGCGTTGACCTCGACCTCTCGCGGGCGACGATCGAGGGCGGTGAGCTGACGCTGCGGATCTTCTCGCTGATGGGCGGGTCGACGATCCGCGTCCCGCCGGGCGTCCACGTCGAGCGGACCGGCTTCTCGCTGATGGGTGGCGACAGCATCAGGCCGCCTGACGATCCGCCGCCGTCGCCGGACGCGCCGGTGATCCGGATTCGCAGCTTCAACCTGATGGGCGGCAGCAACGTCCGCCCGCCGCGCCGGCGCGATCGCTCCTAGACGCCGCGGGCGTCAAAGGTGTACAGTCGTACATGTACTCCTGTACTACTGAGGAAGTGATCCGATGTCTCCCGCAGTCCTGCTCGCGCTCGCCATCGTCTCGGAGGTGCTCGGGACCGTCCTGCTGCGGCTCTCCGACGGGATGTCGAAGCTCGTCCCTTCTGTCGGCATGCTCGCCGCCTACGGGGTGTCGGTCTACCTGCTCGCCCTGGTGCTCAAGCACATCGACATCGGCCTGACCTATGCGATCTGGGCCGGGGTCGGGACGGCGATGGTCGCCGTGATCGGCGTCGCCGCCTGGGGGGAGCCGATGGGGCTCGTCAAGGTCCTCAGCATTGGGGCGGTGATCGTCGGTGTCATCGGGCTCAACCTCTCCGGCGCCCACTGATCGGGCGCCGACGGGCTCCGCCGAGCCCGCGCCGCCGACCCGCGGTGCTGCGCGCCGTCGGGCGCTGCTCGACGCGACGGTGCGCGTGATCGGGCGCGGCGGCATCGCCGCCGTCGACCACCGCGCGGTTGCCGCCGAGGCCGGCGTCCCGCTCGGCTCGACCACCTACTACTTCAAGTCCAAGCACGACATGGTCGCCCGTGCGCTCGAGCATGTCGCCGACCGCGAGGCCGAGCGCCTGCGCGTCGAGTCGGAGCGCGGCGCGCTCGACGTCGGCCCCGACCTCCTGCCGGAGCGGCTCGCCGACGTCGTCATCGAGGTCTGGGCCGGCGACCGCGTCACCCTGCTCGCCCAGTACGAGCTCTACCTCGAGTCCGCCCGCCGCCCCGACCTGCGCCCGGCCGCCGAGCGCTGGGACGCCGCCTATCGCGACTTCCTCGAGCACGGACTCGAGCTGCTCGGCGCTCCGGACCCGGAGCGCCGCGCCCACTTGCTCTGCGCCGCACTCGACGGACTCCTGCTCGACCACGTCGCCACCGGCAGCGACGAGTCCGACCTCCGTTCGCTCGTGGTCGAGCTCATCGAGCGCGTCGCCGCGCCGTGACGCTCGTCGCCCGCTGAAGGATTCGCATCGCCCTGACGTCACAAGGCCACATCGGCGGCGTCGCGGCGCCGTGAGCCCGACCCGCTGAGGGGTTGGCATCGTCTGGACGTCACAAACCATCATCGAGCGTGGCGGTCAGCGGCGGGGACGCTCGAGGCGGTAGAGGACGTGGGGGAGGCCGGCGCGGGTGAAGTCGCGGTCGTAGGACATCCCAAGCTTCTCCATCACCCGGCGTGACGCGATGTTGTGCGGCAGCGTGAAGGCGACCACCTCGTCCAGGCCGGCCGGTCCGAAGCCGTGCGCGAGCGCCGCCCGCGCGGCCTCGGTCGCGTAGCCCGTCCGCAGAAGGCCGGCAGCATCATCCAGCCGACCTCGACCACCTGCTCGCCCTCGACCTCGGCTCGCTGGAGGACGACGTCGCCGACGAGCCGCCCGCCGGCGCGCTCGCGCAGGAACCACCAACCGAACCCACAGCTGTCCCAGTCGGCGAGGAACCTCTGAAGCAGCTCCTCCGCCTGCGCCGGCGTCCTCGGTCCCGCGCCGTCGGATCCCTCGCGCCCCTCGGGCCAGATCCAGCGCGCGACCTCCGGCTCCCCGAAGAGCTCCGCGACGAAGTCGCGATGCTCCGCGGACGCCGGCTCGCCGACCAGCCGCTCGGTTTCCAGCGCCGCCACCATCGGCGGCGCCTAGCGCCGGCTCAGCCGCAGCCGGTGTTGTTGCCGCAGCTCGAGCACGTGTAGCAAGTGCCGGTGCGCTGCATCATGCCGCCGCACTGGGAGCATGCGGGACCGAGGTCGAGGCCGGTGATCTTGGCCGGAGCGGCGACCGGCGGCTCGTCGGTCAACGCCGCGGCGGCTGGGGCGGGAGCGCTCGCGGACGGGGCGCCGTCGCCGGAGCTGCCGTTCCCGTTGCCGTGCCCGTTCGAGCCGTTGCCGTTGGGCGGGCCCGCGGTGTCGCCGCGCAGCGCGGCCTCCTCGGCCGCCTTGCGCGCCTTGACCTCCGCGGTCATGATCCCGAGCTCCTCCTGGACGTCGACGTCGAGGAAGCGCGAGGCGAGCCAGCGCATGATGTAGTCGGGCAGCGACTTCGCGAACGGGATCTCCTGGTTGCCGGTGATCCCCTCGGGGTCGAAG
>DATABV010000130.1:0-6508 GCA_036259395.1 Thermoleophilaceae bacterium | reverse complement strand
GCTGGGCGCCGGGGACTCCTGGCAGCCACGTCTCGCCGAGGTTCGGCTCGTTCGCCGGGCCCCAGACGTCGACCTCGCTGGCGAGCTGCCGCACCGCCTCGCCGACGTGGGCGGCATAGCACTCGGCTGGCGGCTGCGGGCCGCAGACCGGATCCACGTCCGGCTCGACGCTCTTCTTGAAGGTGACGACGATCTGCTCGACGTCCTGCTGGCGCGCGCGGGCGATCAGCGCGCGCGCCCGCTCCATGTGCCAGGAGTAGTCGACCGCGTTCCAGATCATCTGGAACCTGAAGGCCTTCGGCGCGAGACGGGCGAAGCCGTCGCCGAGCGAGGGAAGATGCCCCGGGTCGTCCCACTCCCAGTCGTCGTCGGCGATCGCGAAGCCCCAGCCGTCGCGCGGCGCGGCGGCCTGAGCCGGCGCGGCGGCTATCAGCAGAATCGCCACGGCTGTGATCGCCAGAGCCCACAGCCGCAAACGCTCCCCATGCACGATCTCCACGATAGGGGCTGCTCTACGCTTGACCGCATGTGTCGAAACATCCGAACCCTGCACAACTTCGCGCCCCCCGCCAGCGAGGAGGAGATCCGCGACGCCGCACTGCAGTACGTCCGCAAAGTCAGCGGCTCGACGAAGCCGTCGAAGGCCAACCAGGAGGTCTTCGATCGCGCCGTCGAGGAGGTCGCCGAGGCGACCCGCAACCTGCTCGACGGCCTCGTGACCAGCGCCCCGCCGAAGGACCGCGAGGTTGAGGCCGCCAAGCACCGCGAGCGGTCCGCAAAGCGCTTCGCGACCGCTTAGCCGCAGCTGACCGGCCCTATCCTCGACGGGATGCCCGATGCCGTCGAGCTGAGCCGTGCCGAGCGCGTCGCCGAGCAGCGGCGCGCGCTGCCCGACGCGCCGGGCGTCTACCTGTTCAAGGACGAGCGCGGCACGGTCGTCTACGTCGGCAAGGCGAAGTCGATCCGCAAGCGGGTGGGCTCGCACTTCTCCAAGCCGGGCAACCGCTCGGCGCTCGAGATGACCTCCTCGGTCGCGGAGATCGAGTTCATGGCGACCGAGACGGAGGCCGAGGCGCTGCTAGCCGAGCAGGAGTTCATCAAGCGCCACCGGCCGCGCTTCAACGTCCGCCTGCGCGACGACAAGTCGTACCCCTACATCGGAATCTCGCTCGACGAGGACTATCCGCGCGTCTACTTCACACGTGAGAAGCACCGTCGCAACCGCGCCTACTTCGGACCCTTCTCGAACGCGAAGCGGGTGCGTGAGACGCTCGACCTGCTCGGCAAGGTCTTCCAGCACCGCACCTGCGAGGGGCGAGAGCCGGGGCGCCAGTCCGGCAGCCCTTGCCTCGACTACTTCATCAAGCGCTGCCAGGCGCCCTGCGTCGGCTACGTGTCGAAGGAGGAGTACCGCGAGAACGTCGACGCGATCGTCGCTTTCCTGTCCGGCCGTTACCGCGAGATCGAGCAGGACCTCGAGCGCAGCATGCGGCTCGCCGCCGCCGACCAGGAGTTCGAGGCGGCCGCGCACTTCCGCAACCGGCTGCGCGCCGTGCGATCGCTGCTCGAGCGCCAGCGGATCGCCAACGAGTCGGTCGGGACGCTCGACGCGATCGCCGTCGCCGTCGAGGAGGCCGACGCCAACGCACAGGTCTTCCAGGTCCGCGACGGCGTGCTGGCCGACCGCCAGAGCTTCTACCTCGAGAACGCCGGCGAGCGCGACGAGGCCGACGTGCTCGAGGAGTTCGTCCTGCAGTACTACGCCAGCTCGATGTCGATCCCGCCGCAGGTGATCGTCCCGCGCGGCGGTGCCGATTGCGCCCTGCTCGCCGAGGCGCTCGGCGAGCGGCGCGGCGCGCCGGTCGAGGTCCGCTCGGCCGAGCGCGGCGACAAGCGGCGGATCTTCGAGCTCGCTCAGCGCAACGCCCGCCTGGCACTCGACCAGGACCGGCTGCGCTCCGAGCACCGCCGCTCGCGCCGGATCGAGGCGCTCGAGGGCTTGCAGCGCGAGCTCGCCATGCCGGCGCTGCCGATGCGAATCGAGTGCTTCGACATCTCGAACCTCGGCGAGACCCACACGGTCGCGTCAATGGTGGTCTTCGAGGGCGGGGCGCCGAAGAAGTCCGACTATCGCCGCTTCCGGATCCGCGGCGCCGCCCAAGACGACTTCGCTGCGATGTCCGAGGTGCTGCGCCGCCGCGTCGCCCAGTTCCGCTCCCAACGCGAGATCTCGCCGCACGAGAAGCAGCACGACGCCAGCTTCGCCGCGCTGCCTGCCCTGATCGTGATCGACGGCGGCAAGGGCCAGCTCTCCGCCGGGCTGCCCGAGCTGCAGGAGCTGCGCGAGCTCGGCACGACGGTCGTCAGCCTCGCCAAGCGCGTCGAGGAGGTCTTCATGCCGGGCCGCTCCGCTCCGGTCATGCTTCCCCACGACCGGGCCCCGCTGCAGCTGCTGCAGCGCGTTCGCGACGAGGCCCACCGCTTCGCGATCGAGCACCACCGCCTGCGTCGCGACAAGGCGATGACGCGCTCCGTCCTCGACGACATCCCCGGCGTCGGCCCGACCCGCAAGCGCGCGATCCTCAACCACTTCGGCACGCCCGAGCGCGTCCTCGCCGCCAGCCGCGAGGAGCTCGAGTGCGTTCCCGGCCTACCCGGCAAGGTCGCCCGCGAGATCCACCAACACCTGCACCGCGTCGACTAAGGCACCAACTCCGGGCCGCGGTCGCGGTGGCGGTCGCGGAAGGCGGCGAGTGCGGTGAAGACGTCGCCGCTGTACTCGCGGCAGCCGAGCAGGCGGCCGGTGCCGTACCGGCCCGGCTCGCGGTTCCAGGCGGTCGCCGCGACCGCGTACGGCATGTCGGTGGTGTCGGGGACGAGCAGCACGTGGTGGGAGTCGTCGCGATAGAAGGCCTTGAGGCTCGCGCGCGCCTTCGCAGGCAGGTCCTCGTCGAACCAGATCACGACGCGGCCGTGCTCGAGCGTGTGGACGATCCGCCGGACGTCGGGCGATACGGCATAGGCGTTGTCCTCGGCTGGCACGGGATGGTGCTTGCCCGATGTCGGCGGGTCGGACCGGTAGCGAACGGTCTCGTCCGGGCTCGAGATGTGCAGATTGCTCTTCGCCTCGAAGCTCTCGAGCTCGCAGTCCGCCGACCGTGCGCCCTCGCGCACGCTGCCGACGCGCTCCGGCTCGGGGAACGTGCCGCCCTCGGGAAGCAGGTCGTGGACCTCGTCGCGGTCGCGGGCGACCGGGCCGGAGGACGGCTCGGCGCTCCCGCTACCGTCGCCGCCCAGGCTCGCGAGCGCGACGCCGATCGTCACCACGGCGAGCAGGATCGCCCCGCCCGCGGCGAGATAGCCGACCGCGCGACGCTCCCGTGGCGGCACCGCGGGTCGCTGCTCGTCCGGCCTCTCCTGCTGCTCTGGATCCCCTCCCTCGGCCATCGCGGGGCGAACAGTAGCTGGGTCGGTCTAGCGCAACCGCTACAAAGACCCATGCGTGCAGGACTTCGTGATCGTCACCGGGCTCTCCGGAGCTGGCAAGAGCCAGGCGATGGCGACGTTCGAGGACGCCGGCTACTTCTGCGTCGACAACCTGCCGCCGGAGATGATCGCGGGACTCGCGGAGCTGTTCCAGCACGAGGGGTCGAAGGTCGAGCGGGCGGCGATCGTGTCCGACGTACGGGGCGGGGCGTACTTCGACGGGCTCGTCCAGGTACTCGACGAGCTCGCCGAGCGCGACGTCCCCTACCGGCTCCTCTACCTGGAGGCGAGCGAGGACGTGCTGGTCAACCGCTACAAGGAGACGCGCCGCCGCCATCCGCTGGCCGACGGCGTCGCCTCGGGCGGCTCGGTGGCCAGCGCGATCGGCGCCGAGTGGGATCTGCTGCGACCGCTGCGCGACCGGGCCGACGTCTCGATCGACACCAGCGAGCTGAGCGCCGCCCGACTGCGAAAGGTCGTCGCCGACAAGATGCTGCCGCGCGGCAAGGTTGGCAAGCTCGCGGTCACCTTCATCAGCTACGGCTTCAAGCACGGCACCCCGCGCGATGCCGACCTGCTGTTCGACGTGCGCTTCCTGCCGAACCCGCACTACGAGGCCGACCTGCGTGACCTGACCGGGCTCGACGCGCCTGTGCGCGAGTACGTTCAGTCCTCCGACGGCATCGAGGACTTCTTCGACCGCCTGACCCCGCTGCTCGACTACTTGCTGCCGCAGTACGAGCAGGAGGGCAAGGCCCACCTCGCAATCGGCATCGGCTGCACCGGCGGCCGCCACCGCTCGGTCGTCATCGCCGAGCGGCTGGCGCGCCAGTACGGCGAGCGCGACGACCTGCTCGTCGACGTCGTCCACCGCGACGCTGGCAAGCCGCCTCGCCCCGCCTGACCGGTAGATTCAGAGATCCCGTCTTCCGAAGGAAAGGACCCCTGGAATGGCCTTGAAGGCCGGAATCAACGGCTTCGGCCGCATCGGCCGCAACGTCTTCCGAGCGGCTCACGAGCGTGGCGCGGACATCGACTGGGTCGGCGTGAACGACATCACCGACACGGCGACGCTCGCCAACCTGCTCAAGTACGACTCGATCCTGGGGCCGTTCCCCGGCACGGTGGAGGCGACCGAGGACAGCCTGATCGTCGACGGCAAGCAGCTGCGCGTCTTCGCGGAGCGCGATCCCGCGAACCTTCCATGGGGTGACGTCGGCGCCGAGGTCGTCGTCGAGTCGACCGGCTTCTTCACCAAGCGCGACGACGCCGCCAAGCACCTCGCGGCCGGCGCGCGCAAGGTGATCATCTCCGCCCCCGCGACTGAGCCCGACGTGACGCTCGTGCTGGGCGTCAACGACGACGCCTACGACGCCGGGTCGCACGACGTGATTTCCAACGCCTCCTGCACGACCAACTGCCTCGCGCCGTTCGCCAGCGTCCTGCACGACGCGATCGGAATCGAGTCCGGCGTGATGACCACGATCCACGCCTACACCGGCGACCAGCGCCTGCTCGACGCGCCGCACAAGGACCCGCGTCGTGCGCGTGCCGCCGCCGTCAACCTGATCCCGACCTCGACCGGCGCCGCGAAGGCGATCGGCCTGGTGATCCCCGAGCTCAACGGGAAGCTGAACGGCATCGCGGTGCGGGCTCCCGTGCCGACCGGATCGGTCGTCGACCTCGTCTTCCAGGCGTCGCGCGACACCTCGGTCGAGGAGGTCAACGCGGCGGTGGCCGAGCGAGCCGACAGCGGCGCGCTCGAGGGGATCCTCCAGTACACCGAGGACCCGATCGTCTCGACCGACATCGTCCGCTCGTCGTTCTCGTCGATCTTCGACTCGAAGCTGACGATGGTGATCGACGGCCGGATGGTCAAGGTCGTCTCCTGGTACGACAACGAGTGGGGCTACTCGAACCGCGTGGTTGATCTCGCGGAGCGCGTGCTCGCCGGCGCGCCGGCTGCGGCCTAGTCGTAGTGCTCAGCAAGCGCACGGTCCGCGACCTGGACCTCCAGGGCGGCGAGCGCGTGCTCGTTCGCGTGGACTTCAACGTCCCGCTCGAGGACGGGCGGGTCACCGACGACGCGCGGATAAGGGCCGCCCTGCCGACGATCGAGCTGCTGCTCGACCGCGGCGCGCGGCCGATCCTCTGCTCGCACCTCGGCAGACCGAAGGACCGAGAGCCGGAGACGTCGCTGAAGCCGGCGTCGGACCGCCTGCGCGAGCTCGTCGACGCTCCGGTCGAGCAGGCGGCCGGCGTGGTCGGCGACGACGTGCGGGGCGCAGTCGACGCGCTCGAACCGGGAGCGATCCTCGTGCTCGAGAACACGCGCTGGGAGCCGGGGGAGAAGGCCAACGACGCCGAGCTGGCGCGCGAGCTGGCCTCCTACGCGGACCTCTACGTCAACGACGCCTTCGGCGCCGCCCACCGCGCCCACGCCACGACCGCCGGCGTCGCCGAGCACCTGCCGGCCGTCGCGGGGCTGCTGCTCGAGCGGGAGGTCGACACGCTCGACGGGATCGTCGAGAGCCCCGAGCGCCCGCTCTGCGTCGTCCTCGGCGGGGCGAAGGTGTCGGACAAGGTCGCGCTGATCGACCGCTTCCTCGACACCGCCGACTGCGTCCTGATCGGCGGGGCGATGTGCTTCAGCTTCTTCCGTGCCCAGGGCCGGCCGACCGGCGACTCGCTCGTCGAGGAGGAGGGCGTCGAGCTGGCGCGCAAGGCGCTCGAGAAGGCGGATGCCGGAGACGGAGCGCGACTGCTGCTGCCGCTGGACCTCGTGCTCGGCGACCGCTTCGCGGCCGACGCCGACCGGCGCGAGCACGACGGCGTCGACGTGCCGGATGGCTGGATGGGCCTCGACGTCGGCTCGCAGACCGCCGAGGCCTATGCCCGCGAGGTCAGGGACGCCGGGACGGTCTTCTGGAACGGTCCGATGGGCGCCTTCGAGCTGGAGCCGTTTGCCGCCGGCACGCGCGCGGTCGCCGAGGCGGTCGCCGACGCACCCGGCTACACGGTC
>DATABV010000129.1:0-8210 GCA_036259395.1 Thermoleophilaceae bacterium | reverse complement strand
CCTTGGACTCGAGCGCCTCGGCCTTCGCCGCGGCGGTGCCCGAGGAGCCGGAGACGATCGCGCCGGCGTGGCCCATGGTCTTGCCCGGCGGGGCGGTGAAGCCCGCGATGTAGGCGACCACCGGCTTCGTCACGTTCTCGGCGATGAACTCGGCCGGCTCCTCCTCGGCCGAGCCGCCGATCTCGCCCGCCATCACGATCAGCTCGGTCTCGTCGTCCTCCTGGAAGCGGGCGAGGACGTCGATGAAGCTCGACCCCGGCACCGGGTCGCCGCCGATGCCGACGATCGTCGAGTTGCCGAAGCCGCGCTGGGCCAGCTCATTGCCGATCTGGTAGGTCAGCGTGCCCGAGCGAGAGACGACGCCGACGTTGCCCTCGCTGAAGAACGCGGCGGGGATGATGCCGACGTTGGCCTTGCCGGGCGAGAGGATGCCCGGGCAGTTCGGCCCCACGAGCCGCACGTCCGGATTGCGCGCCAGGTGGTTGTAGACGCGCAGCTCGTCGTGGGCGGGGATGCCCTCGGTGATCGCCACGATCAGCTCGATGCCGGCGTCCTCGGCCTCGAGGATCGAGTCGGCCGCGAAGCGCGGCGGCACGAACACCATCGCGGTGTTGGCGCCGGTCTCCTCGACCGCCTTGGCGAACGTGTTGAACACCGGGATGCCCTCGACGTCCTGCCCGGCCTTGCCGGGCGTGACGCCGGCGACGACGTTCGTGCCGTAGCGCTTGTTGTTGAGCGTGTGGAAGGTGCCCTCGCGCCCGGTGATGCCCGAGACGCAGAGCTTGGTGTCCTTGTCGATGAGGATGCTCACTTGGCTCCCCCTTCCTTGGCCAGAGCCACGACGCGCTCGGCGGCCTCGAGCATGGTCTTCTCGACGTACAGGCCAGACAGGTTGGCCTCCTGCAGGATCCGGCGGCCTTCCTCGTCGTTGGTGCCGTCGAGACGGACCACGAACGGGACGTCGGGGTTGACCTGCTTGAACGCCTCGACCAGGCCGTTCGCCACCTCGTCGCAGCGGGTGATGCCGCCGAAGATGTTGAACAGCACGGCGGAGACGTTCTCGTTGGAGAGGATCACCTCGACCGCGCTCGTGATCTCCTCGGCCTTGGCCCCGCCGCCGGCGTCGAGGAAGTTGGCTGGCTGGCCGCCGGCCTGGGCGACGACGTCGAGCGTCGACATCACCAGGCCGGCCCCGTTGCCGAGGATGCCGATGTTGCCGTCGAGCTTGACGTAGGTCAGGCCGCGCTCCTTGGCCATCTTCTCCTGCGGGTCGGCGGCGCCCTTGTCGCCGAACTCGGCGGCGTAGGGGTGGCGGAAGAGCGCGTTGCCGTCGAGCGTCACCTTCGCGTCGAGCGCCACGGCCTCGCGCGATTTCGTGATCAGCAGCGGGTTGACCTCGACGAGCATCGCGTCCTCGGCGACGAAGACCTCGTAGAGCTTCGCGAGCAGCGCGCCGACCGGGCGGATCACGTCGGCGGGGATGCCGGCCTCGAAGGCGAGCCGGCGGCCCTGGAAGTCCTGGAAGCCGAGCAGCGGGTCGACGTGCAGCGTGCGCATCGCCTCGGGGTCGGTCTCGGCGACCGCCTCGACGTCCATCCCGCCCATCTTCGAGAACATCGCCATCGGCTTCTTCGCGGAGCGGTCGAAGACGAAGGCGGCGTAGTACTCCTCGTCGATGTCGCTCGCAGCCTCGATGTAGAGCTCGTGGACGGTGTGGCCCTTGATGTCCATGCCGAGGATCGCGCCGGCGTGCTGCTCGACCTCGCCGCGGTCGGCGGCGAGCTTGACGCCGCCGGCCTTGCCGCGGCCGCCGACCAGCACCTGCGCCTTGACGACGACGGGATAGCCGAGCTCCTCGGCGGCGGCGACCGCCTCGTCGACGGTCTGGGCGGGCTTTCCCTGCGGAACGGGGATGCCGTGCCTGGCGAAGAGCTGCTTGCCCTGGTACTCGAGGAGGTCCATCGGCCGGCGCGGCAGGCTACAGCAGGGGAGGCGCCCAGCGCGCTGCGGTCGCGCGACATAGAATGCCCGGCCGCTTCCCCACCGCAGCAAGCCTCAGGAGGGCCAGTGCCGTTACCGAAGGACATCCAGTTCGTCACCTTTGACTGCTACGGCACGCTGATCGACTGGGAGACGGGGGTCTACGACGCGTTCCAGAAGGAGGCCGACCGCGACGGCTTCACGATCGACCGCGACGTGCTGGTGCCGCGCTTCATCGAGATCCAGCGCAAGATTCAGAGCGGCTCCTACGAGCTGTATGCCGAGGTGCTGCGCCGGACCGCGGTCCAGGTCGCCGAGGAGCTGGGCTGGGGTCTCGAGTCCTCGCGCGCGCAGTTCCTGCCGGACAGCGTGCCGCGCTGGCAGCCGTTCCGCGAGACCAACGCCCAGCTGGAGCGGTTCGCGAAGAAGTACGAGCTCGGGATCCTGTCGAACATCGACGACAAGCTGCTCGGCGCGACGCGGCGCCACTTCCGCAGTGACTTCGACCTCGTCGTGACCGCCCAGCAGGTCCGCAGCTACAAGCCCGACCCGGCCCACTTCAAGGAGTGCGCGCGGCGGATCGAGAAGCGCAAGAAGAACTGGGTCCACATCGCCTCCGGCTACCCGACCGACGTCGAGCCGTGCCTGAAGTCGAAGGTCCCGGTCATCTGGGTAAACCGCCACGGCTACGAGCTCGAGTCCGGTCAGAAGAAGCCGACCGAGGAAGTCAAGACCTTCCGCGACGCGGCGAAGCTGCTCGGCCTGGTCTAGGGGAGGGCGCGGTGCGCGCCGTCTCGGTCCACAGCGACGCGATCGTCGTCACCAGCCTGCTCTGGCAGACCAACGCGATCGCGCTGCGCGCGGGCGGCGAGGCGATGCTGATCGACTCGCCCTACTTCCCGGACGAGCTCGAGCTGCTGCCCGGCGTGCTGGCGCAGTCAGGGTTCGAGCCCAACGCGCTGCTGGCCACGCACGGCGACTTCGACCACCTGCTGGGTCGGCTGGCGTTTCCCGGGCTCGCGCTCGGCGTGTCGGAGGGCACGATGCGGCGGATCCGCGAGCGGCCGGGAGAGGCCCAGCGCGAGCTGCGCGACGCCGACGCCGAGCACTACGTCGAGCGTGGGCGGCCGCTATCGCTCGGCGAGGTCCAGTCGCTGCCGGTGCCCGGCCAGCTCGAGCTGGGCGATCAGGAGCTGCAGCTCGCCACCGCCGAGGGCCACACCCCGGACGGCATGGCGGTCTGGGCGCCCTGGCTGGGCGTGCTCTGCACCGGCGACTACGTCAGTCCGGTCGAGATCCCGTGGATCTCTGCGGGCGGGTCGATCGGCGCCTACCGCGACACGCTCGCCCGTCTTGCGCCGCTGGTCGAGCAGGCCGAGGCGGTGGTCCCGGGCCACGGCGTACCGCAGTCCCGTGCCGCCGCGCTGCGCCTGATCGACGAGGACCTCGAGTATCTAGACACACTGGAGCGCGGCGACGAGCGGCCGAAGCTGCCGGACGGTCGCGACAGCGCCCGCCAGCGCCACATCCACGCCAAGAACCTCGCTCAGCTTCGCTGACGCGGGGCGCCGGCCGCGAGACTGGGCCGATTACGGCGACATTGCCGCCGGTATCAGCCCGGCATGGATAGTCGAAGAGGACCGGCTCGAGCTGGGCCGATCACGGCGCTCATGCCGCCGGAAGTGGCCCGGCGTCCGTACGAGTTCAGCCGTTCTTGCGGACGTGCCAGTCGACGGTGACCGTGGCCACCTCTACGTCGTCGGCGTCCCTGAGCGAGACGTCGATCGTGAACTCGACGCGGCCGTCGGCGTCGAGTCGCTCGAGCAGCGAGGCCTTGTCCTTGGAGAGGGTCCCGGTGGCGACGATCGGGCCCTTGGCGAGCTTGCGGTACTGGATGCTCGCGGACTTGGCGAGCGGCGTGATCTCGCCCATCCGCTCGGCGAAGGCGCCGACGAACGCGGCGCCCGATGCGGCCTCGGCGACCGAGAACAGCGCGCCCGCGTGCTGGGAGCCGACGTGGTTGAGCAGCGCCGGGTCGTCGGGCAGCCGAACGGAGCCGCTGCCGTCGGCGACGGCGACGACCTCGAGGGCGAGGTGCTTGTTGAACGGGATCGCCTGCTCGAGGCCGGCGCGTACCGCGTCGAAGTCGATCGCCATCGCGAGTCCTTTGCTTCGGGGGTCGGCTTGCTGGCCGGCCAGCCTACCGGCCGTCGCCTACAGTGCCCGCCGTGGCCGAGAGCGTGATCTTCGACTGCGACGGCGTCCTGGTGGACACCGAGCCGGCGGCGAACGTAGTGCTGGCCGACCTGATCACCGAGCTCGGTATCCCGACGACGCCCGAGCAGGCGCTCGCCGAGTACATGGGGCGGTCGTGGGCCTCGTGCCTCGAGATCGTCGGGCGCAAGCTCGGCCATCCGCCGCCCGACGACTTCGGCGATCGCTACCGCGCCGGCGTGACCGCGGCCTGGAAGCGCGACCTGCGTCCCGTGCCCGGGGTGGTCGAGGCGCTCGACGCGATCGACCTGCCGAGCTGCGTCGCCTCCAGCGGCGAGCACGAGCGGATGCGCCTCACGCTCGGCCTCACCGACCTGCTGCCGCGCTTCGAGGGGCGCCTCTTCAGCGCGACCGAAGTCCAGCACGGAAAGCCCGCCCCCGACCTCTTTCTCCACGCGGCCGACCGGATGGGCTTCCAGCCTTCCGAGACGGCGGTCGTCGAGGACACCGTCCCCGGCGTCCAAGCCGGCCGCGCCGCCGGCATGCGCGTGCTCGCCTTCGCCCGGCTGGTCGCCGCCGACGACCTCGCCGCCGCCGGGGGCGAGGTCTTCGACGACATGCGCGTCCTGCCCGCTCTCCTGGCCGTGTGAGCCCGGGACGGTCAGATGAAGGATTGGCGTGCTCTAGCGCCCACAACCCTTCATTCGCCGTGCCGGCACGCTGCTGCGGCGAACCCGGTGAAGGATTCGCCGGCTAGGACGCGCTCAACCCCGCATCGGCCGCCGCGGCGTCCTCGCCCAGTCAGTCGACCAACGGCGCGGGCAGCGCCTCCGCCGCGCCGGCTCGCTGGCGCTCGCTCCAGGGGTCGTGGACGCCCGTCAGCAGCACAGCCGACAGCGCCATCCCGGCGCAGAGGACGAAGCCCAGCGTGCCGAAGCCCCACAGCGCCAGCACGCCGCCGCCTCCGGCAGCACCGACCATGTAGCCGAGCTGCGCCGCCGCCGTGCGGGCGCCCATCATCGCGCCGGGACGGTCCGGGAGCTGGTCGAGGCCGAGCGCGCTCGAGCCGGCGAGCCGGATCGCCGCGAACGTCGCCATCGCGCAGAACATCGCGAACGTCCCGGCGACCGACGGCGCCCAGTTGAGGATCGGGACGAGCACGAGGCCCATCCCGAGCGCAGAGGCGACGAGCAGCGGCTTGCGCGCGAACCGCATCGTGATTCGCGCCGTGTTCAGCGAGGTCACCAGGAACACCAGCGAGCCGGCGGCGAGCAGGAAGCCGACCGTCGTGACGCTCGTCTCGTAGTTGCGGATGTAGAAGACGGCCGCATAGGTCAGCTCGGCCGACCAGGCCGAGTAGGCGACGAGCTCGGCGATCGTCCAGCGCCGCGCCGAGCGGTCGCGGAAGACCGCGCGCAGGCCGTCGCGGATCGGCTCCGGCACCGCGTCGGTGCGCTCGAGCGGTCGCAGCAGGAAGCCGGCCAGCAGCGCCGCCAGGCATACGCTCGCAGGCACGGCGTAGGCGAGCCGCCAGGAGCCGGCGTCCGCGAGCGCCCCGACGATCGGGTTGCCGACGATCCAGGCGAGCGACTGCGCGCCGACCACGTAGCCCATCGCCCACGCCATCTCGCGGCCGCTGAAGTAAGTCGCGACGCCGGCGAAGCCGGCCGACAGCAGGCAGGCCACACCGAGCCCCGTCACCACGTGAGCGGCGTAGAAGACGAGCAGCGTCGGCGACGCCGCGCTCGCTACGACGCCCGCCAGAGCGAGCGCGGCGCCGCGCACGACCAGCGGCCGCACGCCGATCCGGTCGATCAGCGGACCGATCGCGAGCGAGCCCGCGAAGGCCGTCCCCGCGAGCACCGAGCGCGCCACGCCGACGGCGCTCACCGAGGCGCCGAGCGTCTGGCCGATCTCGACCAGCAGCGGCGCCAGCACGACGATCGACGCCTGCATCGCGGTCGTCGCTAGCACCAGCGGCAGCAGCCGCCGGGCACGGCTGGCTGTCGGGGCGCCTCCGGGCACGGGCGCCAAGGATCGCAGGCCGCTTGTCAGCCGCTCGCGCGCCGGATCACCGGCACCAGCAGCCGCGCGTCGCGCTCGCCGCCGCAGTGCAGCGCGCATCGGACCGCAGGCCGCCGCTCGTACCACGCTGGGAACTGGCCGGTGATCGGGTTGCGCGGCTTCGGCCAGCGACCGTGAACCTCGAGCACGAGCTCGTCGCCGGCCTCGAACAGCGTCGCCGACGGCATCAGCGCGATCTCGACCGGAGCGATCTCGCCGGGGGCGAGCGGGAGTCGGCGCGCATGCGTGTGGACCGGCTCGAACGGGCGCGAGCGCTCGACGTCGAGCTCGCGCTGGGAGATCCGCAACCAGCCGGTGGTGACGCCGTCGAGCCCATACCCGTACGAGCCCTCGAAGGGGACGGCCCGCCCGTCACGGACCTTGTGGACGCGAACGTGGAGGTCGGCGTCGTCGCCGCCCTCGATGGAGACGTGCAGGCGCAGCGCCATCGGGCCCGAGAGCTCGGTGCGCTCGGCGAACGCCCGGCGGAAGATCGCGACGCCGGAGTCCGTCTCGAACCGAACGGCGCCCTCGGCGAGATGACCGTCGCGCTCGTGCGCGCCGGGCTCGCTGGCGCCGGCCGGCTCGGCGCCGCCCACGATCAGCCGCCCATCCGCGCTCAGCCGCAGCTCCGTCCAGTCCGTCGCGCGCAGCGGCCACTCCTGCTCCTGACGAACCTCGACAACCGTGTCGCGATCGCTGCGCACCTCGAGCCGCACCGGCGACTGCTCGGCCTGGCCGTTGTCCTCGCCCTTCAGGAAGTGGTCGAAGAAGCGCCGCTGGGCGGCGAGCGCGTCCGCCGAGTAGAACGTCGCCCACTTGCCGCCGCGGTGGGTGTAGAGCCACTTCTGTCGCGAGCCGGCCTGCTCGAACGCCCGGAAAGAGCCGTGGCTGTGCAGGTTGTGGTCCGAGAAGCTGGCGCAGACGAGCATCGGCGCCTCGATCCGCTCGACCGTCGGCGTGCGCGCCTGCCACCACTCGTCGCACAGCTCGTGGGCGACCTGGCCCGCTCGAACATCCGACGTGAGTCGCCACTTGCGCACGCCGCGGCTCCAGACGCGGACGAAGCCGTCCTCGCGCACGCCGCCGGGGCGCATCAGGTCGCGGTACGGATCGCTGAAGCCCTCCCACGGGCAGATCGCCGCGAGGTGCGGTGGCCGCGTCGCAGCAGCCTCGTACTGGCTGATCGCCAGGTAGGAGACCCCAAGCAGCCCGACCTTGCCCGTGCACCAGGGCTGGACGGCGGCCCACTCGATCAGGTCGTGGTAGTCCTCGCCCTCCTTGGCAGTCAGCAGGTCACCGGTGCCGTCTGACGTCCCGCAGCCGCGCAGGTCGCAGTTGACGACGGCGTAGCCGCGCGCCACCCACCACGCCGGGTCGGGCGCCTCCCAGCCGGTCAGCGACGAGAACGCGACCGGCTGGGGCTGGCGGAACGCGCGGTACTGCGGCGAGAAGCGCCAGCGGCCCCGCCGCCCGCGGCGCGGCAGGACGTCCTTGCCGTAGGGATGGGCCGACATGATCGCCGGGACTGGCTCGTCGCCCGGCGGCCGGTAGACATTGACGCGCAGCACGACGCCATCGCGCATCGGCACAGCAACGTCGAGCTCGCTCGCCACGGCCCCCGCGGGCGGCTCGCTGACGCTCACGCGCGGGCGCAGGATTCCCGCAAGCCGGTCGCGTACGTAGCTCAGGCGGTCGCGGCGCGAAGGCTGCGGCGCGACCGCCACCGAGCGGCTACTCGGACGGGGCGGAGGTTATGGTCGCGATCGGGTCGCCAGCCGAGATCGGCTTGCCCTCCTCGATCGGCAGCGCGGCGATCGTGCCCGCCTTGTGGGCGGTGATCTCGTTCTCCATCTTCATCGCCTCGATGATGCAGAGCAGCTGGCCCTCCTCGACCACGTCGCCCTGCTTGACGACGACCTTCCACATGTTGCCCTGCAGCGGCGACTCGA
>DATABV010000128.1:0-4458 GCA_036259395.1 Thermoleophilaceae bacterium | reverse complement strand
ATCGAGTACGAGATCGGGGACAACGTGGTGTACCCGCACCATGGCGCCGGCAAGGTCCTCAAGAAGGAGCAGAAGACGGTTCTCGGCGAGCAGCGCGAGTACCTGACGATCAAGATCCTTCACAACGACATGACGGTGATGGTCCCGTGCGAGAACGCGGGCAAGGCCGGGCTGCGCCGCGTGATCGGCGAGGAGGACGTCGCCCGGGTCCTCGCGGTGCTGCGCGACGACGTCAGCGAGATGCAGAAGAACTGGAACCGCCGCTTCAAGCACAACCGCGAGAAGATCAAGACCGGCGACGTCTACGAGCTGGCCGAGGTCGTCCGCAACCTCGCGATCCGGGAGTCCGAGAAGGGGCTCTCGACCGGCGAGAAGCAGATGTACACGCGCGCCAAGAAGATCCTCGCCTCCGAGCTGATGTACGCGCTCGAGATGGAGGAGGACGAGGCCGAGCAGCACCTCGACTCGCTGATCGAGGACGCTCACTCGGACCGCATGGGGGCCGCCGCATCCGCGTAGCGATCGTCGCCGCCGGCGGCAGCGGCGAGCGTCTCGGGGCCGACGGCCCGAAGGCGTTCGTCGACTGCGCCGGCCGGCCGCTGGTCGACTGGAGCATCGAGGTCTTGGGCGCCGTCTGCGACCGGGTGGTGGTGGCGGTGCCCCGCGGCTTCGAGAAGGGCGAGGACGGCCCTGAGCGCGTCGCCGGTGGCGCCTCGCGGTCGGAGTCGGTCCGCAACGCGCTCGCCGCCGCGCCGGAGGCCGAGGTCGCGGTCGTGCACGATGCGGCGCGGCCACTGGTCAGCACCGCCCTGGTCGAGCGTTGTGTCGCTGCGATCCACGCGCCGGGAGTGACCGGCGCGGTGGCCGCGGCGCCGGTGACCGACACGATCAAGGAGGCCGACGAGGCTGGTCGCGTCCTGCGCACGCTCGACCGCGGGACGCTCTGGTCGGTGCAGACGCCGCAGGTCTTCTGGGCCGAGCCGCTGCGCGCCGCGCTGGAGGCAGATCCGGACACGCTGGCCGCGGCGACCGACGACGCCGGGCTCGTCGAGGCGGCGGGCGGGACGGTCGCGATCGTCGAGGCGCCGCGCGAGAACATCAAGGTCACGACGGCGCTCGACCTCAGCGTCGCCGAGCTGCTGCTCGGACGGCGGACCGCCGACGCGTAGTCTGCCGGGCCGTGCTGACCGACTACCACGTCCATCTGCGGCCCGACGAGGACGACACGCCGGCCGCCGAGTACTTCACGGCCGCCAACGTCGAGCGCTACCGGGCCGCGGCAGCCGAGCGGGGCATCGGCGAGCTCGGCGTGTCCGAGCACGTCTACCGCTTCGCCCAGGCGCTCGACGTCTGGCAGCACCCCTTCTGGCGAGCGAACGCGGTTGACGACCTCGACGCCTACTGCGAGTTCCTGCGCGCGCACGGGCTGCGCGTCGGCATCGAGGCCGACTTCGTCGTCGGTCACGAGGACCGGATGGCCAGCCTGCTCGAGGCGCGCGACTGGGACTACGTCGTCGGTGCGGTCCACTTCCTGCGCGACGCCGCGGTCGACATGCGCGGCGACTGGGACGTCTGGCGCTCCGGGGATCCCGACAAGGTTTGGGCGCGCTACTTCGAGACGCTCGGCGAGGCGGCCCGGACGGGCATGTTCGACATCCTCGCCCATCCCGACCTCGTGAAGGTGTGGGGCAAGGGAGCGCCGACGCCCGACGGCGACCTGCGCCGCTTCTACGAGCTGGCGCTCGAGGGGATTGCGGAGTCCGACGTGGCGATCGAGGTCTCGACCGCCGGGCTGCGCAAGCCGGTCGGCGAGCTGTATCCCGCTGCTCCCTTCCTCGAGCTGTGCCTCGAGGTGGGGCGCCCGGTCGCGCTGTCGAGCGACGCGCACGTGCCAGAGCAGCTCGGCTACGAGTACGAGCGGGCGGTCGAATGGCTGGCGGGCATCGGCGTCACCGAGCTCGCCGTCTTCGAGGGCCGCGAGCGGCGGCTGGAGCCGATCGGGTGAACGTGCGCAGCGGGATCGGCTACGACTCGCACCGCTTGGCGGATGGGCGCGCGTTGATCCTGGGCGGCGTCGAGATCGAGGACGCGGAGCTCGGCCTCGAGGGGCACTCCGACGCCGATGCGCTGACGCATGCGGTGATCGACGCGCTGCTCGGCGCCGCGGGCCTCGGCGACATCGGCCTGCACTTCCCAGACAGCGACGAGCGCTGGCGCGACGCCGACTCGATCGCGCTGCTTCGCGAGGTCGTCTCGCTGATCGCAGGCGCCGGCTGGAGCGTCGGCAACGTCGACGCGACGCTGATCTGCGAGGCGCCCAAGCTCGGGCCGTATCGCGACCGCATGCGGGCTGCGCTGGCGACGGCGGTCGGCGTCAACCCCGACGCCGTGAACGTCAAGTTCACCACCAACGAGCGCATGGGCCCGATCGGCCGCGGCGAGGGCATCGCTGCGCTGGCGACGGCGACGCTCTCCGCGCGCGCGAACGATCGATAGGCCTCCAGCACCGATAGGCCTTCGCTCGGTGACTGAGGCAGCGGTAGAGTCCCCGCGATGATCGACGACGATCTGGCGTTCGCGGGCCTGGCCAAGCAAGCCGCGCTGGTCCGCGCGGGCGAGGTGTCCTCGCGCGAGCTGGTGGAGCTGTATCTGGAGCGGATCGCGCGGATCGAGCCCCAGCTGAACTGCTACAGCGTCGTGCTGGCCGAGCGGGCGCTGATCGAGGCCGAGCAGGCCGACTCGCGCCGCGCCGCCGGAGACGAGCGGCCGCTGCTCGGCGTTCCGGTGGCGATCAAGGACAACGTCGACGTGGCCGGGACCGTGACGACCTTCGGCACAGCGGCCTACGGCCCACCCGCGACGGAGGACTCGGAGCTGGTCCGGCGGCTGCGCTCCGCCGGCTGCGTGGTGCTCGGCAAGACCACGCTGCCCGAGCTGGCGATCATGGGCACGACCGAGGGCCCGGCCTTCGGGGTCACGCGCAACCCGTGGGACGTCGATCGCACCCCCGGCGGCTCGAGCGGCGGCAGCGGCGCCGCGGTGGCGGCGGGGCTCGCCGCGGCTGGACACGCCAGCGACGGCGCCGGCTCGATCCGCATCCCGGCCGCCTGCTGCGGGCTGTTCGGGCTCAAGCCGCAGCGCGGCCGTGTGCCGCTCGCCCCCGACGAGGAGAACACGTGGTACGGCCTGACCGTCGCGGGGGCGGTCACGCGGACGGTGCTCGACAACGCGCTGTTCCTCGACGCGGTCGCCGGTCCCGGCCCCGCTCCCGGGGGCCCGACGCTCGATCGCCCGTTCGCCGACGCCGCCAGGGAGCTTCCGGGCAAGCTGCGGATCGCCGTGTCGATGCGGCCGCCGTTGCTCGCCCGGCTGTCGCCGACGGTGCGGCAGGCCGTCGACGAGACGGCCGACCTGCTGCGCGGTCTCGGACACGACGTCGAGTACGTCGAGCCGCCGCTGACGGACTGGCCGACCGAGCTGCTGCCGCGGTACCTCAAGGGCATCGAGAGCGACGCCGCGCGCATGGCGCGCCCGGAGCGGCTGCAACGCCGCACGCGCTCCTTCGCGCGGCTCGGATCGCTGATCCCGCAGGCGATGCTCGACCGCGCGCTGCGCATCGAGCAGCAGGTCTCCGAGCGCTACAACCGCGTGCTCGCGGACCGCGACGTCCTGCTGACGCCGACCACCGCCATGTCGGCGCCTGACGCGGCCCGTTGGGAGGGGGTCGGCGCGCTGCGGACGCTCGTCGAGATGATCATGGCCTATCCGTACTGCGTGATCTGGAACGCGACCGGTCAGCCGGCCGCCGCGGTGCCCGCCGGCTTCACGGCCGACGGCCTGCCGCTCTCGGCGCAGCTGATCGCCAAGCCGAACCAGGACCACCTGCTGCTTTCGCTGGCGGCCCAAATCGAGGCCGAGCGTCCCTGGGCCGACAAGCGCCCCCCGCTGTCCTGACGGCGGCTATACCCTCCCGCCTGTGAGGGAGATCCGCCTGCACGACACGCTGAGCGGGACGCTGCGCCCACTCGAGCCGCGCGAGCCCGGCAAGGTCGGCATCTACGCCTGTGGGCCGACCGTCTATGCGCGCGTGCACGTCGGCAACGCGCGTCCCTACGTCGTGTTCGCGCTGCTGAAGCGGTTCCTCGAGCACGAGGGCTACGAGGTGACGCTGGTCGAGAACGTCACCGACGTCAACGACAAGATCTATGCCGCCGCGCGCGAGGCCGGCATCTCCAGCCAGGAGCTGGCGGCCGAGATGACGCGCGCCTACGAGCAGGACACCGCGCGGCTCGGCCTCGGCCGGCCCGACCACGAGCCGCGCGCGGTCGACACGATCGGCCCGATCGTCGACCTGATCCAGGCGCTGATCGACGGCGGCCACGCCTATGCCGCGGGCGGCGACGTCTACTTCGACGTCTCGAGCTTCGCCGACTACGGCAAGCTCTCGAACCGTCCGCG
>DATABV010000127.1:0-2775 GCA_036259395.1 Thermoleophilaceae bacterium | reverse complement strand
CTCATCGCAAATACCTCCTCGACAAACAGACTACGCGTTACTTCTTATGCGAGCGCCAGTATAAGACCTGAGTCTCCGCGTGTCAAGTCTGGGGGCCTACGAGCAGGCTCTTTCCGGTCATCTCAGCTGGCTGGGCGACGCCAAGCAGCTCGAGCACCGTCGGGGCGACGTCGGCGAGAATCCCGCCGTCCCGCAGCCCGGGCACGTCGGCGGTGACGATCAGCGGCACGGGGTTCAGCGAGTGGGCGGTGTTCGGGCTGCCGTCCGGCTCGAGCATGTGGTCGGCGTTGCCGTGATCGGCGGTGACGATGCAGGCGCCGCCGGAGCCGTGGACCGCCTCGACAATGCGGCCGAGCTGGACGTCGACCGCCTCAATCGCCGCAACCGCCGCAGGGATCGAGCCCGTGTGACCGACCATGTCGGGGTTCGCGAAGTTGATGATCCCGAAGCCATAGCCGCCGGCATTCCAGCGCTCGACGAGCGCAGACGCCGCCGCCTCGGCGCTCATCTCGGGCTTGTGGTCGTAGGTCGGCACGTCGCGCGGCGAGTCGACCAGGCAGTGCTCCTCGCCGGCATAGGGGTGCTCCTCCCCACCGTTGAAGAAGTACGTTACGTGCGGGTACTTCTCGGTCTCGGCGACGTGGAGTTGGCGAACGCCGCGGTCGGCGAGCACCGACGCCAGCGTCGCGTCGGGGCGCTCGGGCGGGAAAGCGACCGGGTAGCGCCAGTCCTCCTGGTACTCGGTCAGCGTCGTGTAGTGGACGCGCGGCGCGGCGCCCCGGTCGAACTCGGCGAAGCCGGGCTCGACGAGCGCGCGGGTCAGCTCGCGAGCGCGGTCGGGGCGGAAGTTGAAGCAGATGACCGCGTCGCCGTCGCGGACGCGCCCCTCCTCGCCGACCAGCGTCGGGCGGACGAACTCGTCGGTCTCGCCGCGGGCGTAAGCGGCGCTGACGGCCGCCACAGCGGACGCGGTGTGCGGCGTGGTGGCAGCGGCCTCGGTGCTGACGCTCGATCCCCCCTCGGCGCCGGGGAAGTCGTCCGGGTCGTTCCCAAGGCCGGCGGGACGCCCGTGGACGATCGCGTCGTAGGCGAGCTTGACGCGCGGCCAGCGGCGGTCGCGGTCCATGGCGTAGTAGCGACCGCTGACGGTCGCCACGCGGCCGCCGTGCTCGGCGAGCCAGCCCTCGACGGTGGCGAGGTAACCAGCGCCCGAGTCGGGCAGCGTGTCGCGACCGTCGGTGAAGGCGTGCAGGATCAGGTCGGGAACGCCGAAACTGGCGGCGAGCTCGATCAGCGCCCGTAGGTGGTCCATGCTGGCGTGCACGCCTCCGTCGGAGACGAGGCCGAGCAGATGCAGGCGACCGGATTCGCGCGCGGCGGCGCAGGCGTCGCGCAGCGCCGGGTTCTCGGCGAACTCGCCGCCGGCAACCGCGTCGTCGATCCGCGCCAGATCCTGGCGAACGATCTTGCCCGCGCCTAGGTTGAGGTGGCCGACCTCGGAGTTGCCCATCTGACCGTCGGGCAGGCCGACGGCGCGACCGCAGGCGGTCAGCTGAGTGTGGCGGTGGCGCTCCCAGAGCCCGTCGAAGACCGGCGTGTCGGCGAGCGAGACGGCGTTCCCGGGGCCGGGCGGCGCGAGCCCCCAGCCGTCGAGGATCACCAGGCAGACAGCAGGGACGGTCACCCTGCTGCTGCGACTATCCGCGCGAAGCTGTCGGGATCGAGGCTCGCCCCCCCGACCAGCGCTCCGTCGACGTCGGCCTGCTCGAGGATCTCCGCGGCGTTCTCCGGCTTGACGCTGCCGCCGTAGAGCAGGCGCACGCGCTCGGCGGCAGCGGCCGAGCGGTCCCCTACCAGCGCCCTGACGAAGGAGATTGCCTCCTGCGCCTGGTCGGGCGTGGCGACCTTGCCGGTCCCGATCGCCCAGATCGGCTCATATGCGATCACGACGTCGGCGAGCCGGTCGTCGGCGACGTTCTCCAGCCCCTCCTGGACCTGATGGCGCAGCTTGCGCTCCATGTCCCCGGCCTCGCGCTCCTGCTCGGTCTCGCCGACGCAGAGGATCGGCTGCAGACCCGCGTCGAGGGCCGCGGGCAGCTTCTCCGACAGCGCGCGGTCGGTCTCGCCGAACAGCTCGCGCCGCTCGGAGTGGCCGAGCACCACGGCGTCCGCGCCGAGCTCGAGCAGCATCGCCGCGGAGACCTCGCCTGTGAACGCGCCGGTCTCGGCCTGGTGCATGTTCTGGGCGGCGACCACGACGCCCGACCCGTCGAGCGCGCCGGCGACCGTCTCGAGCGCCGTATACGGCACGCAGAGGCCGACGTCGACCCGAGCCGTGCCGGAGATCAGCGGCAGCAGCCGCTCGCAGTAGTCGGCCGCCTGGGCGCGCGTCCCCCAGAGCTTCCAGTTGCCGGCGATGTACGGCCGGCGGCCGGCGTCAATGTCACTGGGCATCGTCTAGGGCCTCCACTCCCGGAAGGGCCTTGCCCTCCAGCAGCTCGAGGGCGGCGCCGCCGCCCGTTGACATGTGCGTGACGCGCTCTGCCAGACCGAACGAGGCGAGCGCGGCGGCCGAATCGCCCCCGCCGACGACCGTGGTGCCCGCAGCCTCGGCGACCGCCTCGGCGACCGCTCGGGTCCCGGCCGCGAACGGCTCCATCTCGAACGCGCCCATCGGGCCGTTCCAGAACACGGTCCCCGCCGCCTTCACCTCCCGCGCGTAAGCCTCCGCCGTCGCCGCGCCGATGTCGAGCCCCATCCATCCCTCCGGCACCT
>DATABV010000126.1:0-17790 GCA_036259395.1 Thermoleophilaceae bacterium | reverse complement strand
CCGCGACGGTCTGGGCGCCCGAGCCGGTTCCGTCGGGCAGCCCGCCCACCGGGCAGAACGTCGCGGTGCCGGCGCCAGCCACGCCCGACCAGTGCAGCGACTGGGGGCGCCTGGCGCCGCACGGCTCGCCGCCGCCGGATCGGCCGATCTGGCGCGCACCGCCGAGCTGGCGCCTCGCCCCGGTGACCCAGGCAGGCGCCCACCCCGACGGCTCGGCGACGTTCTGGCTCGCACGCAACTCGGATCGGCTGGTCGACGGCACGCTCGACAACGTCTACGGCGAGCTGCCGGCCGGATTCGTCGGCGATCCGACCGCGGTCCCCAAGTGCACCGCCGAGCAGTTCGCCGTCAGGCCGCTGCAGTGCCCGCCCGAGACCCAGGTCGGGGTGCTGCACCTCTACATCGTCGGCGCCGGCGCCGGCGGCGGCGTCAACTACCAGGCCTCCACCGAGGAGATCCTGCCGGTCTACAACCTCGAGCCGCGCAAGGGCAACGTCGCCGAGCTCGGCGTCGCGTATGTCAGCGGCGAGGACGCCACCACGGCGCGGATCGTCGCGAAGGCGCGCACCAACGGCGACTTCGGCGTGACCACCTTCGTCTCCCAGCTGCCTGCGGCGCTGCCGGTCATCGGGCAGTCCGTGACCCTGTGGGGCGTCCCGTGGCTCTCGTCCCACGACGTCTGGCGCCCGCCGACGGCGTGGCGACCGGCGTCGAGCTCGCCCAACCGCTTTGGCGAGATCCCGCCGCAGGGGCTCGACCCGGACGACCGGGTCGCCTATCGGCCCGCGTGGGGAGAGATCAAGCCGTTCCTCTCCAACCCGACCGAGTGCTCGGGCGCGACGCTCGAGACCCGGCTGGCGATCGACTCCTACGAGGCTCCCGGCTCGTTCACGCCCGAGGGCGATCCCGACCCGCTCGACGTCAACTGGAAGCGCTATGCGAGCCCCGCGCCGCGGGTGACCGGATGCGACAAGGTCCCGTTCGCGGCCGACCTCGCCGTCCAGCCGACGTCGACGGTCGCGGACTCCGCCTCGGGGCTGATCGCGGGCCTCGACCTTCCGCAGAACGACGACCTGCCGTTCGCCGCGCCGGCCGCCGGCGCGGGCGAAGCGGAGGTCGACGCCTACGTCGATGCAGCTGCCGGCCATTGGGCGTCTGACGCCGGGCTTGCGACCTCTCAGCTCGACCGCGCGGTGGTGTCGCTGCCCGCGGGCGTGTCGGTCAACCCTGCGGGCGCGGCGGGCTTGGAGGGTTGCAGCGACGCGGGCATCGGCGTGACCGACTCCGGTACCAACCCGATGCGGTTCAACAACGGCGACCCGTTCGACAAGGACGGAGGAGCGGACGGCGCCGAGTGCCCCGCCGGGTCCAAGATCGGGACGGTCGAGGTCGACACGCCCCTGCTCGACGAGCCGTTGACCGGCGAGGTCGTGCTCGGCGTGCCGAAGTCGACCGATCCGACGTCCGGCGAGATGTTTCGGATGTTCGTGGTCGTGCGGTCGGTCGAGCGCGGGTTGATCGCGAAGATCTACGGCTCGGCGGTCGCCGATCCGCAGACGGGTCGTTTGACAGCAACGTTCGACAAGAACCCGCGCGTGCCGTTCGAGACGATGCGGATGCGGCTCAAGGGCGGCGATCGGGGGCTGCTGGCGTTGCCGCCGCGCTGTCAGGCGAGCGGCTGGACATCGGAGTTCTCGCCGTGGACGGCCGCCCACGACGCGGGTGGGCTGCCGGTCTCCGACGGCGGCGCGTTCGTGACCGATCAGCGTTGCGGCTTCGGGTTCGCGCCCGGGTTGCGGGCTGGCATGAACGGCCGGCAGGGCGGTGGCTCCGGGGCGTTCTCATTCGTCCTGACGCGCGAGGAGGGTCAGCAGTGGCTGGCCGGCGTGTCGGTGAGCATGCCGGGCGGGCTGCTGGCGGCGGTGCGCGACGTGGCGCTGTGCTCGAACGCGCAGGCGGCGGCGAACGCGTGTCCGGCGGCGTCGCGGATCGGCATGGCGGATGCCGGTGCGGGGTCGGGCGCGCCGTTCTTCCTGGAGCGCAAGGGTGACGTGTTCCTGACCGAGGGCTACAAGGGCGCGCCGTATGGGCTGGCGGTGTCGGTGCCTGTGGAGGCGGGCCCGTTCCGCGGCCCGCTGGCGCTGTCGCCGATCGTCGTGCGCCAGGCGCTTCACGTCGACCCGAGCACGGCGGCGGTGACGGCGGTCTCCGACCCGCTGCCGCAGATCCATCACGGGATCCCGTTGCGGGTCCGTCAGATCATCGTCACGGTCGATCGGCCGGGGTTCATGCGCAACCCGACCGACTGCTCGCCGAAGCGGATCGCGGCCGACGTGACCTCCGTCGAGGGCGCGGTCGCGAGGCCGGCGAGCCCGTATCAGGCGACGGGCTGTGCGGCGCTGCCGTTCAGGCCGAAGCTGGCGCTGCGGCTGACCGGCCGCAAGCAGATGCGCACCGGCAGGCATCCCGGCGTGCGCGCCAGGGTGACTCAGCGCTCCGGCGAGGCGGGGATCGAGAAGGCCCGGGTCCGGCTGCCGAAGACCCTTGCGCTGGATCCCGAGAACGCCCGCGCGCTCTGCGAGTACGAGGACGGCGTCAGGCCGGATCTCGAGCGTCACTGCCCGAAGGGGTCGATCGTCGGACGCGCGAGGGCGGTCTCGCCGCTGCTCAAGGGCCCGCTGAGCGGCAATGTCTACTTCGTCAAGAACGTGCGGCGAAGCTCGTCCGGGAACCTGATCCGCACGTTGCCGATGATCGTCGTCGCGCTGCGCGGCGAGGTCGCGATCAACCTGCGCGGCGAGTCGAGCGTCGATCGTCGCAACCGGCTGGTCAACACGTTCGCCAGCGTGCCCGACGCGCCGATCTCGAGGTTCGACCTCAGGATCGCGGGCGGTCGCAGCGGCATCCTGGCGGTCACGCGCACGCGCAGATCGCGGATCGACCTGTGCTCGCGCCGTCAGGTGGCCGCGGTCGACATGGACGGCCACAACGGCCGCCGGCGCGATGGCAGGACGCGGGTCTCGACGCCGTGCAAGGCGAGCAAGAAGAAGCGCCGCGCGGACAGGCGCAAGCGGTCGGTCAAGCGCCGCCGCTGACAGCGCGCCAGGGGGGTTCGACCTTGACGGCAGGCGTTCGGCCTGCCGTGAAGTCAGCCGTGGCCACCGGCCGCGGTCGGGAGAACCAAGCAATAGGAGATGAATATGCGCAGGTTGACACTGATGACGACGATGGCGGTCCTCACGCTGGCCGTCGCAGCGGGATCGGCGATGGCACAGACGTTGCGTCCGCCGGAGCCGCCCCATCCGGCCATGGCGGCCGACTGGAAGGCGGTCAATGCGGTCGACTGGAGCAGCACCCCCTCGAAGCGCTACCTCTGCGGCCACCCCGACGCAGTCTGCGAGTTCAGCGACAACGCGGTGCTGACCACAAGCTTTACCGGCTTCGGCATTCACACGATCGGATCGTGCTCGGCGACGCTGAGCGGCGATGTCAGCTCGGATGGGGACGTCACGATCACCGGGGTGACGCCGACCGACTGCGGCCTCGGCACGGTCGATCCGGCGAAGCTGCCCGCGACCGGCGAGATCTGCATGCACAAGCCGACGCAGGAGCTGTGGGTGCGGCAGCACCTGACCAACGACGGTCCGCCGCTCTACGCGCAGGTGCTCGTCCAGCCGTCCGGTCTCGCGACCGACCGGCCGACGTTCTTCGCACGGGGGATCATGATCGGCAACCCGTCGGTGCCGACGTTCGCCACCCACACCTACGCTGCTGGGTCAGCCGGTCCTAGCTTCAACAACTTCAAGCACGCCGCCTTCGACGCCATGTGGGCGACTAGCGGCTTGAACGCCCACAAGCTGTTGCTGGGGCAGAACGTGGAGCAGCCCGCCTGCGGCTGGGCGGAGCTCAGCTGAGCTGAAGCAGCCGCACAGCGGGGTGGGGCGCACGCCCCACCCCGCGTGTCGCTGGCTCTCGAGCCCATGACCGACCACGAATCACGCCGCCGGCTCGCGGGCGCCGTCGCGGCGACCCTCGCCGTAGCGCTGGGCGCGTTTGCCGGCTCGGCATGCGGAGCCGGCGATGAGGCGACCGACCCGAAGGGGCCTGTCGACGGCACGGGCCCCGCCGCGAAGCAGATCCGCGCGACCTACGCGGCCTTCACCGACGCCGTCTACGAAGGCGACTTCGAGGCGGCTTGCGCGACCATGACCCGTACGCTCCGGCGCAGCCTCGATGAGGGTCGCAGGTGCTCGAACGGCCTGCGAGCCGTCTATGGCGACGGCGCCTTCGACCGTACCCGCCCGCGGATAGCCCGATTGAGGATCGACGGCGACTCCGCCGAGGCGGAGGTCCAGCCCGGCGCCGGCGGCGCCTCTACGAAGCTGACGTTCGTGAGGCGCGAAGGGGAGTGGCGGATGGCCCGCTGACGTGGCTGCCTTCACGCCGCCGCGCGTCGGCCGCGTGGCCGCCGCCCCGCCGAGCCTGCGCACGGCGCCAGCGCGCCGGTTAGTGTCTAGGTCCGTTCGTATCCATGGAACTGGGCACCTCTCACATGCGCCGCTTCATCCGACTGCTCGCCGTCGTCGGCGCCCTCTCGCTCGCGGGCGCGGGCCTCGCTGCCTGCGGCGGTGACGACGACGAGCCGCAGAGCTCCCCCCGCGCCGCGGAGCAGACGGAGACGACCAAGCCGAAGGCGAGCGGCGGGAAGCGCGAGGGCGGGGGCTCCAAGGCGGACAAGCGCGACGGCGGCCAGCGGGACTCCGGCCCAGCCCTCACCGGCGACCGCGAGGAGGCGCGCGAGGGCGTCGAGGCCGTAGACGAGGTCTACGAGGGCTTCGACGCGGCCGCCGAGGCCGGCGTGGCGGAGGTCGACGTCCCGGCGATCCAAACGCTCGAGACAGCCGACGACAACGAGAGCCTGACCAACGTCTGCGATCTGATGTCGGAGAAGGCCAAGCGCCAGACGATCGTCTACGCCAAGCGCAGCGCGGGCCTCGCCGACGTCGAGTGGACGTGCGAGAAGGCGACCGGGCTGCTGCTGCGGCGCGCCCGCCAGACGGGCGGCCTGAAGCGCTCCCTGCGCGCGGAGGTGGTCGGAGTCAACGTCGAGGGCGATCGGGCGACGGCCTCGATCCGCTTCGGCGGCAAGGGGCCGATCTCGTCCGTGCCGCTGGTCAAGGAGGACGGCGAGTGGAAGCTCGCGGCCTCTCCCTCGGGCGGAGGCGGCCAGTAGCCATGTCGCGCCGGTTCGCGCTGCTCTTCGCCACGGTCCTGTTGGCGCTCGCCGCCGGTTGCAGCAGCGACGACGACAACGGCGGCAACCGCCCGAGCTCGGAGGACGTTCCCTCCGGCGCCGTCGCGAAGGTCGGCGACGTAGAGATCAGCGAGGCCGACCTGGACCGGCAGGTCGAGGCGCTCGCGCGCGCCCAGCGCGGCAGTGGCTCCGCCGCATCCGACGGCTCGGCGCCGGGCGGGGCTTCGTCCGGCGACGCCGACGGCGGGCCCAGCGCGGAGGAGCAGCTGCGCGAGCAGCTCGAGGCTCAAGCGCTTGCCACGCTGCTCCAGCGCCAAGCGCTCGAGCAGGAGGCGAAGGACCGCGGCATCGAGGTCACCGACGCCGAGGTGCGTCAGCGCTGGGAGGCCGCCAGTCGAGGGCAGTTCAAGACGAAGAAGGCGCTGCGGCGCTTCCTCGGCGGGCAGACCGAGCAGGACCTCCTCGACCAGCTCCGACTGCAGGTGCTCACCGAGCGGATCCACGAGCAGGTGAGCGAGGAGGCGGGCGGCGGCAAGCAGGGCGCCAAGGCCGTCGCGCGGTTCCAGAAGGAGTTCCAGCAGCGCTGGCAGGACCGCACCGCCTGTCGTGAGGGCTTCAATGCCCCCGGTTGCACGGACGATTCGAAGTAGCGTCCAAGCGCCGCGGGGCGGTTAGCCCGCCGCGACCAGCTCCACGCCCAGCCGCGCCGCCAGGCCCTCCCCGCCGCGCGCCATGACCCAGTCGTGGTTCCACTCGAACACCAGGCGCGCCAGCGGCGCGACGAGGTTCATCCAAGGCTTGGTGGTCCGCACGCGCCAGTCGTAGGTGACCGCGGTCACGCCGTCCTGCTCGTACAGCCTCCAGGTCCCCGTCCCCTCGAGGTCGCCTGTCGCGCGGCCACTCATCAGGACCGGCAGCTCGACCCGCTCGACCTCGAAGTCGAACGCGACCGAGTACGGGACGAAGCTGCGCCAGCGCACGCGGTAGCGGCTGCCGACGCGTTGCCCGTCGCCGCCGTCGAGCTCCTCGACCGACTCGACGCCGCGCCACCACTCCGGCCACGCCGCGGTGTCCTGGATCGCGTCCCAGACGACCGTCCGCGGGGCGCGCAGCAGCCAGGTCGTCAGGAAGGCGTAGCTGGCCACGGGAGCAGGTTAGGGAGCCGGTAGCCAACGCGCCATCGGCTCAAGTCCTACGGCCAACTGGCCGATGCGAAGCAGCGGATGTCCGGCCCCAACCGCACCCGTCTCGTCCTGTTCGCCGCGGTCGTCGTCGTCGCCACCGCCGTCTGGGCGGTGTCGGAGACCCAGCGCGCGACCGCCGAGCGGATCTACAAGGAGAGCCAGGCGGCCGACCGCATGCTGACGGCGATGCTCGACCAGGAGACCGGCCTGCGCGGCTTCGTGATCACGCGCGAGCGCCCGTTCCTGCAGCCGTTCATCGACGGCGTGCGCAACTTCAACCTCGCGGCCGACGCCGCCCGCTCCTACGCCGACGACGACACGCGTCCCGCGATCGACCGCATGGAAGCGACCGCGAACCGCTGGCGCTGGAGCGCCGAGCAGGAGGTCGGACGGGTGGGCCTCCAGCGCAACGCCCGCTTCGATCGCGCGTCCACGCTCCGGCGCAAGGCGCTCTTCGACAGCTTCCGGCGCCAGAGCACCGACCTCGCCGAGCGGCTCGCCAAGGAGCGCAGCGACAAGCTCGAGCGGGCGGGGCTGATCTCGGTGGCGGTGATCGTGGTGCTGAGCCTGCTCTTCGGCGGGATCGGCTTCGCCCTGCTCGAGCGGCAGGTCCGCCGCTCGCGTGCGCGGCGCGCGGCCGAGCGCAGCTATCGCCGCACCCAGTCCGAGTTCATCGAGACGATGCAGATCATGCGCGACGAGCCCGAGGCGCACGCGCTCGTCAAGCAGCATCTCGAGCGCTCGATCGACGGCAGCGAGGCGCTGGTTCTGACGCGCAACAACTCCGACAACCGTCTCGCCGCGGCGACGACCGTGACCGCCGACTCGGTGATCGCCGAGCGGCTGGCCGACGCCGAGCCGGAGTCGTGCCTGGCGGTCCGCCTCGGGCGCGAGTACCGCCAGCATCCCGGCGACTCCCCGCTGCTGACCTGCGACCTCTGCGGCGCCTCGGCGGAGGAGGTCGTCTGCACGCCGTCGCTGGTCGGCGGCGAGGTGATCGGCTCGGTGCTCGTCCGCTCGAACGAGCCGCTCCAGCGCGAGGACCGCCAGCGGATCGAGGATTCGGTGTCCCAGGCTGCGCCCGTGCTCGCGAACCTGCGCAACCTCGCGATCGCCGAGGCGCGCGCGGCGACCGACGCGCTCACGGGCCTGCCGAACTCGCGCTCCTGCCGCGACAACCTCAAGCGGATGGTCGCCCATGCCGGCCGCACGGTCTCGCCGCTGTCCGCCGCGATGTTCGACCTCGACCACTTCAAGCGCGTCAACGACCGCTTCGGCCACGGCGCCGGCGACGACGTGCTCGCCGCCGTCGGCGAGATCCTGCGCTCCACGCTGCGCGACAGCGACTTCGGCGGCCGCTACGGCGGCGAGGAGTTCCTGCTGCTGCTCCCGAGCACCGACCAGCAGGGCGCCCTCGACGTCACCGAGAAGCTGCGCGCCGCGATCGAGGCGCTCGAGTTCCAGCAGCCGGAGCTGACGGTCACGGCCAGCTTCGGCATCGCCACCTACCCGCTCGACGCGCTCGACGCCGACAGCCTCGTCCGGATGGCCGACCGCGCCCTCTACGCCGCCAAGGCCAGGGGCCGCAACCGCATCGAGCTGCTCGACTCCTCCCAGCCCACGCCCGAGCGTGAGCCCCAGGACGCTTAGTCGAGGCTGGCGACTATGTGCTTGACCTGCGTGTAGTCCTCCAGCGAGTACATCGACATGTCCTTGCCGTAGCCGGACTCCTTGTAGCCGCCGTGGGGCATCTCGGGGGTGATCGAGAAGTGGTCGTTGATCCATACGCAGCCGAAGCGCAGCGCGCGCGAGACGCGCATGGCGCGGCCGACGTCGCGGGTCCAGACCGACGCCGACAGGCCGTAGCGGGTGCCGTTGGCCCACTCGATCGCCTTCGCCTCGTCGTCGAACGGCTGGACGGTGATCACCGGCCCGAAGATCTCCTTCTGCGCGAGCTCGTCGTCCTGGGAGACGCCGGCGACCACGGCCGGCTCGAGGTAGTAGCCCGGCAGGCCGTCGCTGCGCCCGCCGCCGGTCACGATCTCGACGCCGTCGCGCTTGCGCTCGAGGAAGCTCTCGACGCGCTCGCGCTGGCGCTCGCTGTTCAGCGGCCCGAGCGTCGTGTCCTCCGACCGCGTCAGCCCGACGACCTGCTTGCCGGCCTCCGACGCGAGCCCGCTGACGACGTCGTCGTAGACGCGCTTCGACGCCAGCACGCGCGTCGCCGCCGTGCAGTCCTGGCCCGCGTTGTAGTAGCCGGCCTCGGCGATCGTCGCCAGCGCGGTCTCCATGTCGACGTCGTCGAAGACCACCACCGGCGCCTTGCCGCCGAGCTCGAGGTGGACCTTCTTCAGCGTCTCGGCGGCCGCAGCCGCGATCCACTTCCCCGTCGGCGGCGAGCCGGTCAGCGAGACCATGTCGACGTCGGGGTGCCGCACCAGGGGCGCGCCGGCGGCCTCGCCGTGGCCGCCGATCACGTTCAGCACGCCCGGCGGGAAGACGTCGGCCGCCCACTCGGCCATCTTCAGCGTCGTCACCGGCGTCGTCTCGGCCGGCTTGAGCACGACCGTGTTGCCGGTCGCGAGCGCCGGGCCGATCTTCCAGACGGCCATCATCAGCGGGTAGTTCCAGGGCGTGATCTGGCCGACGACGCCGACCGGCTCGCGGCGGATGATCGACGTCTTGCCGTCCATGTACTCGCCCGCCGCGAGCCCGCCCATCGTGCGACCGGCGCCGGCGAAGAAGCGCAGGTTGTCGACCATCGACTCGACCTCGCCGTCGACCTCGTGGCGCGGCTTGCCGGCGTCGGCGGACTCGAGGTCGGCGATCTCCTCGGCGCGCTCCTCGAAGACCTCGGCCAGCTTGTAAAGGCAGTTCGCCCGCTCGCCGGGCGTCGTCGCCCACCAGCCGTCGAACGCCTTGCGCGCGGCGGCCACCGCACGGTTGACGTCCTCCTCGCTCGAGAGCGGCGCCTCGCCGATCACCTCGAGCGTCGCCGGGTCGAGCACCTCCTCGGTCTGTCCGGCGGCCGGCTCGACGAGCTCGCCGCCGATGAAGTTCTTCAGCTTGACGGTGGTAGTTGCCATCTTCGTTCCCTCGCAGTGCCTCGTCGTCGTTTTCGTGGAAGGCCTAGGCCGGCTCCAGCTCACCGAGAACCTCCTCGAGCGGCGTGTGCTCGAGTCCCGTGCCCTCCGCCACGGCGGCGAGTGTCACTCGCCCGCCGATCACGTTAACGCCCGGGGCCAGTCCGGGGTGGAAATCGATCGCGCCCTTGAGCCCGTGGTCGGCCAGTGCGAGCACGTAGGGCAGCGTCGCGTTGGTCAGCGCGTAGGTCGAGGTGATCGGCACCGCGCCGGGCATGTTGGTGACGGCGTAGTGGGTGATCCCGTCGACCTCGTAGGTCGGGTCGGAGTGGGTGGTCGGTCGCGACGTCTCGAAGCAGCCGCCCTGGTCGATCGAGACGTCGACGAGCACCGAGCGCGGCTTCATCAGCGCGAGCTGCTCGCGCTTGATCACGTAGGGAGCGCGGGCGCCGTGGACCAGCACCGCGCCGATCACGAGATCCGCGCGCGCCAGCATCTCCTCGACCGCGAGCGTCGATGAGTAGACGGTCGACGCGCGCCCCGCGAAGGCGACGTCGAGCTCGCGCAGGCGGTCGACGTCGCGGTCGTAGACGAACACATCGGCGTCCATGCCGATCGCGATCTTCGCGGCGTTGAAGCCCACCACCCCGCCGCCGATCACCATCACGTTCGCCGCCGCTACGCCGGGCACGCCTCCGAGCAGCACGCCGCGCCCGCCGAGCGGGCGCTCGAGCATGAAGGCGCCGGCCTGGGTCGCGATCTTGCCGGCGACCTCGCTCATCGGCGCCAGCAGCGGCAGCCGGCCGTGGGCGTCCTCGACGGTCTCGTAGGCGACGCAGGTGGCGCCCGACTCGCAGAGGCCGCGCGTCAGCTCGGGCGCCGGCGCCAGGTGGAGGTAGGTGAACAGCGTGTGCTCGGGCCGCAGCAGCGCGACCTCCTCCGGCTGTGGCTCCTTGACGCCGAGCACCAGCTCGGCGTCGCCGAAGACCGCCGCGGCGTCGGGCGCGATCCGCGCGCCCTGGGCGGCGTAGTCGGCGTCGGCGATGCCGGAGCCCTCGCCGGCGCCAGCCTGGACGATCACCTCGTGGCCGTGCTCGCCGAGCTCGCGGACGCCGGCCGGTGTCAGCGCCACCCGGTACTCGTCGGGCTTGACCTCGGTAGGGACCCCGACCCTCATCCGACCGCCTCCGCCTCCGAGCTGCCTGCCTCGTCGGCTCGATCGCCGGCGGCGCGCCGGGCCTCGACCTCGAAGGCGCAGCCGCGCCGCTCGAGCTCGGGGAACAGGTCGTCGGCCTCGACGCAGAGCTCGGGCGGCAGCGCGCCGCGGCGCGCGATCCGGTCGCGCGCCAGCAGGCGCACCGCGGCCGCGGCGGGCGCCGCGGTCGAGACGATGCTGCCGCCGATGCCCCACTCCTCGGTCGGGATCGTCGTCGCCGTCACCGTCACCGCGTCGCCGCCGGGGCCCTCGGCGATCACACGGTGGATCGAGATCGTCTCCGGCGAGGCCGGCATCGCCGCCTGCGATGCGGCCGCGATCTCGAGCTCGTCCGCCTCGGCGAGCGCGCGCACGCGCTCGAGCGTCGCCGGGTGCAGCGACAGGCGGAAGCTGCACTCGGTGCAGCCGAAGCTCGACGGGAAGGTGCGCACCTCGGAGTGCAGCGTGTAGATCGTCTCGGCGCGGCCGATCGGCGCGGGCAGGTCGACGGCCCCGCCGGGCTGCATCGGCGCGAGCGCCGTCGGCCGTCCGCTCTGCTGGGCCATCGGCTCCATCGTCAGCTCGTCGACGAGCGTCTGCAGCGCGTAGGGGAAGCTCGCCCCGTCGGGCGGGTCGAGGTCGCGGCCGGCGGCGATCACGTCGATCCGGCGCGGCGCCTCGCCGAGCTCGCGCACCGCGCGCGCGGCCATCACGTTCGTCTTGCCCGGGCTCGACCCCATGCCGAGCAGCGCCAGCAACCCCGCCTGCTCGAAGTCGCCGGACAGCTCGAGCTGGTTGCCGGTCATCCAGTAGAGGCCGCCGAGGTCGACGTAGTGGCAGCCGGCCTGCAGGCAAGCGCGCATCGCGTCGAGGTTGACGCGGTAGCTCGCCGCGTTGACCAGGACGTCGACGTCGCCGAGCGCGTCGGCGAGCCCGCCGCGCGCATCGACCTCCGCCGCCCGCGCCCGCGGCCCGCCGTGCTCGACGGCGACCCGCTCGGCGCGCTCGAGGTCGAGGTCGAGCAGCAGCAGGTCGCCGACCTCCTCCGACTCGGCGAGGTCGCGCACGATCGCGGGAGCGATGATCCCTCCAGCACCCAACACGCCGACTCGCATCGCGCGGCCAGGGTCCCGCGGGGGGCTCGGGGGGCGTGAGCCCCTCGTCCTCATCATGCGATCAGCTCCCGTGCCCGCAATGCCAGCCACAGCTCGATCCGGTCGCGCGCCGACTTCAGGTCGCGCCCGGTCAGATCCTCGATCCGCTTGATCCGATAGCGCAGCGTGTGGCGGTGGCAGTAGAGCTGCCGCGCCGCCTTCTCCCACTGGCCATTCTGCTCGATGAACGCCTCGAGCGAGCGCAGCAGCTCGTCGCCGTACTCGCCGCCGCCGTCCTCGAGCGGCCCGAGCACGCTCTCGGTGTATACGCGCAGCGCGTCGTCGTCCTGGACGGCGAGCAGCAGCCGGAAGGCGCCGAGGTCCTCGTGCGAGGCGACGTCGGGCGCCGCTCCGTTGGCGAACCCGGTCGCCTCGAGCGCGCAGCGCGCCTCGTGGAAGCTGCGCCGCACGAGCCCGACGGAGGCCACGCGGCTCGCGGCGGCGCGCACGTGATCGCCCCCGTGCCCGGCGAGCAGCGCCGCGCGCATCGAGCGCGCGAGGTCGACCGGGTCGAGCTCACGGCCGCCGGCGTCGACGACCGCGCAGAGCAGCCGCTCGCGGCAGGCGACCAGCGCGCCGACGTCGGCGTCCGCGAGCGCGGCCTCGAGATCCGGCTCGGCGGCGCCGGGGTCGTCGGTCGCGAAGACCAGCACCGCCGCCTGCTCGCCGACGCCGAAGGGACGCAGCCGCGACTCGATCTCGCTCTCGGCCAGGCGGCCGGTCAGCGCCTGGGCGAGCACGTCGCCGGCCAGCCGGCGCTCGGTGTCGCGCATCACGCGCTGGCGCATCAGCTCGAGCGCGACGACCGTCGCCGCCTGCTGCAGGATCAGCCGCTCGAAGTCGCCGAGGTTGCCGGCGTCGCGGCTGGCGACCAGCCACGCCTGGGGCGCCCCCCGTCCGCGTGTCGAGACCGGCAGCGCGAGCGAGCGGCCCGCGATCTCCGGGTGCTCGGGCACGAAGTCGCGCGCCACGCGGTTGCCGCCCTGCTCGCGCACGCTCGCCCGCAGCGCCTCGACGGCGGCGTCGCCCAGCTCGCGCCGGAACGTCTTCGCCGCGAGCGTCTCGCCGCGCGCGTCGAGCACCATCACGATCCCGCCGATCGCCGCCGACACCGCGCCGACCAGCTCGTCGAGCCCGCGCTCCTCGAGCACCAGCCGCTCGAGCCGCTTGTGGATCGCGATGCCGCGCTGCAGCACCTCGTACTGCTCGTTGACCAGCCGCCCGAACGCCTTCTCGGTGATCGCGATGAACGGCAGCTCGTAGGGGATCTCGAAGACCGGCAGGCCGACCGCGCGCGCCTCGTCGAGCAGCGCCTCGGGCACGTGCTCGTGCGTGAAGCCGGTGCCGAAGCCGACGCCGGCGAGGTGGTGGTCGCAGAGCAGGCGCGCGAACTGGCGCTGGCGCTTGGCGGTCGTCAGCTGAAGGCCGGTCGTCAGGATCATCTCGCCGCCCGACAGCCACGGCGTCGGGTCGGGCAGCTCGCTGATGTGCACCCAGCGCACCGGCGCCTCGGCCGCGTCACCGCCGCTGAGCAGCTCGAGACCGAGCTCGTCGACCAGGTCGCGGACGGTCAGCATGCCAGGTGCGCCATGGCGCTCTATCGCTTCACCAGGCGGTCCGAGGCCTCGGTCAGGACCCTGCGCAGCACGTCGCCGATCTGCTCGAACTGCTCGCTGTCGGAGATCAGCGGCGGCGAGAGCTGGATCACCGGGTCGCCGCGGTCGTCGGCGCGGCAGATCAGCCCGTTCTCATAGAGCGCGCCCGAGAGGAAGCCGCGCAGCAGCCACTCCGACTCGTCGTCGTCGAACGTCTCCTTGGTCTCCTGGTCCTTGACCAGCTCGATCGCGTGGAAGTAGCCGGCCCCGCGCACGTCGCCGACGATCGGGATGTCGCGCAGGTCCTCGAGCGTCGCGCGGAACTCGCCCTCCTTGGCGAGCACGTGCCCGCAGAGGTCCTCGCGCTCGAAGATGTCGAGGTTCGCCAGCGCCGCCGCCGCGCAGACGGGATGGCCGCCGAAGGTGAACCCGTGCGTGAACATGTTCGTGCCCTCGAGGAACGGCGCCGCGACGCGGTCCGACGCGATCACCGCGCCCATCGGCGCGTAGGCGGAGGTCAGCGCCTTCGCCGTCGTGATCATGTCCGGCACGTAGTCGTAGCGCTCGCAGCCGAACCAGTGGCCGAGCCGGCCCCACGAGCAGATCACCTCGTCGGAGATCAGCAGCACGCCGTAGCGGTCGCAGATCTCGCGCACGCGCTGCCAGTAGCCCTCCTGGGGCGTGAAGCAGCCGCCCGCGTTCTGGACCGGCTCGAGGATCACGGCCGACACCGTCTCGGGCCCCTCGAAGACGATCCGCTCCTCGATCTGGTCGGCCGCCCAGAGCCGGTCGCGGCCCTCGGGCCAGCGGTAGCCGTTGGTGTTCGGCGCGTGGCGCCCGCCCGGCACGAGCGGCTCGAACGGCGCGCGCAGGTCGGGGATCCCGGTCGCGCCGAGCGCGCCCATCGTCGTGCCGTGGTAGGCGATCTCGCGCGCGATCGTCTTGAAGCGGCCGGCCTCGCCGTTCTTGCGGTGGAAGATCCGCGCGAGCTTGAGCGCGGACTCGACCGCCTCGCTGCCGCCCGAGGTGAAGAAGACGCGGTCGAGACCCTCCGGCGCGTAGCCGGCGATCCGGTCGGCGAGCTCGATCGAGCGCGGGTGGGCGTAGCTCCAGTTGGTGTAGAAGCCGAGCTCGGAGACCTGCTCGGCCATCGCCTCGCCGATCTCGGTCCGGCCGTGGCCGGCGTTGACGCAGAACAGCGCCGAGAGCCCGTCGAGGTAGCGCTTGCCGTGCTCGTCGTAGACGTAGCAGCCGTCGCCGCGCACGATGATCGGCACCTCGGCGTCGCTGTACGCGCTCATCCGCGTGAAGTGCATCCACAGGTGGTCCTTCGCCATGTCCTGCAGCGAGCTGCCCGGGCCCTGCGGATCCTGCTTGACGGTTTGCGGTGTTGTCGCCACTGTTCTCCCTCGAGACTAGACGCTGTGGACAACGGTACCCGGGCTACAGCCGACGAACAACCCACCGAACGTGAAATCCACTCGACACCGGCTTGTACAGTTGGGAGAACTCGCGCCGTTCGGTTTGGGCCGCGCGCCGGTTGCTCCGGCTACCGAACGGACATAACGTGGGAGGGGAATGAGCCGCGGCGGAGTCAGACTGGAGAGGGTGGTCAAGCGCTTCGGCGGCTTTGCGGCCGTTGGCGGCGTCGACCTCGACGTCGAGAGCGGCGAGTTCTTCACGCTGCTCGGCCCTAGCGGCTGCGGCAAGACGACGACGCTGCGGATGATCGCGGGCTTCGAGGAGCCGACCGAGGGCCGCGTGCTGATCGACGGCGACGACGTCTCCGGCCTGCCGCCCTACCGCCGCCCGACCAACACCGTCTTCCAGAGCTACGCGCTGTTCCCGCACCTGAGCGTCGAGCGCAACGTCGCCTTCGGGCTCGAGCGCAAGAAGCTCGCCAAGGACGAGATCCGCCGCCGCGTCGGCGAGGAGCTCGAGCGCGTCGGCCTTGCCGGCGAGGCCAAGCGCAAGCCGCGCCAGCTGTCGGGCGGCCAGCAGCAGCGCGTCGCGCTCGCGCGGGCGCTCGTCAACCGCCCGGCGGTGCTGCTGCTCGACGAGCCGCTCGGCGCACTCGACCTCAAGCTGCGCAAGCGCCTCCAGGTGGAGCTCAAGGGCATCCAACGCGACGTCGGCATCACCTTCGTCTACGTCACCCACGACCAGGAGGAGGCGCTGACGATGTCGGACCGGATCGCGGTGATGAACCGCGGGCTGGTCGAGCAGGTCGCGACCCCGGAGGAGGTCTACGGGCGGCCGGAGACAACCTTCGTCGCCGGCTTCATCGGCGTCTCGAACCTGATGCCCGGCGTTGTCGAGGCAACCGGCCCCAACGGCCGCCTGCGGCTCGACGTCGGGCCGGAGGTCGACGCCGTGATCGCCGACGGGCTGACGGTCGGCGAGCGCTGCCACGCGGTCGTGCGTCCGGAGAAGCTTCAGATCGCGGACGCCGGGGCGGCCAGTGCGGACGGCGCCGCCAGCGTCGAGGGCGAGGTCGAGAGCTCGGTCTACCTCGGCAGCGCCACCCAGCTCGTCGTGCGGCTCGCGGGCGACGTGCGGATGACCGTGCTCGTCCCCAACGCAGACGAGGCGCTGCGGCAGCGGTTGCCCGGAGGCGGTGCGCGGGTACGGCTGAGCTGGGCGCCCGAGCACATCCATGTCGTGCGCGAGTCGTCGGAGCACACATCCCTTCAGGAGGAACGCCATGAGCAACTCGTCTGACAACACCAGAGCACATCGGCGGGGGCCGGCGCTCGCGCTGCTGCTGGCGCTCGTGGCGATGCTCGCGCTCGCCGCCTGCGGCGAGGACGACACCGTCGGCGGCGGTGGCGGCGGCGGTGAGACGGAGGTCGCGCAGTCGGGCCCGGTCCGCGGCGAGCTGACGATCTCCAACTGGCCGGCCTACATGGACACCGGCAAGGACAACACCGTCGCCGAGTTCGAGGACGCGACCGGCGTCAAGGTCGACTACGTCGAGGACGTCAACGACAACGCCGAGTTCTTCGGCAAGCTGCGCCCGCAGCTCGAGCGCGGCCAGTCGGGCGGCCGCAGCATCTTCGTCGTGACCGACTGGATGGCGAAGCAGATGTACGACCTCGGCTACCTCCAGGAGCTCGACCACGCCGACCTGACGACGGTCTTCGACAACATCCTCCCGAGCCTCGAGAGCCCGTCGTTCGACCCCGAGCGCAAGTTCTCGGTGCCGTGGCAGAGCGGGATGACCGGGATCATGGTCAACGAGAAGCTCGCGCCCGACATCAGGTCCGTCAACGACCTCTTCGACCCGAAGTACAAGGGCAAGGTGACGATGCTCTCCGAGATGCGCGACACCGTGCCGCTGGTCATGAAGGCCGACGGAGTCGACCCCGCCGACGCCGACAAGCAGGACTGGCTCGACGCGATCGACAAGCTGCGCGCGGCGGCCGAGTCGGGGCAGATTCGCCGCTTCACCGGCAACGACTACAACCAGGACATGACCAACGAGAACGTCGTCGCGGCGATCGGCTGGTCGGGCGACACGTCGATCATCGAGAACCCCGATGTCAGGTGGCGGATGCCGGCCGAGGGCTGCATCCTCTGGTCGGACAACATGGTGATCCCGAAGGGGGCGCCGAACACGGCCGCCGCCCTCGCGTGGATGAACTTCGTCTACCGGCCGCGGGTGCAGGCAGACATCGCCGAGTACGTCCAGTACGTGACGCCGGTCCAGGGCGTCGCCGACGTCCTGCGCGAGCGCGACCCCGAGCTGGCCGACAACCAGCTGATCTTCCCGGACGAGGAGTTCACCGCCGACTGCTCGACCCAGCCGGACCCGCCCGGCTCCGAGGAGGACCAGCAGGAGGTCACGGAGGCATTCCAGGACATGATCACCGGCCAGGGTTAGTGACGGCGGCCGGCGGCGGACAGGCGCTCTCGTGACCGCGCTGCGCCGCCGGCTCGTCCCCTACGGCCTGCTCGGCCCGGGGGCGCTCTGGCTGGTCCTGTTCTTCGTCGTGCCCATGTACTTCATGGGCGAGATGGCGCTGCGGTCGGGGTCGCTGGACACCGGCGGCTTCACGCTGACCTGGGAGTGGGCGAACTTCGGCGACGCGCTCTCGGGCAGCGACGAGCAGATCGTGCGCTCGTTCGTCTACGCGGGGCTGGCGACGGTCTTCGCGCTGGCGATCGCCTACCCGCTCGCCTACGCGATCGCGCTGCGCGCCGGTCGCTGGAAGCTGCTGCTGCTGTTCGCGGTCGTCGCCCCGTTCTTCACGACGTACCTGATCCGCACGATCGCCTGGAAGACGATCCTCGCCGACGCCAGTCCGGCGGTCGACGTCCTGCAG
>DATABV010000125.1:0-5486 GCA_036259395.1 Thermoleophilaceae bacterium | reverse complement strand
GCCGCGAGGTCGCCGCGGTTGGCGCGGCGGGACTTCGTCTCGAACTCCTCGATGCGGTCGAAGAGGCGCATCGCGTTCTTGACCGCGCGCTGCATCTCGACGCGCTCGAGGTCCTCCGTGACCTTGGCGGCGGCGGTCGCGACCCAGCCCTCGAGGCGCTCGCGGCGCTGGGGCGCGCCGTCGGGGTCGGGCGCGGCGGCGGCCTCGTGGGGGTCGGGCCCCGGCAGGCGCTCGGCGGCGTAGGCCCAGAGGTCGGAGAGGAACTTGGCGCAGTACTGGACCGCGTTCTCGGTCCAGTTCAACGCGCGCGAGGGCCGGGCACCGTGCAGCACCGCGAGCCGTGTGGTGTCGGCGCCAACGCGCTCCATCAGGTCGTCGGGGTCGACGACGTTGCCAAGGTGCTTGCTCATCTTGCGGCCGTCCTGGGTGACCATCTCGTGCATCACCGCACCCGTGAACTGCTCGCCGTCGGTCAGGTGGGCGAGCGGGCCGATGTCGCGCAGCGCCTTGGCGGTGATCCTCTGGTCGAAGAAGTAGCCGCCGCCGTCGGCGCCGTGGATCAGCATCGCGCCGGGCAGCCAGCGCTCGCACTCGGGGTGGTCGAACATCTGGCGGTCGCGGTCGGCCTTCGGCACGCAGGTCGGCAGCCACATCCAGAGGTCGTCGAAGTGGCAGTCGAGCGTGTCGGTCTCGCGGCGCGCGTCGGCGCCGCAGCGCGGGCAGGTCGTCGCCATGAAATCCTCGCGCGCGGCGAGCGGGTTGCCCTCGCCGGTCGGCTTGAGGTCGCGCGGGAGGCGGACGGGCAGGTCCTCCTTGCGCACGGGGACCTCGCCGCAGTCGTCGCAATGGACGATCGGGATCGGCGCGCCCCAGGAGCGCTGGCGCGAGATCGCGAAGTCGCCGGCGCGGTAGCGGACCGCGGGGCGGGGCGCCTTGCCGTTCGAGGTGGGCGCGGTCGGCTCGGGGCGCGGCAGGTCGAGCCGGCGCGCGATCACGCCGTCGCTCTCGTCGGCGGCCGGGATGCCGAGCACCGCGGTCGGGCCGTAGCGGCCGTCGACCGCCGGCGAGATCACCAGCGGCAGCTCGGCGCCGTTGGGGGCGGTCAGCCGGACGCCGCTGTCGATCGCCGGGACGCTCTCGGCCGAGCGGTCGCCGCGCTGCCAGCCGCCCTGGCGCACCTCCTCGAGCTCGGCGAGCACGCCGGGCCGGTCGCCGAGCAGCCGCTCGAGCTCGGGGTGGCGCGGCGAGACCAGCACGAAGCGCGCCTGCCCGATCGCGTCCGGGTGCTCGGTGAAGCACGTCAGCGCGCCGTCCGCGCCGTGCAGGTCGATCTCCACCCCGTCCACACGCCCGAGGATCGCGCGCTGGGCGGTCAGGGCGGGGCGGTCCCACTTGCCGGCGTGGTCCTCGATCCCGCGCTCGTTCTGCTCGAGGTAGGCGCTGATCCGCAGGAACCACTGCTTGCGCTTGATCAGGCGCGCCGGCCCGTTGCAGCGCCAGCAGCGGCCGTCCTCGACCTGCAGCGAGGCGAGCGTGGTCTGGCAGCTGTCGCACCAGTCGACGGTCGCCTCCTCCTGGTAGAGCAGGCCGGCGTCGAGGAAGGCGAGGAAGAGCCACTGCGACCAGCGGTACTGCTCCTCGTCCGAGCTGACGAAGACGCGCTCCCAGTCGAAAGAGAAGCCCATCCGCTCGAACTGGCGCAGCATGTGCTCGTAGGAGCGCTGGACCCAGTCGGCCGGCGACTCCTTGTTCGCGATAGCGGCGAGCTCCGCCGGCAGCCCGAAGGCGTCGAAGCCGATCGAGAAGAGCACGGCGTCGCCGGACATCCGCCGCCAGCGTGCGTAGGCGTCGGCGATCGTGTAGCTGCGCACGTGGCCAACGTGGATGTGGCCCGAGGTGAACGGGCAGACCGCCTTGACGTAGGCGTCGGGCCGGTCGGGGTCGGGCGGCGGCGTTGCGAACGCGTCGCGCTCGCGCCAGTCGCGCTGGCGACGGGCCTCGACCGCGCGCGCGTCGTAGGACGGCTCCGGCGCCGCGACCTCGCCGGGCGCCCCGTTCTCGGCCGCCGCGCTCACTCGCCCCAATCAGAGAGGCTCGCCTCGACCGGCTCGAGCACGAGCGTCTCGCCCTCCTGGCCGCGGACCTGGAGCGTCAGCTGACACTCACGGCAGACGAGCGTCTCGCCCGTCTCCATCTCGGGCGTCGTGAAATCGAACTCACACTCGGGGCATACACCTTGCATCGACTTACCGCCTTTCTGTTTTCAGTTCGTTACCGGGACGTCGGCGGCGTCGGCGCGCAGCTCGCCGCGATGGATCCGCGCGAGCTCGTCGAGCGTCGCGAGATCCCAGACGTGCTTGTCGTGCGGCGCGCTGGCGCGGATGCGCTCGGTCACCTCGACCGCGTCGGCGCCGTCGAGCGTCTCCTCTGGCAGGAACGCCTCGAGCAGCGACGGCTTCAGCCGCGAGCCGATCCGCACGCCGCGGCGGTTGCCGACCGCCTCCGGCGGCAGCAGCTCGAACGCCTCCGGGTTGCGCACCTGGCCGGGGATCTCGTACTGGTAGCTGAGCTCGGCCGTCGGGCCGGTCGTCGCGCTGCAGCGCAGCCCGGCGCGCGCCGCCGCCTCGCGCGAGAGGTCGTAGAGCGGGCGCAGGTCGAAGCGGTCGACGCCGCGCAGCACCCGCAGCACGCAGAGGATCTCGGCCAGCGGCGTGTTGCCGCCGCGCTCGCCGAGGCCGTCGATCGTGCACGAGATCCAGGCGGCGCCCGCATCGGCCGCTGCCAGCGCGTTCGCCACCGAGAGCCCGAGCATGTTGTGCGAGTGCATCTCGACCTCAGTCGGCCCGGCTGCCGCGACGAGCCGCTCGATCAGCGGTCCGACGTCGTTCGGCGCCAGCGACGAGACCGTCTCGGCGAGCCGGAAGCGGTCAGCCCCGGCCTCGGCGCCGGCGGCGACGTAGCGCTCGAGGAAGCCGGGGTCGGTGCGCGCGCCGTCCTCGGCGCTGAAGGTGACCGACAGGCCAACGCTCTTCGCGGCCTCGATCGTCCGTGCCGCGAGCGTCATGATCCGCCGCTCGCTGTCGGTCTGCAGCTTCAGCATCGCGTGCGTCGGCGAGGTCGGGATCGACAGCATCACGTTGCCGGCGCCCGTCTCGAGCGCGGCGTCGAGGTCCTCCTCGACCTGCCTGCGCGAGCGCGCGAGGATCACCGTCTTGGTCCGCTCGCGGCCGGCGACCTCGACGACCGCCTGGACCAGCGGCACCTCGCTGCGATCGGCGTCGGAGACGATCCCCGCCTCGACGATGTCGACCCCCACGTCGCAGAGCAGGCCGGCCAGCACCCGGGCGTCGTCGGCGTCGAACGCGACACCGGCCATGTGCGCGGTATCGCGCAGCGTGGCGTCTGAGATCTTCATCTCGCCTTCCCTCCGATAGCGATCTGTCGCCACCCCCCTCCGGGTGACGGCTGGCGGCGATCCTAGCGGCCTGCCAGCGGGCGTGCAAGTTGGAGATATTCGGTTACCCAGCGCTCGACGATGGTGTACGTTCACCCCGGATGTTGCTGGGAACCCAGGAGGTTGGAGGGGATGGGGTCCTGCGGGTCGGAGGGTGCTCGACACTCGACCTGGCCGAGGAGCACGGCACCCCGGTCTACCTCTACGACGAGGCGGAGATCCGCCGCATGTGCCGCGCCTACGTGGACGGCTTCACCGCGCGCTGGCCGCACGTCGACGTCTCCTACGCCTGCAAGGCGTTCACCGCGCCGGCGATGATGGAGCTCGCGCTGTCGGAGGGGCTCGGGCTCGAGGTGGTGTCGGTCGGCGAGATGCACATGGCGCTGCACTGCGGCTGCCCGCCGGAGCTGATCACCTACCACGGCACGTTCAAGAAGGAGCCCGACCTCGAGTTCGCGATCGACGCCGACTGCGGCGTGATCGTCATCGACAACCTGTCCGAGATCGCGCCGATCGCGCGCGTCGCCGAGCGGCTGGGCAAGGTCCAACCGGTTCTGGTGCGGATCAACCCGACGGTCACCGGCCTCGAGAACCCCGAGTTCCTCACCGTCGGCGACGACACGAAGTTCGGCCTGTCGATCGAGCACGGCTTCGCGGGGATGGCGATCGACCGGGCGCTGTCGGAGCCGTCGCTGCGCGTCGACGGCATCCACTTCCACCTCAGCTCGCAGCAGCAGCGGTTCGGGCCCTACCGCCAGGCGATGGAGCGCGTCGCCGAGGTGCTGGCGCGCGCGCAGGAGCGCCATCCGGACTTCCGCCCGCGGCGGATCGTCGCCGGCGGCGGGCGCGGCGTGCGCTACCGGCCCTCGGACGACCCGGCGCCGGTCGAGGACTGGGTCGAGGCGATCGCCGGCACGTTCGCCGACAAGGTCGCGCCGATGTGCGCCGAGGACGTCCGGCTCGGCATCGAGCCCGGCCGCTCGGTCGTCGCCGAAGGCGGGGTGATGCTCTACACGGTGGGCCCGATCAAGCCCGCCGGGCCGCCCGGCGACGAGCGCGCCTACTACGTGATCGTCGACGGCGGCCTGTCCGACAACCCGCGCCACCTGATGTACGACGCCCACCACGAGGTCAAGCTCGCCCGCGACCCGTTCGGCGAGCCGGCGATGCGCGTGACGATCTGCGGGCGCCACTCCGAGCCCGACATCCTCTTCCCCGACCGGATGCTGCCCGAGCTGCGCAGCGGCGACGTGCTCGCCGTCCAGTCGACCGGCGCCTACACGGTCAACATGTCGAGCAACTACATGGGCTTCCTGCGCCCACCGGTGGTCTTCGTCAAGGACGGCGAGAGCCGCGTGGTCGTGCGCCGCGAGCAAGTCGACGACCTGCTGGCGACCAGCCTGGCGCTGTGAGCCCGCCGCCGCTTTCACTGGCGCCGGACCCGCCGCCCGAGGCGGGCGGCGAGCCGCTCGACCTGGCTGTGATCGCCGACCGGATCGGCTGGGAGGAGAAGGCGATCCTTGCGGCGGCGCGCGAGCGCGGCGCGCGCGCCGAGTGGCTCGACGACGGGCGGCTGTGCTGCGGCTCGCGCGAGGACCTGCCGGCGGCCGGCGCGTACCTGATCCGCAGCCGCAGCTTCGTGCGCGGGCCGCTGATCGCGGAGTCGATCGCCTCCGGCCCCGGCGACCCCAGCGTGATCAACAGCGCCGAGGTGATCGGCATCTGCTCGAACAAGGTGACGGCGCTGGCGAAGCTGGGCCAGGTCGGGCTGCCGACGGTGCCGTACCGGCTGGTGCTGACGCGCGCCGACCTGACGGCGGCGCTCGGGGTGCTCGGCTGCCCGCTGGTGCTCAAGCCCGTCTACGGCGGCCTCGGCCGGCGCGTGATGCTCGTGCGCGAGCGCGCGGTCGCCGACAGCATGTACGACTACGTCGAGCACTACGGCCAGAACTTCGACCGCGCGCTGATCGCCCAGCCGTACCTCGAGGGCGCGTCCGACGTGCGCGTGCTGGCGATCGACGGCGAGGCGGCC
>DATABV010000124.1:0-5501 GCA_036259395.1 Thermoleophilaceae bacterium | reverse complement strand
GGCGGCTCGAGCCGCAGTGGGTCGCCGTCGGCGCAGACGACGAAGCCGCCCAGCAGCGCCGCGGCAACGTTGTCGGGATGGCCCTCGAGCGCCGTCGCATGCTCGAGCAGGGGCGCGTCGAGCTCGTAGAGGTGGTCGGCGGCGGCGAGGCCCGCGACGATCGCCGCGGCGCTCGAGCCCAACCCGGCCGACGCCGGGATCTCGGAGCGGATCCGAAACGCGATGCCGTCGGCGGAATGCAGGCGCTCGAACGCGCGCACGCAGAGGTTGTCGCGGTCGAGCGGGACGCCCGGCGTGTCGGACTCAACCGAGAAGGTGCCGGTCTCCTCGACCTCCAGCTCGAGCGACAGCGATAGCGCGGCCGCGAAGACGTCGTAGCCCGGGCCGAGGTTGGCCGACGACGCGGGCACGCGAACGGTACGGCGGCGGTTCACCCGTCCCCCAGGACCGCCGCCTCGACGCTCGCGATGTCCGGCTCGCACGGCACGACCGACGTCGCGCGGTCCATCGCAGTCTGCGGATCCTTGAGGCCGTGGCCGGTCAGCACGCAGACGACGCGTCCGTGCGCTCCGTGGGCGAGCAGCCCGGCGACCGACGCGGCGGACGCCGGCTCGCAGAACACGCCCTCGCGCGATGCGAGCAGCCGGTAGGCGTCGAGGATCTGCTCGTCGGTCACCGCGCGCACCTGGCCGCGCGAGGAGGTGAAGGCGCTCATCGCGTCCTCCCAGCGCGCCGGGTTGCCGATCCGGATCGCCGACGCGACGGTCTCGGGTGCCTGCACCGGCGCGCCCTCGACCAGCGGCGCCGCGCCCGCGGCTTGGTAGCCGTGCAGCTCCGGCGCCGCTTCGTACTCGCCGAACCCCTTCCACCAGGCGGTGACGTTGCCGGCGTTGCCGACCGGGATGCAGAGGACGTCCGGCGCCTCACCGAGCTGGTCACAGACCTCGAAGGCGCCGGTCTTCTGGCCCTCGATCCGGTAGTCGTTGACCGAGTTCACGAGTGCGATCGGGTGGCGGTCGGTCAGCTCGCGGACCAGCGCCAGCGCCTGGTCGAAGTTGCCGCGCAGCGCGATCACGCGCGCGCCGTGCATCAGCGCCTGGGCCAGCTTGCCGGTCGCGATCTTGCCCTCCGGCACGATCACCGCGCCCGTCAGGCCGGCGCGGGCGGCGTAGGCCGCCGCACTCGCCGCTGTGTTGCCGGTCGACGCGCAGATGACCGCCTTCGCGCCCTCCTCGATCGCAGCCGAGACCGCGACCGTCATGCCGCGATCCTTGAACGACCCGGTCGGGTTCGCCCCCTCGAGCTTGAGATGCACCTCGCATCCGGTCCGCTCCGACAGCCACGGCGCCGGCACCAGCGGCGTGTCCCCCTCCTCGAGCGAGACCAGCGGCGCCACCGGGAGCCGATCCCGGTACCGCCAGAGGCTCATCCGGCGACCCTCAAGCGGAGGAGCGCAGCGGGACCGGTCCTACGGCGACGCCGCGCAGCTAGCGGGAGCGAGGTCCCGTGAGCACCGCAGCTCACTCAAATACCTCCTCGATCACGTGGATCGAGCGCGGGCGTGAGCGGACGAAGTCGAGCCGCTCGATCATGTCGACAGCGGCGCGGAACTTCGACTCAAGCACGGGATGCATGACCATCGCCAGCCGGGCGTCGTCGCCGATCCCTCGCTGGACGACGGACTTGACCGAGATCCCCTGGAGGCCGAGGATCTCCGCGACCTGGGCGAGCACACCCGGACGGTCGGCGACCTCGACGTAGAGGTAGAAGGCCGACTCGACGTCGGTGACGATCGGGAGCTCCGCGACGGGAGGCGCATGGATAGCGGGCGACGTCATCGCGGCGACGACGTCGCCGAGGACGGCAGAGGCCGTTTGGCTGCCACCGGCGCCTGGCCCGGAGAGCGTGATCTCGGTGATCGCCGGCGACTCGATCGTCACCGCGTTGTAGGAGCCCGAGACCGTCGCCAGCGGGTGGCCGTCGTAGAGGAAGGCCGGGTAGACCGCGACCGCGATGCCGCCGTCGATCCGCTCGGCGCTGCCGATCAGCTTCAGCGACAGGCCGAGCTCGCGCGCGTAGGCGATGTCGTCGGCGGTGACGTGCTCGATCCCCTCGTAGGGGACGTCGGCGAGGCTGACGCGGGCGCCGAAGGCGAGCCGCGCGAGGATCGCCATCTTCGCGGCGGCGTCCTTGCCGGTCACGTCCTCGGTCGGGTCCGCCTCGGCGAAGCCGAGCTCCTGGGCCTCGCGCAGCGCGTCGTCGTAGGACGCGCCGGTGCGCGCCATCGCGGTCAGGATGAAGTTGGTGGTGCCGTTGACGATCCCGTGGACGCGCTCGATGTGGGCGGCGGCGAGCGACTCGCGCATCACCCGGATCGCGGGGACGACGCCCGCGACTGCGGCCTCGAAGCCGAGCTGGGTCCCGCTCGCGGCGGCCGCGGCGTAGAGCTGCTCGCCGTGCTGGGACAGCAGCTGCTTGTTGGCGGTCACGACGTGCTTGCGCGCCTCGAGCGCGCGGGTGACGTGGTCGAGCGCCGGGTCGATCCCGCCCATCACCTCGACGATCAGGTCGCTGCGCTCGAGGATGTCGGCGTAGTCGCCCTGGCTGCGCGTAAGCACGCCGGCGATCTCGGGCCGCCGGCCGACCCCCGCCGCGATCGCGTCGGCGCGCTGCTCGAGCAGCGCCTCGAACGCGGAGCCGACGGTCCCGCGCCCGAGCAGCCCGATCCTGAACGGCCTATTCGAGCTCACGCGATGTCAGGTCGTCATAGGTCTCACGGCGGACGACGGCGCGTGCGTCGCCGTCGCGGCAGAAGATCACCGGCGGCCGGCGCACAGCGTTGTAGTTGCTCGCCATCGCGTGTCCGTAGGCGCCCGTCGCCGGCGTCACGAGCAGGTCGCCGGGGCGCGGATCCTCGAGCGCCGCCTCCTCGATCAGCACGTCGCCGGACTCGCAGTGCATCCCGACCAGCCGGCAAGGGGTCGAGTCGCCGAAGCGGTCGGCGATCTCCGCCTCGTAGACGGCGTCGTAGAGCATCGGGCGAATGTTGTCGGCCATCCCGCCGTCGACGGCTACGTAGGTCCGGATGCCCTCGATCCGCTTGACGGTCCCGACCGTGTAGAGCGTCACGCCGCCGTTGGCGACCAGCGAGCGGCCCGGCTCGCAGAGCACCTTGATCCCGTCCGGCAGCCGCTCGAGCATCTTCTCGGCGAACTCGTCGGCGGACGGCGGGCGCTGGTCGCGCGTGTAGGCGACCGCGAAGCCGCCGCCCATGTTGATCACCGGGAAGTCGCCAGCGGCGGCCAGCACCTCGGCGAGCGTGTCGTAGACGTCGAGGTCGAAGACCTGCGAGCCGATGTGCGCGTGCAGGCCGCGCACCTCGAGCCCGGCGGCCGCGCAGCGCTCGAGCGCGCGCGGCAGCGTCGCCAGCGGCAGGCCGAACTTCGAGTCCTCCTGGCCGGTCGCGATGCGGTAGTGCGTCTCGGGCCTGATCCCCGGGGTGACCCGCAGCAGCACACGCTGGCGACGACCGGCGGCAACGCGCTCGAGCCGGTCGATCTCGTCGAGCGAGTCGACGATGACGTGGCCGACGCCGCTCTCGAGGGCGTACTCGAGCTCGCCGGGCGACTTGTTGTTGCCGTGCATGTAGATCCGCTCGGGATCGAATCCGGCGCGCAGCGCGAGGTGCAGCTCTCCGCCGGAGGCGACGTCGCAGGACAGGCCCGCCGCGGCGAAGATCCGCAGCGCCGGCGTGCACGGGAGCGCCTTGCTCGCGTAGAGGACCTCGAAGTCGTCGGTGCGCGCGGCGAACGCGTCTTGGATCGCCCGCGCCCGCTGGCGCAGGTCGTCCTCCGCGTATACGTACGCCGGGGTGCCGAACTCGCGCGCCAGCTCGAGGACGTCGCAGCCGCCGATCTCGAGCCGTCCGGCCGCGTTGATCCGCGACCCGAGCGGATAGACGTGACCGACCCCTCCGGGGAGCGCGTCGGCCCGCCCCGGATCCGCCAACGCCTGCTCCGCGTCGTCTCGGCCCATGAACGTGCGGATTATGAAGCACGAGCAAATCTGCGTGGTGAGGCCGATAACGAGAATGATTCTCGTTATGCTTCACGTGTGAGCCTGCTCGCCTCGCTGCCCTTCCCCGGGGACCTCGTCGAGCTGCCTTTCATGCGCACCGCGCTGATCGAGCTCACACTGCTCGGCGTGGCCGGCGGCCTACTAGGGGCGTGGATCGTGCTGCGCCGGCTCGCCTTCTTCGCCCACGCCGTCGGGACCGCCACCTTTCCCGGACTGGTCGTCGCCGACGCGACCGGCTTCAGCGCCACGCTCGCCGGCCTAGCGGTCGCGCTCGGCTACGCCGGCGGGGTCGAGCGGACCGGGCGCGCCGGCCGCGACCCCGGCGACGTCGCGACCGCGCTGGCGCTCGTGGTCGCGCTCGCGCTCGGGGTGGTGCTCGCCAGCGACGTCTTCGAGTCCGGCGCCGCGGTCGACCGGCTGCTGTTCGGCAGCGCGCTCGGACTCGACGCCGTCGACCTCTGGATGGCCGGGGGCGCAGCCGCGCTCGCCCTCGCCGCCACGCTGCTGCTGGGCCGGGCCTGGACGGCAGCCGGCTTCGACGCGTCCGGCGCGGCCTCGTCGGGCGTGCCGGTGCACCGTGCCGATCTGCTGCTGCTCGCGCTGATCGCCGTCGCCGCGGTCGTCGCGCTGCCCACGGTCGGGGCCCTGCTGGTCGCCTCGCTGTTCGTGGTCCCGGCCGCGACGGCGCGCCAGGTGACCGGCGGCATCGGCAGCCTGCTTGCCGCGTCGGTAGCAGTTGCCGTCGCGCAAGGTGCGCTCGGCCTCTACGTCTCGCTCTGGCTCGACGTGCCGCCCGGCCCGGCGGTCGCCGTGGTCGGAGCGGGCGCCTACACGCTGGTGGCGACCACATGCGCGCTCGGCCGCCGGTCCCGGGTGGCCCCGCTCGCCGCGGAGACCGCATGAGCGCCGGCGTCGCGGTAGCCGTCGACGACTTGGCGGCGAGCTATGGCGGCCCCTCCCCCGTGCTAGAAGGGGTGGACTTCTCGCTCCCGGCCGGCAGCTCGCTCTGCGTCCTCGGCCCGAACGGCGGCGGCAAGACGACGCTGTTCCGCGCCCTGACGGGCGAGCTCACCCCGCTGCGCGGCAGCCTGCGCGTCGACGGCCGCCCCGCCTACCTCGCCCAGACCGAGCGGACGCGGCTCGACTTCCCGGTCAGTGCGCTCGACGTCGCGCTGATGGGCTCGCTCGCCGGCGGCCGCTGGTGGCTGCCGGCGCGGCGCTCCGAGCGGGCGGCGGCGCGCGGCGCGCTCGCGCGGGTCGGCCTCGAGGAGCGCGCCGACGTCCGCTTCGGCGAGCTCTCGGGCGGCCAGCGCCAGCGCGTGCTGATCGCGCGCTCGCTGGTCCAGGAGGCACGTGTCCTGCTGCTCGACGAGCCGCTCTCGGGCGTCGACCCGGCCAGCGCGGAGGGCCTGGCCCGCCTGTTC
>DATABV010000123.1:0-2487 GCA_036259395.1 Thermoleophilaceae bacterium | reverse complement strand
GGGGGCGCGCCCGACTCGAGGAACGTCACTGCGCCGTCGCCGGCGCGCAGGGTGTCGTCGCCGGCGCCGCCCGCGATCAGCTGCTCGACCGATGTCGGCAGGGCTCCCGTCTGACCCACGCGCGCGACCGTCAGCGAGTCGTCGCCGTCGGCGAGGTTGACGCTGAGGACCTCCACAGGGCCAGTGGGCGTGCACACGACCTCGTTCGGGCCCGAGCCCTGCACGCAGGCGCCCAAAGCGCCGAACGGAGCGACGGGTGCGTCGCCCGCCACGGTGTAGGTGCCGCTCGCCTGAGTGACGACGAGAGTCTCGCTCGCGTCGGTGCCGGCGATCTCGAGCGCGCCCCCAGCCGGGGCCAAGGCGACCGTCGCGGCACCCGCCGACTCAGCCCCAAGCAGCGTGATCGCAACAAGCACGAAACCGACCGCCGCCTTGCGAGCGGATCGGCAGATGGTTCCGCTTTCCCTGGCGGCTTTCAAGCGCTCCCGTTTCCGGCCTGGCCGGGTAGCGCCGCGCGCCATTCTGGTCCCATCGCGGCGGACACACTACCGTTTCCATTGGGCGTGACTCGTTGCTCTTCAGTCTCCGGCGCCGCCGATGAAGAGGAAGAAGCGGTCGATTCGCCCCTTCGACACGTGTGCGAGAACTGCGGGCGTGCGTCCTCCAGCAAAGGGCATCGAGGCGAGGGCGAAGGCGCCGTCCCAGCGCCGGTAGCGCCTCGCGTTGCTCGAGATCCGTGCCGCGCTGTCTCCCGTCCTGTACACGCGCCGGCCGACCCTGACCCGCCATCCCTCGCCACTGAGCGTCGCCTCCTGAAGCTTCAGGCGCCGGCAGCGGGTGTCGCCCGCGAAGCTCGCGAAGACCATCTCGAGCCCGTCGCTCCACCTCGAATGGCACCGGCCGGGCACGGCGTCGTAGGAGTCCGCCGGACCGATCCTCGCGTCGACCTCGTTCGAGGTCACGCTGCGGCGCATGGAGCGCGGAACGCCCGCGATCGGCAGGCCGGCTACCGAGACCACGCCCCTGCGCGGGGTGGCCGCCACGCGCTTCCGGAAGGCGCGCGACACCAGGCGCGTGGTGCCGTGACCGTCGAGAGTGAATCCCCTGTCGCTTGCGTTCACGCAGCGCACCACGTCCGACGCGCCAACCACACCGGGGGCGGCGGCGTAGTAGCGGCCGCAGTGAAAGCTCTCGTGGTCCCAGCTGCGGTTCCGTCCCAGCTCGCGCCATCCGTGGAAGGCCTCGTCCACGCAGGCGTGATCCCGGCGCGCAGGCCCCTTTGGCGGCAGCGTCATGCGGAGGACCGGCCCGCCCGCGTCGCAGCTCGCTCCCTCGGCCTCGGCGCCGTATAGGAGACATCTGAGGACCTGCCCATCCATGTGGCACTCCGCGACGTCGCCCCCGCCGGGAACCGGCGCCAGCGAGGTCGCCTTGAATCCGGGCGGTTGGCCCTGGGCGGCGGCCGTCGTCGGTGCGAGGAGCAGTGCGAGGGGGAAGGAGATCCAGAGCAGTACGCGCATATCGCGACGATATCGTCGGCAGCCGCGGGCACAAAGCGCAACACGGGCGCAACTGCCGGTTTACCTCCTCCGGGGCCGTCGGCAAGGCCGGGGCCCATGAACGACTCGACGTCGACTATCAGGAGGAAACGTCCGAATGTTCAGACAGCTGAATCGGTTCAGGGTTGGGCAGGGCAGCAAGGTCAAGGCGGCGCTGGGGGCGTCGATCGTGCTCGCGGTGGTGATCTCGCCCTTCGCCGTCGCGCAGACGAGCGGCCTGATCGGCGGCAAGCGCAACCCGCGGGCCGGTGCCTACGACACCGAGACGAAGGTGATCGCCACGAACAACACGTGGGGCATGCGCTATTCCAACCGCACGGTCGGCGGTGGCGGCGGCGTGCTCTTCGGCTGTCGCTCCGAGCCCGGCGGCACCCCGCAGCGCAACTATCCGTGCATGCGCTCGCGCAACGTCGCCAACGGTCTCGCCTTCGAGATGGTCACCGCGGGACTGCTCGGCGGGACGATCAGCGTCGGCAGCGGCGGCGACAACGCCAAGCCGTTCACGACGAACGCGACCGGCGTGGCGACGGGCCTCAACGCCGAGCGGGTCGGCTCGAAGACCCCCGCCCAGCTCACCAGCGACGCCCTGTCCGCGGTGCAGGGGACGCTGAGCTTCGCCCAGGTGTCGGCCGCCGGCGCGAGCCCCGCCCACCGGGGGGTGAGCAGCGTCGGCCATCCGTCGACCGGGACCTACACGGTCACGTTCGCGAACCCGGTCAACGCCTGTGCGCTCACGGCGACCCAGTCGGCATCCGGTACCGACGTGGGCACCATCGGCACGGAGCTCGGCGCTGACAACCGGACCGTGACGGTCACGACGCTCGGCTTGATCCCCGAGCCGGCGCTGGCCGACCGCGCCTTCAGCATCTCGGCCGTCTGCTGATCCTCCGACCGTTCGGGCCCCGCGACGGCCGCCATGGCCGTCGCG
>DATABV010000122.1:0-4314 GCA_036259395.1 Thermoleophilaceae bacterium | reverse complement strand
CAACATGGGCCCGCGCGCCTACATGCGCCGCCGCATGGCCGGCATCCTTCCCGAGCACCTCCACTACTACTACGTCGGCCGCCAGCTCCGCGCCGCCCAGAGCGAGGGCTACACCGCCGCGCACCGCAAGGAGCAGGCGCGCATCGTGCGCGTCGCGCTCGACCTCGAGGACGACGTGCTCAAGCCGGACCTGTCCGCCGAGCGACCGAAGTTGTAGACCGGGGGACGCGCGGCCCCCGGAGCCCCCGCGCGGTGTCGGTCTGCCGACGGCTCCGGCGAGGGTTCCTACATCTCGGCTCCAGGGGTGGCGCTAGCCGCCCTCAATGCGGCGGAGCGCCGCGCGATCGGCGATCGCGTCGGGGTCGGGCAGCTCGACGCCGGGCGGGAGCTCCATGTGCAGGTCGCTGGCGTGGTCGATCTGGACGTGGAGGCGGCGCGGACGGCAGGCGAGGACGTGGCCGCCGCGCTCGCGGGCGGCGTCGACGAAGTGGAGGTGGAAGCCGGGCAGCTCGATGCCCTCGGCGTAGTCGGGGAAGCGGAAGCCGACGAGCGTGCCCGCGACGTCGTGGAAGTCGAACTCGTGCTGGTCGGCGGCGGCCTCGGCGAGGGTGCGGTACGGCGGCTGCTGGCGCGGGACCGAGCGGGCGTGGACGAGCTCGAACTCGCCGTCGGCGCGGATCGCGCACGAGGGCGAGCCGGGCGGGGCGTGGCGGTTGACCTCCTTGACGAACGCGCGGTGGTCGAGCGGGCCGTCGATGTCGAAGGAGACGGTCGGCGAGAAGCGGGTGACGACGGCGAACGGCGTCAGCGCCGAGGGATTGATCGCGTTGATCCGGCCGTCGACGTCGGCGCGCAGGAAGCGGCCGTCGAGGGCGATCATCTCACCGTCGAGCCCGTTCAGCGTGCCGAGCCCGAGGTCACCGTGGCGAGCCAGCTCGGCGAAGCTGAGGTCGCCATCGAAGGCGCCGGCGACCAGGGCCGCGACCGTCGAGGTCTGGAAGACCTCGTGGACGCGGCTCGCGAAGCGGGAGCCGGCGAGGTCGGTGGCGTCGACGTGCAGGCCGCGGATCAGGCGCTCGTCGATCACGGGCGCGGACTCAGCGCTTGGAGACCTGGCCGCGGGCGATCTCGGCGGCGATCTCGTGGGCGCCGAAGCGGCGCTGGATCGCGCCGACGGTCGCGGGCGCCAGACCGGCGAGCGTCGTCCCCATCCGCAGGCCCAGCGGCGCGACGTCGATCTCGAGCTTGCCCGACTCGATGCCCTTCACGACCGCCTTGGCGACCTTCTCGGGCGTGCTCGTGCCGACGTAGCGGGGCAGCTTGGCGCCGCTCTCGTGGAACATCCCGGCGTCGCGGATGAAGCCCGGGAAGACCGTCGTGACTCCGACGCCTGCGCCACGGAGGTCCTCGGCGAGGCCCTGGCCGAACCCGCGCAGCCCGAACTTCGTCGCCGAGTAGAGCGAGCTTCCGGCGCTGCCCGCCTTGCCCGACAGCGAGGACACGAGGACGATATGGCCGTAGCCGCGGTCCGACATGCCCGGAGCGAGCTGGCGCGCAAGCATCACCGGCGCGCGCAGATTTACGTCGAGCGCCCGGTCGATCTGGCCGGGCTCGAAGTCGAGCAGGTGGCCGCTGGCCGGCAACGCCGCGTTCGCGACGAGGACGTCCACCTTGCCGGCGCGCCCGGGCAGCGCCGCGACCTGCTCGCGGTCGGCGAGGTCGCAGACGAGGACCTCGGCCCGTTCGGCGAGCTCCGCTCGCAGCCGCTCGAGGACGTCGGCCTGACGCCCGCTCAGCAGCACGGTCGCTCCCCGCGCGTGCACGCGACGGGCGATCGCCATCCCGATCCCACCGGTCGCACCGGTGATCAGCACCCTCGAGCCCGCGAGATCCACGCGCGCAGGCTATCCGAGCGCTCCGGCGCTCCGGGCACAGCCCCGCCTCCGCTATCCTCGCGGTCCCCCAGCGGGCGTAGCTCAGTTGGTTAGAGCGCCGGCCTGTCACGCCGGAGGTCGCCGGTTCGAGTCCGGTCGCTCGCGTCTCGCTGAAGCCCGCCCCTGAGGCGGGCTTCGTCGTTCTAGGCGTCGGTCAGGCGCTGCGCAGGAGCTGCGGGACGACCTCGCCTGGCTGCTGGCCGCGCTCGGCGGCGATTCGCTCGAGGCGCTTGGCGTCGTCGCCCTCGACGCTGACGAGGATCGTCAGACGCGCGTCGGGGTTGCCCTCATGGATTTCGATCTGATCGGGCTGAACGCGGTCGAGCGCAGCGTCGAAGTCGCCGGGCTGGGGATCGGGATCTGTCCAAGGATCTTTGCCCATCTCAACCAATGATCTTACGCTCGCGGGCGGTGGCGATCCAGCCGGTGACCATCAGCCACGAAGTTGGATCGAGGGTGCGCTCGATCACCAGCGTCAGTACGCGACCGCCATCGGTACTACCGATGAGCAACACTCACTCGCCCTCGCCACCCCGGCCATGCGGGTTGCGCACCGTCGCATGACGGTTCCGCGGTAGCTGCTCGGCCTCGGCCGTCGAGATGCCACGCCGGCCGAGCTTGTCGCGTGCCGCATCGGTCGCCAGGAGCTAAGCAATCGGTCGCCGGTTCGAGTCCGGTCGCTCGCGCAGTCCACCGTGGGAAGATGCTCGCCGTGGATCTCGACGAGCTGCGGTACCTGCGGCGCGCCCGCGACCGGATGGATCGGGAGTACGCCGAGCCGCTCGACGTGCCCGCCCTGGCCCGCACGGCGCTGATGTCGACCGGGCACTTCAGCCGCCGCTTTCGCGAGGCGTATGGCGAGACGCCTTACTCCTACCTGATGACGCGGCGCATCGAGCGGGCCGCGGCGCTGCTGCGGCGCGGCGACAAGAGTGTGACGGACGCCTGCTTCGCGGTCGGCTGCTCGTCGCTGGGCACCTTCAGCACTCGCTTCGCCGAGCTGGTCGGAATGCCGCCGAGCGAGTACCGGCGCCGGGAGGCGGGCGCCGTGGCGGGGATGCCGCCGTGCCTGGCGAAGCAGGTGACCCGGCCGATCAGGAATCGAGAAGCGCGGGTCGCCGGCCCCGCCTAGCCTGACCGCCGGGGATTTGATCATTCACACGACTTTCCTCCCACACGACGATCCGGACGCGTCGCTGGCGTTCTATCGCGACGTCCTCGGCTTCGAGGTCCGCAACCAGGTCGAGCACGGCGGCATGCACTGGAACACCGTCGGCCCTCCCGACCAGCCCGACGTGAACATCGTCCTGACGCCGCCGGGCGCCGACCCGGGCATCACCGACGAGGAGCGCAAGACGATCGCCGAGATGATGGCCAAGGGCACCTACGCCAGCATCATGTTGGCCACCGGCGACCTCGACGGCACCTTCGGGCGCATCCAGGCCGGAGACGTCGACATCGTCCAGGAGCCCACCGACCAGCCCTGGGGAGCGCGGGACTGCGCCCTGCGCGACCCTGCCGGCAACATGATCCGGATCCAGGAGCGGCGCTGAGCCACGCCGCCGACAGCCACGACCTGATCCGCGTCCGCGGCGCGCGCGAGAACAACCTCAAGGACGTCAGCGTCGAGCTCCCGAAGCGCCGGCTGACGGTGTTCACCGGCGTCTCCGGCTCGGGCAAGAGCTCGCTGGTCTTCGCCACGATCGCCGCCGAGTCGCAGCGGCTGATCAACGAGACCTACAGCGCCTTCGTGCAGGGCTTCATGCCGACGCTCGCACGGCCCGACGTCGATGTCCTCGACGGGCTGACGACCGCGATCATCGTCGACCAGGAGCGGATGGGCGCCAACCCGCGCTCGACGGTCGGCACGGTCACCGACGCCAACGCGATGCTGCGGATCCTCTTCAGCCGGCTCGGCCAGCCGCATGTCGGCTCCCCCAACGCGTACTCGTTCAACGTCCCGTCGGTCCGGGCGAGTGGGGGGATCACCGTCGAGCGCGGCGGCAAGACCAAGACCGAGAAGGCGACCTTCAACCGGCTCGGCGGGATGTGCCCGCGCTGCGAGGGCCGCGGCTCGGTCACCGACTTCGACCTGTCCGCGCTGTACGACGACAGCAAGTCGCTCAGCGAGGGTGCTCTCACGATCCCCGGCTACAGCATGGACGGCTGGTACGGCCGCATCTTCAGCGGCTCCGGCTACTTCGACATGGACAAGCCGATCCGCAAGTTCAACAAGCGGGAGCTGCACGACCTGCTCCACCGCGAGCCGACCAAGATCAAGGTCGAGGGCATCAACCTGACCTACGAGGGCGTGATCCCGAAGATCCAGAAGTCGATGCTGTCGAAGGACCCCGAGGCGATGCAGCCGCACATCCGCCGG
>DATABV010000121.1:0-30169 GCA_036259395.1 Thermoleophilaceae bacterium | reverse complement strand
CCCCCCCCGGGCCCCCTCCGGCGAACCTTGGCTGGTTGCCGTAGTCTTGACCGACCGCAACCTACCCCCGCCAGTACGGCGTGGCCCTGCCCGAGCCCCGGATGGCTCGGGTCCACGTGACGGCCGGCGGGATCACCGCACGCACAACCAAAGGGAGCACCGAATTGGCTCAGGTAACACTCAGAGAGCTGCTGGAGGCCGGCGTCCACTTCGGCCACCAGACGCGCCGCTGGAACCCGAAGATGCGCCGCTTCATCTTCGGCGAGCGCAGCGGGATCCACATCATCGACCTGCAGAAGACCGAGCGCCTGCTCGCCAACGCGCAGGACTTCGCCTCGTCGATCGCCGCGCGCGGCGGGACGGTGCTGTTCGTCGGCACCAAGAAGCAGGCTCGCGACACGATCGCCGAGGCCGCCCTGGCGTCGGGCATGCCGTACGTCAACCAGCGCTGGCTCGGCGGCCTGCTGACCAACTTCCAGACGATCAACAAGCGGATCAAGCGGCTCCACGAGCTGACCGAGTGGACCGAGACCGGCACGCTCGACCTGCTGCCGACGCGTGAGCGGATCGCCGCCAAGAAGGAGCACGACAAGCTGACCACCAACCTCGGTGGCGTCCGCGACATGCAGCGCGTCCCAGACGCGATGTTCGTCGTCGACCTCAAGACCGAGGCGATCGCGGTCAAGGAGGCCCAGCGGCTCGGGATCCCGATCATCGGCCTGGTCGACACCAACTGCGACCCCGCGCCAGTCGACTTCGTCATTCCCGGCAACGACGACGCGATCCGCTCCTGCAAGCTGATCATCGAGGCGATCGCCGGCACCGTCGGCGAGCAGCACGCGGCGTTCCGCGCCCAGGAGGAGGCCGCGCGGCGCGAGGCGGAGGAGCAGGCCCGCCGCGAGGCCGAGGAGAAGGCCCGGATCGAGGCCGAGGCAGCCGCCAAGCGCGAGGCGGAGGAGCAGGCGCGTAAGGACGCCGCGACGGCCGCGGCGGCGTCGGGCGAGCAGCCCGCCGCTCCCGCCGGGCAGCCCGCCGAGCCCCCGCCGGCGCCGGCCCCCGCCGAGCAGCGCAGCTTCTCGCCCGACGAGGACCCGGCGCCCGCCGGGCAGCGAACGTTCTCGCCCGAGGAGGGGGCGAAGTCATGAGCACGATCACCGCAGGCAGCGTCAAGGAGCTCCGCGAGCGGACCGGCGCGGGGATGATGGACTGCAAGGCCGCCCTGGTCGAGGCCGACGGCGACATGGACAAGGCGATCGAGCTGCTGCGCGTCAAGGGCCAGGCGAAGGCCGCGAAGCGCGGCGAGCGCGCCGCCTCCGAGGGCCTGGTGAGCAGCTACGTCCACCACAACGGCAAGGTCGGCGTGCTTGTCGAGGTCGACTGCGAGACCGACTTCGTCGCCCGCAACGAGGACTTCGCCGAGTTCACGCGCGACGTCGCGTCGCACATCGCCGCGGCCGCGCCGCGCTATGTCAGCGAGGACGAGGTCCCCGAGGCGGACTGCGCCGCCGAGCTGAAGGTGTTCCAGGAGCAGGCCGCCGAGGAGGGCAAGCCGCCGCAGGTCCAGGAGAAGATCGCCGAGGGCCGGATGAAGAAGTGGCTCGAGGAGGTCGTCCTGCTCAACCAGACTCACGTCAACGCCGACAAGCACGACGGCAAGACGATCGAGGAGCTGCGCGCGGCGATCTCGGCCACGACCGGCGAGAACGTGGTCATCCGCCGCTTCGCCCGCTTCGCGATCGGGGAGTAAGCCTATGACCGGGGGCGAGGGGGACGACGGCAGCGCGCCCGAGCGCGAGGCGGCGTTCGGGCGCGTCCTGCTCAAGCTCTCCGGCGAGGCCCTGATGGGCGAGCTGGACTACGGCGCCGACCCCGCCCGGATCCAGGCGATCGCGGCCCAGGTCGCGCACATCCAGCGACGCGGCGTCGAGGTCGCGATCGTCGTCGGCGGCGGCAACATCTATCGCGGCATGTCCGGCGCCGCCAAGGGGATGGACCGGGCGACCGGCGACTACATGGGCATGCTGGCCACCGTCCTGAACGCCCTCGCGCTGCAGGACGCGCTCGAGAAGCAGGAGGCGGTGACGCGCGTCCAGTCGGCGATCACGATCTCCGAGGTCGCCGAGCCCTACATCCGCCGCCGGGCGATCCGCCACCTCGAGCGTGGGCGGATAGTGATCTTCGCCGCCGGCACCGGCAACCCGTTCTTCACGACCGACACCGCCGCTGCGCTGCGTGCGCTGGAGATCCGCGCCGAGGCGATCCTGATGGCGAAGAACGGAGTCGAGGGCGTCTACGACGCGGACCCGCGCAAGGTGGCGGACGCGACCTTCCTGCCGGCTATCAGTCACCGCGAGGCGATCGAGCGCCAGCTCGGCGTGATGGACTCGACGGCGCTGTCGCTCTGCATGGACAACGACCTTCCGATCCACGTCTTCAACATGGACGACGAGCGCAACATCGACCGGATAGTGTGCGGCGATCGTGTGGGGACGGTGGTGAGCAGCGATGGACGGTGACCTTGTCAAGGAGTACCTCGACGACGCGTCGGACCGGATGGGCAAGACGGTCGACTCGACTCGCCACGAGTTCGGCACCGTCCGCACCGGCCGCGCCTCGCCTCACCTGCTCGACCGCGTCGACGTCGACTACTACGGCGCGGTCACCCCGCTCAACCAGCTGGCGAACGTGTCGGCGACCGAGGCGCGGCTGCTGACGATCACCCCGTACGACAAGGGCGCGATCAAGGCGATCGAGAAGGCGATCCTCGAGTCCGACGTCGGCCTGACGCCGAGCAACGACGGCAACCTGATCCGCCTGTCGATCCCGGAGCTGACCGAGGAGCGCCGCCGCGAGCTCGTCAAGGTCGTGCACGGGCTCGCCGAGCAGGGCCGCGTCGCGGTCCGCAACGTTCGTCGCGAGGTAATGCAGGAGCTGCGCGACATGAAGAAGGACGGCGAGATCGGCGCCGACGACGAGCACCGTGCCGAGGCCGAGCTGCAGAAGCTCACCGACGAGAAGGTCGCCGAGATCGACGCGTCGCTCGCCGCCAAAGAGGACGAGATACTCCAGGTCTGACCCGGATGGCGACGGGTCCGACGGACGGCGACGGCGGCACGGGGACGCCGCGCTACGTCGCGATCATCACCGACGGCAACGGACGTTGGGCGCAGGCCCGCGGGCTGTCGCCGATCGAGGGGCACCGCGCCGGGGCGGACGTGGTCAAGGCGCGCCTGCGCGATGCCGCCGAGCTCGGTGTGCGCGAGCTGACCGTCTACTCGTTCTCGACCGAGAACTGGAAGCGGTCGCCCGACGAGGTCTCCGGGCTGATGCGGATGTTCGGCGAGCGGATCGACGGCGAGACCCCCGAGCTGCACGCGGAGGGCGTTCGAATGCGCTTCGTCGGCCGGCGCGACGGAATCTCCGCCGAGCTGCGCGAGAAGATGGAGTGGGCCGAGGCGGCGACGCGCGAGAACACCCGGATCACCTTGTTCGTGGCGTTCAACTACGGCGGTCGGGCGGAGATCGTCGATGCCGCACGCGGCTTCGACGGCACGACCGAGGAGCAGTTCCGCGCTCGCCTCTACGCGCCAGAGATGCACGACCCCGACCTCTTGATCCGCACCAGCGGCGAGCAGCGGCTCTCGAACTACCTGCTCTGGCAGTGCGCCTACTCCGAGCTCGTGTTCAGCGACGAGCTCTGGCCCGACTTCGACCGCGCCGCCTTCGAGCGGGCCCTCGCCGAGTACGGCCGCCGCCAACGCCGCTTCGGCGCCCGGAGGGGATCATGACCGGGGGCACGCGCCCCCGGACCCCCGGGGCGCCTGGCCGGTCGGAGGAGGCCCGGTCGGATCTCCCCGGCCGGGTGTTGGTCGCCGTTCCGGCGGCGCTGTTTGCGATCTTCATCGTGACCCAGGGTGGGCTGGTGTTCGCGCTCGGGCTGATCGTGCTCGGGGTCGTGGCCCTCCGCGAGCTCTACGGGCTGATGCGCCGCGCTCGGCCGGTCGACCTGGCCGGCTACCTCGCGGTCGCGGGGATGGTGCTGCTGGCCACCTACGAGCAGCGCGCCGACGTCCTGATCGCGCTGGTCGCGGCGCTGCCGCTCGCCTTCCTGCTTGCGATGGCGCGGCCGACGCTGGCGAACGTCTCCTGGGGGTTGGCGGCGACGGTGCTCGGGGTGGTCTGGATCGGGCTGCCGCTGGCCCACGCCGTCTTTCTGCGCTCGCTGGAACACGGCGATGGGCTCGTGATCGACGTGCTGGTCGCAACCTTCGTCGGCGACACCGCCGCCTACACCGGAGGGCGGATGTGGGGGCGGCGCAAGCTGGCGCCGGACATATCGCCGAACAAGACGGTCGAGGGGCTGGTCGCCGGCATCGTCGGCGCTACGGTGGCCTTCTGGTGCGCCGGTTTGTACCAGGACTGGCTCTCCGGTCTCGACGCGCTGCTGATCGGCTTCCTAGTAGCGCTCGCGGCGCCGCTCGGTGACCTGCTGGAGTCGGCCGTCAAGCGCGATCTCTCGGTCAAGGACAGCGGGCGCGTCTTCGGGGCCCACGGCGGCGCCCTCGACCGCCTCGACGCCGTCTTCCTGACGATCGTGGTCGGGTTCTACGCGGCGCTGCTGCTCGGCTACGGCTGAGTATCGGCGGAAGAGACAGCTGGCGCACCGCCAGTTGGCAGATCTTCAGTTGTGCGCCGCGCGCGCCGATAGCTGGAGTGCGTGATGTCGGTCCAGCCCCACGAGCTCCGGGAGGTAGAGCCCCCCGCGCATCAGCGGCGCCCGCTGCGAGCGGTCGGTCGCGACCGCGGGCGGCGCGAGGCTGGCGAGCGGGAGGCGCTGATGCGGATCGCGGCAGCCACCGCGGACGCCTACAGGCTCGAGGATGTGATGGAGCAGGCGGCCGAGGCGGCGCTCGAGGTCACCGGCGCGGCATCGCTCTCGATCAGTCGCTGGGAGCCGGGCCGCGAGGTGATGCGGACGCTGATCAACGTCGGCCAGCTGGGACCGGACGAGCAGCGCTTTCCGACCGACGAGATCTATCCGCTCGCAGAGCATCCGCTGGTCGAGAAGCTGCTCCGCGACGGCGAGCCTTACCGCACCGCAGTCGACGACCCGGGTGCCTCTCCGCCCGCCGTCGCGGTCCTGAAGGCGCTCGGCAAGGAGTCCGACGTCGGCGTGCCGATCCTGCTCGACGGAGAGGTTTGGGGGGAGGTCTGGGCGGCTACGGCGCCAGGCGCGCCGCGCTTCGACGCCGATGACGCCGGCTTCCTGCAGGCGATCGCCGACCGGCTGGCGCTCGTGCTCGCGCGCGGCGAGCGCTTCGCGAGGGTGTCGCGACTCGCCTACGAGGATCCGCTCACCGGCCTCGCCAACCGGCGCGCGATCGAGGAGCGGCTCGCGGCGCTGCTCGATTCCGACGGCCGCCAGCGCGCTCCACTGACGCTGCTGCTGGCCGACGTCGACGGTCTCAAGGACATCAACGACGCACACGGCCATCACATCGGCGACCGGGCGCTCTGCCGGGTCGGCGAGGCTCTGGTTGCCGCTGCGGCGCCGGAGGCGGCAGCGCTCGTCGGGCGACTCGCCGGCGACGAGTTCTGCGTGCTGCTCGAGGGCTGCCGGATCGACGCGGCCAACGCGGTCGCCCGGACGGCGCTCGAGCTGCTCGACGACGCCGATGCCGACTTGCCGTTGTCGCTCTCCTTCGGCGCCGCCGAGGCGGGACCGGCCAGCACGCCGGCCGAGCTGTTGCACGCCGCCGATACCGCTCAGTACGCCGCCAAGCGGCGCGGCGGCGGGCGCCTCTGCACGTCGAGTCCGGCGGCCGACCCGCTGACCGCCGACCTCGGCGAGCGCCGTCAGCTGAGCCCGCACCGGATCGATCAGCAGATCGAGGCGATCGCGGCTCGGACGATGCGAATCCTCGACCGTGATGCCGCCCACCGCCGAGTGCTCGACCGGCTCGAGACGGTAGTCGTGGCCTTTTCGGCGACGCTCGACGCCGCAGCCTGGGCGATCTCGCGCTGGGAGCGCGGGAGCTCGCTGATCCGCTCGGTGTCGACCGCCGATGACCGCGACACCCGCTTGCGGGGCCTGCGCATGGGGCTCGCGAACGAGGTCTACCGGGTCGAGGACTTCCCGAACACCGCCGAGCTGCTGCGCCGCGGCCACGGCGGCTTCGTCGCGCACGTCGAGGACGATCGGACCGATGCGGCCGAGCGCAAGCTGCTCGCCGATCTGGGCTTCGAGGCCGCGCTCGTGGCCGTCGTCGCGTACGGCTCGGGCGCCTACCTGATCGAGATATTCGCCGACGGCGAGACGGCTGCGCTTGCACCGGCGGGCATCCGCCTGCAGCTGCTGCTGCGGCTCGCTGCCGCACCGCGGGGCGCCTCCTAGACTGAGGCGGATGCGCAGGATCGTCATCGCCGGCTCGACCGGCTCGATCGGCACGCAGGCACTCGACGTCATCTCGCGCAGCGACTCGCTCGAGGTCGTCGGCCTGGCCGCGGGATCGAGCGTCGACACGCTGCTCGAACAGGCGTCCGCGCATGGGGTCGATCGCATCGCGCTCGCGGATCCCGACGCGGCGGCCCGCGCGGCGGAGCGCTGGACGTCGGGCCGCGTGCTCGGCGGTGCGGAGGGCCTCGTCGAGCTGATCGTCGAGGCGGAGTGCGACCTCGTGCTCAACTCGCTCGTTGGTTCCGCGGGCCTCGGACCGACCGTCGCTGCGCTCGGCGAGGGGATCGACCTGGCGCTGGCCAACAAGGAGAGCCTCGTCGTGGGCGGCGAGCTGGTGATGGCGCTCGCGGAGGCGACCGGCGCCCGGATCGTGCCGGTCGACTCCGAGCACACCGCCCTGCACCAGCTGATCGCCGGGCTCCCGACCGGCGGCGTCGACCGGATGACGATCACCGCCAGCGGCGGGCCGTTCCGCGGCCGCACGCGCAGCGAGCTCACGGAGGTGACGGCCGCCCAGGCGCTCGCGCACCCGACCTGGCAGATGGGCGGCAAGATCACGATCGACTCGGCGACCCTGATGAACAAGGGCCTCGAGCTGATGGAGGCTCACCACCTCTTCGGGCTGCCCTACGAGCGGCTCGACGTGGTCGTCCACCCGCAGTCGCTCGTCCACGGGCTGGTGACGCTCGCAGACGGTGCGATGCTCGCCCACGTCGGACCGCCGGACATGCGGATCGCGATCTCCTACGCCCTGCATGGCGCCGAGAGCGTCGACCTGCCGGTCGAGCCACTCGACCTCGCGCAGGTCGGTGCGCTGAGCTTCGAGCCGGTCGACGGCGATGCATTTCCCTGCCTGCGCCTCGCGCGCGAGGCGGCGGCCGCGGGGGGGACCGCTCCGTGCGTCCTCAACGCCGCGAACGAGATCGCGGTGCACGCCTTCCTCGAGGGCGCGCTGCCGTTCCTCGGCATTCCAGCCGTGATCGAGCAGACGCTCGCCGCTCTGCCCGAGCGGCCGGTGCGCCACTTCTCCGACCTCTACGCGGCCGACGCCGAGGCGCGCGAACGGGCCCGCGAGGCCTGCGAAGGAGCGCTCGCGTGAGCTGGTTGCTTGCCTTCGCCGGCTTCGCGCTGCTCGTGATCCTCCACGAGCTGGGTCACTTCGCGGTCGCCAAGTGGGTCGGCATGCGCGTCGAGAAGTTCTCGCTCTTCTTCCCGCCGACTCTGGCCAGCAAGAAGGTCGGCGAGACCGAGTACGCGATCGGCCTGATCCCCGCCGGCGGCTACGTGCGAATCACCGGCATGAGCCCGGCCGAGGACCTCCCCGACGAGGTTCGCACGCGCGCCTACCACGCCCAGCCGGTCTGGAAGCGGATGGCGGTGATCGCCGCAGGACCGGCGGTCAACCTGATCGTGGCGCTGCTGCTGCTGATCGTCTACTTCGGGCTGATCGGAGCGGAGACCGAGCCGGTCGACGCGCGCGTCGACATCGTCGAGAAGGGATATCCCGCCGCCGCTGCCCTGCAGCCGGGCGACCGCCTCCTGTCGGTCGACGGCGTGCGCGGGGAGCCGACCGCGCTGTCGAAGCAGATCGCCAGCCACAAGTGCCCGCAGAGTCCGCCGACCGACGGCTGCCGCGCCGCCGCGCCGACGACGCTGGTGATCGAGCGCGACGGGAGGCGGATCGTCGAGCGGCTGACGCCGATCTACGACGCCGACCCGGCCGCCGAGCGGACCCGTCTCGGCTTCAGCTACGTGCCGGGCCCGCGCGAGGCCCTGCCGATCGGCGACGCCCTGAGCGTCTCGCTCGACCGCTTCTGGTTCATAACCGAGCAGACGGTCAGCCTGCCCGCGCGCATATTCGACACCGAGCGGCGCAAGGAGATCAGCGGCATCGTCGGCTCCTACGAGGTGACGCGCCAGACGATCCTCAACAACCTCGCCAACACCGTCGGCATCCTGGCGATCATCTCGCTGTCGCTGGCGATCGTGAACCTCTTCCCGTTCCTGCCGCTCGACGGGGGCCACCTCTTCTGGGCCGCCGTCGAGAAGCTGCGCGGTGGCAAGCCGGTGCCGTTCAGCGTGATGGAGCGCGCGGGGGTGGTCGGGTTCATGCTCGTGATCGGCCTGTTCGCGATCGGCCTGACCAACGACATCGGCCGCCTGTCCGGCGAGGGCTTCCAGGTCCGCTAGCCGGCCGTCGCGCGCGGGTGGGCGCTGAAGTAGACGTCCTTCAGCCGCTCGCTGGAGAGATGGGTGTAGAGCTGTGTCGTCGCGACGTCGGCGTGCCCCAGCATCTCCTGGACGGCGCGCAGGTCACAGCCGCCGGCGAGCAGGTGGGTGGCGAAGGTGTGGCGCAGCGTGTGCGGGCTCATGCGGTCGCCGAGGCCGGCCGAGCGCGCGTGGCGCTGGACGATCTTGTAGAGGCCCTGGCGGGTCAGCGCGCCGCCGCGGAAGTTGAGGAACAGGCGAGCCTCGACCGAGGCTCCGACGAGCTGCGGCCGGCCGCGCTCGAGGTAGCGGCGGACCGCGTCGGCGGCCGTGCGGCCGACCGGGACGAGCCGCTCCTTCGAGCCCTTGCCGCGCGCGCGCAGGAGCAGCTCGTCGAGGTCGAGGTCGGTCACCTCGAGGCCGGTCGCCTCCGACGCGCGCAGGCCGCAGGCGTACATCAGCTCGAGCAGGGCGCGGTCGCGCAGCGCGATCGGCTCGGTTCCCTGCGGCTGGTCGAGCAGCTTGGCGACCTCGCCGCGGGTCAGGACCTGCGGCAGCCTGCGGCTCTTGCGCGGCCCGGCGAGCTTGGCCGTGGGGTCGCCGGAGAGGATCTCCTCGCGACGCAGGTGCTTGTAGAACGACCGCAGGCATGCCTGCTTGCGGTTTATCGTCGCCGGCGACGCCGTACGGCCGTCGACGCCGCCGAGGCTCGCCAGGAAGTCGGCGATGTCGACCGGCTCGGCGGTCAGCGCCGTGACGCCGCGCTGCTCCAGGAAGCGGCCGAACTGCAGCAGGTCGGAGCGGTAGGCCTCAAGCGTGTTGCGCGACAGTCCGCGCTCGAACTCGAGGTAGGCGACGAAGTCGAGCACTAGGTGCTCGAACGGCCGGCTCTGCGCGGGTGCGACGACGGTTGCCACGCTCCTGGATTCGCCGCGCCTGGTAGAAGCCCTGGCCGATGCCGGAGCTACCCGAGGTCGAGACGATCCGCAGGCAGCTCGCGCCGCAGCTCGAGGGGCGGGGGATCGCCCGCGCCGAGGTCCTCGACGCGCGCTGGTCGGAGCCCGCGGCGCCGCTCGAGGTCGCCGACGCGATCGAGGGCCGGCGGATCCTGTCGGTCGGCCGGCGCGGCAAGTACTTCGACCTGGTCCTCGAGGACGAGGTGCATCTCGTGATGCACCTGCGGATGACCGGCAACCTGCTGCTGGTCCGAGCGGACGACCCCGGCGAGCAGCCATACGTGCGCGTGAGGCTGCGGCTCGACGACAGCTCCAGCGTGCTGTTCGCCGATCCGCGGCGGTTCGGGACCGGCCTCGTGCTGCTCGGCGACGACGCACGCGACGAGTACTTCTCGACACGGCTGGGCGTGGAGCCGCTGAGCGCCGACTTCACGCCGCAGGCGCTGCAAGCGCTCGCCAGGGGCCGCCGATCGCCGGTCAAGGCGTTCCTGCTCGCCCAGGAGCGGATCGCCGGCGTCGGCAACATCTACGCCGACGAGGCGCTGTTCCGGGCGCGCATCCACCCGCTGCGCCCGGTCGGGACGCTGCGCCGCCCGCAGGTCGAGGCTCTCCACGGCGCGGTCGTCGAGTCGCTCGAGGCCGGGATCGACGCCCGCGGAGCGTCGATCGACGACTTTCGCCACGTCGACGGAGCGCGCGGCAGCTTCCAGGACCGCTTCCTGGTTCACCGGCGCGAGGGAGAGCCCTGCCCACGTTGCGGGACCGCGATCGTCAAGCTGCGCGCCGCCGGCCGCGGCACCTACATCTGCCCGCGGTGCCAGAGACCGCCGCGGGCCTGAGAGCTTCTGTCCGCGGCCGGCTGCAACATCGAGAGGTGGCCGGCAGCTTCAAGACGGAGGCAGTGGTACTGCGCTCGATCCGCTACGGCGAGGCGGACCGCGTGCTGCATCTCTACAGCGTCGATCGCGGCCGCATCGGGGCGATGGCAAAGGGCGTGCGGCGGACGCGCTCGCGGATGGGCGGCCGGCTCGAGCCGCTGTCGCGCGTGCGCCTTGTCCTGCGTCAGGGCAGGGGAGACCTGTCCACGGTCTCGGCGGTCGACACGGTCAGCGCGCACCCCGGCCTGCGCGAGCACCGGTCGTCGCTCGAGCGGGCCTCGCAGGCTTGCGAGTCGGTCCTGAGGCTGCTCGACTCGGGTGAGCCGAACGCCGCGGCCTACCACCTGCTCTGCAACCAGCTCGCGCTGCTCGACGGCGATCCCACAGCTGCGACGCGGGCGCAGTCGCTCGCCTTCCGGATCAAGCTGCTGCTGGCGTCGGGGTTCGCGCCGGAGCTGGCGTCATGTGCCTCGTGCGGCGAGGCAGAGCACCTGGCCGGGTTCTCGCCCGCTGCCGGCGGGGTGGTCTGCGCCAGCTGCGAGGCCGGCTCGTTCCCGCTCGGTGCCGAGGCGCACCGCTTCCTCGTCGAGGCGCTCGGCCAGCCGCTGGCGGACGCACCCCACGCCTCCGACCTCGCGCTCGGACAGGCCGACCGCGCGATCGCCGAGACGCTCGAGCACCACGCCCACGTGAGATTGCGACGAGTCGCCTAGCCGACCGGCCAGGTGACGGCGGGGGTCCAGGGGCGTGAGCCCCCGGTTGCCATCAGCTATTCCACGAACGGATGACCTGGGTCTCGCGCTCCCAGCCGAGCGTGCTGAGCGTGCCGGTGGAAAGGGCGAGACGGGCGCCGCCCTGGGGCGGTAGCCCGATCCAGAGGGCGGCGAGGACGCGCAGGATGTGGCCGTGGGCGAAGATCGCGATGTCGTCATCGGTGTCGCGCAGCTCGGCGACCAGTGGCTCGAGGCGAGTGCCGACCTGCTCGAGGGTCTCGGCTCCGGGCGTGCGGTGCGTCCAGACCGTCCAGCCGGGGATGCGCTCGCGCAGCTGGGCGGTCGTGAGGCCCTCGGCCTCGCCGTACTCGAGCTCGACGAGCTCGGGGCGCCGCTCGGCCCGATCGCCGAGGCCCGCGAGCCGGCAGGTCTCGACGGCGCGCGACAGCGGGCTGACCAGGACCTTGGCGAACTCGCGACCGGCGAGGCGGTCGTGCAGGGCCGCCGCCTGACGCCGACCCTCGTCGGTCAGCGGCACGTCGGTGCGTCCGGTGTGGCGCATCTCGCGGCTCCACTGCGTCTCGCCGTGGCGAGCGAGGACGATCTCGGGACCATGGCGAGGCGACAACGTGCGACTACGACCTATCGCCGGTCTTGATCGCGCTACGGCGGCGCCGCCGTCCGTCGCGGCTCGCGTCCTTCTCCTGAACCGCCATGTAGTCGGCGCGAACGTTGACGATGTGGCGCTCCATCGCATTCGCGGCGCGCTTCGGGTGCTTGCGCTCGATCGCCTGGCAGACGCGCTCGACGTCGCCGAGCGAGGAGACGCGCAGACGCCTCTCGTTGACGATCGCGGTTCGCGTCAGCAGCGCCAGCTCGCCAAGCCGGTCGAGCGTGCCGATCAGCACGGGGCTGCGGCTCGCGCGAGCGACCAGGTTGTGGAACTGCGCGTCCGAATGGTTGAAGGTCTCGGGCTCGTCGATCCTGTCACGCATAAGAGTGACCAGGCGGCGCATCTCGGTGAACTCCGCGTCGGTCCTACGCAGTGCGGCCCATTGAGCCGCCAACGGCTCGAGTCGCACGCGAACGTCGTACACCGCTTGGGCGTCGATCTCTGCGACGTAGGTGCCCGATCCCCGTCGCGACTCGAGCACGCCACCGCTGCGCAGGCGGCGAATCCCCTCGCGCAGCGCCGGGCGCGAGACCTCGAGCTGCTGCGCCAGCTCACGCTCGGACGGCAGTCGCGTGCCGGACTCGTACTCTCCGGCGACGATCAGCGCCCGGATTCCGCTGGCTGCACGATCTGCTGCGGTATCCACTCGCCGAGTCTAACGTGGGTCACACGGATAGTGAGAACGGCTCAACCGTCACAGTCGAGTGGCTGAAAGGACCGGCACCGGCGGCGGCGCCCGGAGGGATGGGCGAACCGCCGCCGGCGAGCGCTGCTCTACGAGTCGGCGCCGGCGGGCTCACGGGGAGGGTTCGGTCCGTGATGCATGCCTGCGCCGACCGCAGCCGGTGTTTGGACGATCCCGTGCCGCGAGGCACGATCTGGATCGAAGTCTTGAACGTCGAAGTGCACAGCCGGAAAGAATTGGCCTGACCACATTGGCCAGACCATGTTACAGCCGACCCGGACGAATGCAAGCCTGAACGAGTCGGTAATCGCGTGTATGGTCGGCGACGGAGGTTGGGCTAGGTAGCCCCGGCCGCATCGCTGAGGGACAAGGAGGAGACATGGCTGGAAGCTGGGATCGTGCCTACACGCGCCGACAGGCGATCGGCGTCGGTGCGGCGGGAGTGGGCGCGTTCTACCTCGCCGCCTGTGGCGGGGACTCGGGCTCGAGCGGCGGGCGCGACGTGTCCGTCGTCTTCGACTTCGAGTACGCCGGTAAGCCAGGCAGCATGAAGCGGTATTGGGAGACGCTCAGAGACCGGCTCGAGCGGTCCGACGTCGATGCCCGGCTGAGCGACCTGTCGTTCGTCAACTACGCCAACACCCAGGCGCGCCTCCAGAGCAACCACGCCGCGCGCAGCGGGCCGACGCTCGAGACCTGGTACCCGAACTGGCTCACCTACGAGTTCATCGTCCAGGACGCCCTCACACCCGTAGAGGACCACGTTCGCGCCGGCGCCACCGACGACTGGCTGTTCGCCCAGCGGATCGATGGGAAGTACTGGGGCGCGCCGTTCTACGCGGAGCAGGCGCTGCTGATCGCCAATAAGCGACACCTCGCGAAGGCCGGCGTCGACATCGGCGAGCGTCTCGAGTCCTGGGACGCGTTCATGGACGCCTGCGCTCGAATCAAGCGGTCCGGCGAGCTTCCGGTGATGATCGGCGCCGCCGACGGCTACGCCTGCGACAAGTGGTCGCTCGCGTCGAGCATGGAGTACATGAACTCGGTCAAGCAGCTTCCTCTCAACCTGCTCGGCGAGCTGTCGGTCGACGAGCCGGTCGTCTCGGCGTGGATGGAGTACTTCAACCAGCTCAGCCGCGACGGATACGTCAACGACGATGTGGTCAAGATCACAGAGCAGCAGTCGCTCGACCGCTTCCTCGACGGCGAGGGGGCCTTCGCGATGCTGTACCCGGGGATCATCTTCGACAAGGATCCCGAGCAGTTCAGGGTCGTCGGCTACTGGAACGGCCCCGGGCGCTACGCGGCGCCGATCGCGGTGTCGGGAAACCTGCTGCTGATGACCAGCTACGGCGAGAACAAAGAGGCCGCTGGCCGGATCCTCGACTTCATGCAGGAGCCCGAGCAGCTGCAGCTCTTCAGCCGGATCACCGGCGAGCTGCCGTGCAACCGCAACTTCGATCCGAGCGAGCTCGGCGAGCTCGAGCGGACGGCGTGGCGGTTGATGACCAATCCGGGCGAGGGCAAGATCGTCACTTGGCCGCGCGATCGGATGCCGGTCGTCGGGGCGGACGTCACCTGGGAGCTGGGTCCGAGAGCGTTCGCGGGCGAGAGCCCGGCTGCGCTGCGAGCCGCCTACCAGCGCCGGATGGAGCGCTACCGTGAGCAGAACAGTGCCCAGATCGACGAGTACAAGAAGTACGTCGACACGATCGAGGGGTAGGTGAAGGCGGGGCTCGCGGGGCTGCGGCGCGCAGCGGGCTGGCCGTGGGTGCTTCCAGCCGTCGCGACGGTCGGGTTCGTGCTCGCGTTCCCCCTGGCGAAGGTCGTCCAGTACAGCCTCACCGACCGTACGACCTTCCTCGAGGGCGGCTTCGTCGGACTGAGCAACTACTCCGACCTGCTCCATGACGAGCTGTTCTGGCGGGCGGTCAAGAACAACCTGATCCTCCTGCTGAGCGTCCCGCTGAGCATCGCGCTGGCCCTCGCCATCACCGGAATCCTCTACCGCGGCGTGCGCGGCGGTGCGATCTACGAGCTGCTGATCTTCCTTCCCTTCCTGCCGGCGATCGCGTCGATCGCCGTCGTCTTCCTCTACCTGCTCGGAAACGGGGGCCCGCTCAACGAGCTGCTGCGCGGGGCGGGGCTCGACGAGCTCACGCACGCCTGGTTGCGCGAGCCGCAGACCGCGATCTGGGGCGTCCTGGGGGTAGTCCTGTGGAAGCGCGTCGGCTTCACCGTGCTGCTGTTCATGGCGCGCATGGCGAGCATCGATCGCACACACTTTGATGCGGCGGCCGTCGACGGGGCCAGCTGGGCACGCACCTACTGGCAGGTGGCGGTGCCGCAGATGCGCGGCATCATCGGCCTGGCAGCGGTCTTCGGCTATATCGAGGCCTTTTCCTGGACCTTCGCCTACGTCGCGATCCTCACACAGGGCGGCCCGGATCGCAGCACCTACACGCTCGAGTACCTGCTCTACAAGCTCCAGTTCGACCAGCAGCTGGTCGGGCTGGCGTCGGCGGTCGCGGTGATGCTGCTGATAGCGGCGCTCGTCGTGGCGGCCTATCGGATCCTGCGCGCGCAGCGTGAGGCGTTCGCATGACCCGACGCGGCATGGTCGCGAGTCTGCGGCAGCTCGCCGTGCGCGTCGGCGAGCACGGGTTCCTGCTCGCGGTCGCGTTGGTGTCGCTGTTCCCGCTCTACGTGATGCTGGTGGCGTCGTTTCAGCGAGCGACGAGCTTCGGAGGGTCTGCGCTGCTGCCGACGCTGCACCCGACTTTGGAGAACTACACCCAGGTCTGGACCGAGCTGGGCTTCGACCGGATGTTCGTCAACAGCACGATCCTCAGCCTCTCGTCGGCGGCGATCGCGACGATGCTCGCCGCGGGCGCAGCCTACGGCTTCACGCGGTTCCGCTTCGCCGGGCGGGGCATGCTGCTCGTGGGGATCGTGGCGACGATGGCGATCCCGCCGATGGTCGTCATCGTCCCGCTGTTCGTGATGATGAGCGATCTCGGTCTGATCAACCAGATGTCGTCTGCGATCCTCGTCGAGGTCGGCTTGAACCTCCCGTTTGCGACCTTCCTGCTGTTCACGTATATGAGGGATCTCCCTGCGGAGCTGTTCGAGGCCGCTGAGGTCGACGGCGCGTCGCGCTCGCGGCAGTTCATCGAGATAGCACTACCGATGTCGGGCCCGGCGCTCGTGACGACGATGGTCGTCTGCGCGATGTACGCCTGGAACGAGTTGCTGATCCCCTTGGTCCTGTGGCAGACCGAGCAGCTGACCACGCTGATGGTCGGGCTCGCGCTGCTCGGTCCGGGTCGCAGCGGCGCGCAGGACGTGCCGCTGTTGATGGCCGGCGTGACGATCTCGGTCGCCCCCTTGATCGTGGCTTTCCTGATTGGGAGGCGGGCGCTCGTGCGTGGTCTGGTCGAGGGCGGCGAGCGGTAGGCAGGCGTGGCCTCGGTCGAGCTCAGGGACGCGCGAAAGGCCTTTCGCAACGGCGTCGAGGCGCTACGCGGAATCGACCTCGCGGTCGACGATGGCGAGCTGATGGTGCTCGTCGGCTCCTCGGGCTGCGGGAAGACGACCGCGTTGCGTGCGGTCGCCGGCCTCGAGCAGCTCAGCTCGGGAGCAGTGCTGATCGATGGCGAGGACGTCGGCGATGTCGTGGCCGCCGATCGCGACGTGGCGATGGTCTTTCAAAGCTACGGGCTCTACCCCCACATGAGCGTGGCGCGCAACATCGCGTTCGGGCTGCGCGCTCGTGGCGTGCCGCGCGCCGAGCAGCGCGAGCGAGTCGAGCGGATCGCGGCGGCCCTCGACATCGCGTCGCTGCTCGATCGGCGCCCGCGTGAGCTATCCGGCGGGCAGCGGCAGCGGGTTGCGATGGGGCGGGCGCTCGTGCGCGATCCGCGCGTCTTCCTGATGGACGAGCCGCTGTCGAACCTCGACGCGCGCCTGCGCGTCCAGCTGCGTGGCGAGATCGTGCGGATCCAGCAGGAGCTGGGCACGACGACCGTCTATGTCACGCATGATCAGGTCGAGGCGATGACCATGGGTCGGGGTCGCGGTGATGGACCGCGGACGACTGTGTCAGGTGGCGACGCCGCAGGCGCTCTACGAGATGCCCGCGAACGTGTTCGTCGCGCGCTTCATGGGCAGCCCGCCGATGAACCTGCTCATTGGCCGCATCGCAGCCGAGGGCGACGGGCTCATCTGTCACCTGGCCGACAGCGTCATCGATCTGCCGGAGGGACTGGTCGCGGCACGGCCCGCCCTCAAGGCCTACGTCGGCCGCGAGCTAATCGTCGGCGTGAGACCCGACGCGTTCGCGCTCCGTCCGCCGGGCGAGGAGGGACTCGCCGCCCGGGTCTATCTCAGCGAGCTGCTCGGTTCGGAGTCGCTGGTCCACGTCGAGACCGACGCGCGCGCCCCACACGGCGACGACGGCGGCGGTTCGCTGCCGCCGTGGGACGCCGCCGGCGATGGCGTCGGTCGCCTCAGCGGACGGTTCGCGGGCGATACGCGGGGAAGGGCGCCTGGCGATGCCGTCACGCTCGCGCTGGACCCCGCGCGCTTCGAGCTCTTCGACCTCGACAGCGGCGCGGCGCTCGCGCGCGTCGAGTCGCACGACCGCTCGGGCGCGGTCGTGCCGAGGCCGTAGTCGCGTGTACCGCATCGGCCTGCTGGCGCCGTTCCGCGAGTTGCCCGGTGAGTTCGCTGACGTGATCGCCGAGGCGCCCGAGCCGGCGGCGCACTGGCAGGTGATCACGGCCGCCGAGGACAGTCACCGGCTCGCGGCGCTGCAAGCCGCCGGCGACCTCGGCACGCTGGAGGCGGGCGCACGGAGGATGCGGCGGTGGGAGCCCGACGTGGTGTCGTGGGCGTGCACCAGCGGCTCGTTCGTAGGCGGGCGCAAGTGGGCGCAGCGCCAGCTGCGGGCGATCACGGCCGCGTCTGGCGCTCCCGCCAGCAGCACGTCGGTGGCCTTCGTCGAGGCGCTCGGCGCGCTCGCCATCGACGAGGTCGCCGTGATCGCGCCCTATCCACAGTCGGCCGCGGCGGCCTTCGCCGCGTTCCTGGCCGAGTGGGGTATCGCCGTCCGGGCGTCTGTGGAGCTCGACGCGGCCGGCCCGACCGTCTCCGAGCGGCTCGACGCGCGGGACCTCGCTCCAGCGCTCGAGCGGGTCGGCAAGGAGCTCCCGATACTGCTGCCCGACACCGCCCTTTGGGGCTTCGGGCTTCATCGCGAGCTGGCGCCGCGGTTGGCCGTACCGCTGCTGGTGGCCAACCAGGTGACGCTCTGGCACGCCTTCGAGATCGCGGGGGTGTCGACGGACTCGGAACGCTTCGGCGCGTTGCGCCTGCGCGCCGCGCCCGGTATCACTGGTGACGGCGCCTACTAGGAGGAGACAGCGATGACCGCCACCGTCGAGACCGTTGGTCAGCTCATCGGAGGGAAGGCCGTGGGCGGCACCGCGTCGATCACCGTCTGGAACCCCAGCCTCGGGGAGCCGATCGCCGAGGTCCCGGACGGCACGGCGGCGGACGTGAATCGGGCCGTGGAGTCGGCGCGTGCCGCGCAGCGCCAGTGGTGGGGGCTCGCGCCGTACGAGCGTGAGCGCGTCCTGCACCGGATCGGCGATCTGATCGAGGAGCGCAGCCAGCGTCTCGTCCAGCTCGAGAGCGTCGACACGGGCAAGACGGTCGCCGCCACCGTCGACGACGTCGACTTCGCGGCCGAGGTCTTTCACTTCAGCTCGGCGCACGCGGCGCGGGCGCATGGCGAGCAGATCCCGCTCTCCGAACGCGGGACGCTCTGCTACACGGTCCTCGAGCCGATCGGCGTCGTAGGCGCCATCACCTCGTGGAACTCGGCGCTGGTGATCGCGGCCGCGACCGTGGGGCCCGCGCTCGCGGCGGGCTGCGCCGTCGTCGTCAAGCCCGATCAGCAGGCTCCGCTCGCGACCCTCGAGCTGGCGCGGATCGCCCTCGAGGCGGGCATCCCGGCTGGATGCCTCAACGTCGTGACTGGTGGCGACGAGACCGGTGCCGCGCTCGCCCGCCACCCCGGCATCGACAAGCTGAGCTTCACCGGATCGGTCGAGACCAGCCGGTCGGTCCTGCGGTCACTGGCCGAGAACGGGACGCCGAGCGGGATCGACACCGGCGGCAAGAGTCCGAATATCGTCTTCGCCGACGTCGACCTCGACACGTCGCTCGATCCGATATTGCGCGGTGGGCTGACCAACGGCGGCCAGGAGTGCTGCACGGGCGCGCGGATCCTGGTCGAGCGATCGATTCTCGACGAGTTCGTCGAGCGTGCTGCAGCGCGGGTTCGCGGTATGCGCGTCGGAGATGCCGCCGACCCGGCGACGGAGGTCGGTCCGATGGTCAGCTCCGGGCACCGCGATCGCGTGGCCGGCTTCGTCGAGCGCGCGGTCGCCGAGGGAGCTCGCGTCCAAGCGCAGGCCTCCGCGCCCGAGCGTGGCTTCTTCTTCCCGCCGACGCTGCTCGAGGGCGTCAGCGAGACGATGGAGGTCTGGCGCGAGGAGGTCTTCGGCCCGGTCCTCGCGATCCGCGCCTTCGACGACGACGACGACGACGATGCGCTCGAGCAGGCGAATGGTTCCCGCTACGGGCTGGCGGCCGGCGTCTGGACCGCCGACGTCGGCCGGGCGATCCGCTTCGCCCGCGAGCTCGACGCGGGACTGGTCTGGGTCAACAGCTTCCTCGACGTGCTCAGTCCGGCGGCTCCCTTCGGCGGCAGTAAGGACAGCGGCTTCGGCAGCTGGCTGGGAGTGTCCGGCCCGCTCGAGTTCTCGCGCCAGAAGACCGCCTATGTCCGCGGCGTCCCGACCGGCGAGCGGTCGGATCGACTTTCGGGCGGCCCGCGTTCCTCCGGCGGCCTGGGACAATCGAACGGTGGTGATCGTACGACGCGACGTGAGGAGCTTCGCTGAGCGAGTCGCGAGCTTCGAGGAGGAGCGGCTGGCGCCGCGGGCGACCCGCTCGTATCCGGCGCTGCGGATCGAGCCCGAGCCCGACGCAGCGCACCGCACGCCGTTCCAGCGCGATCGCGACCGGATCGTCCACTGCAAGGCGTTCCGACGGCTAAAGCACAAGACGCAGGTCTTCATCGCGCCCGAGGGCGACCACTACCGGACGCGGCTGACCCACACGCTCGAGGCGTGCGGCATCGCCCGCAACGTCGCCCGTGCGCTCGGGCTCAACGAGGACCTGACCGAGGCGATCGGGCTCGGCCACGACCTCGGCCACCCGCCCTTCGGGCACATCGGCGAGCGGGTGCTCGACGAGTGCCTGCAGGAGCGCTACGGCGTTCGCTTCCGCCACAACGAGCACTCGCTGCGCGTCGTCGAACGGCTCGAGCGCGACGGCCGCGGCCTCAACCTGACCGAGCAGGTCCGCGACGGCATCCTGAACCACACCGGGCCGGTGAAGGCCGCGACGCTCGAGGGCCGGATCGTCCGTGTCGTCGACCGCGTCGCCTACATCAACCACGACATCGACGACGCGTTGCGCGCGGGCGTGATCGACCGTGCCGATCTCCCCGCAGACGAGATCGCGACGCTCGGGGAGACCGGCTCCGACCGCATCGAGACGCTCGTGCGCGACCTGATCGACCGCTCGGCCGCGGCCGGCGACGACATCGTCCAGGGCGAGGAAGTCGGTGCAGCGATGCTGCGCCTGCGCCAGTTCATGTTCGACCGCGTCTACCTCGCCGCCGATGCGCAACGTGAGCGGCCGCGGATCGAGCGGCTGCTGCGCACGCTCTTCGACCACTACGCGACCGACCTGCCGCCCGCCGTGGTGCCCGGGGCGGCCGAGCACGAGCGCGTCGTCGACTACCTCGCGGGGATGACCGACCGCTTCGCGATCCGCACGCTCGCAGACCTTGAGCTCCCCGCTGGTTACTACTGATCGGGCGATCGGAGATGGCGCGCTACACCCAGGACTCGATCGAGCGGCTGCGCGAGGCGGTCGACATGGTCGATCTCGTCGGCGCGCGCACCGACCTGCGCCGCGTTGGCTCGCGCTGGGTCGGGCTCTGCCCGTTCCACGACGAGCGCACGCCGTCGTTCTCGGTGAACGCGGACCAGGGCCTCTACCACTGCTTCGGCTGCGGCGTCGGCGGCGATGCGATCGGGTTCGTACAGGAGACCGAGGCGCTGCCGTTCGGCGAGGCGGTGGAGCTGCTCGCGGAGCGCTACAACGTGGAGCTCAAGCGCGAGCGCGAGGACCCCGCCGAGGAGGAGCGCCGGCGCCGTCGTGGGCGGCTGCTTGCGCTGCTGGAGCGCACGGCCTTGTTTTACGAGAAATACCTATGGGGTTCGGACGACGCAGCCGTCGCGCGCGACTACCTCGCCGGCCGTGGGCTGAGCGAGGGGACGCTACGCGCGTACAGGGTCGGCTGGTCGCCGAGCGGTTGGGACAAGCTGCTGCGCGGCGCCGGCCGCGACGGCTTCTCACTCGACGAGCTGATCGCCGCTGGGCTCGCCCAGCCCAAGCGCTCCGGTACCGGCGCGGTCGACCGCTTCCGCGAGCGGATCATGTTCCCGCTCGCCGACGCCCGCGGGCGGGTACTGGGCTTCGGCGCGCGCACGCTGCGCGCGGACGAGCCGGCCAAGTACATCAACACCTCCGAGAACGAGATCTACCACAAGGGACGACAGCTGTTCGGCATCGACAAGGCGCGCGTGGCGGCGGCCAAGTCGCGGCGCGTCGTGGTGGTCGAGGGCTATACCGACGTGCTGGCGCTGCACCAGGCGGGGGTGGCTGAGACCGTGGCGATCATGGGCACCGCGCTGACCGAGCACCAGCTGGCGGAGCTGGCGCGAGCCGCCGGTGCGGAGGGCGTCGTCTACCTGGCGCTCGACGCCGACAGCTCCGGCCAGCAGGCGATGCTGCGCGCGGCCGCGCTCGCTGAGCAGCGCGACGTCGAGCTGCGCGTCGTCCAGATGCCCGAGGGTGTCGATCCTGCGGAGCTCGTCGCCGCCGAGGGGGCCGACGCGATCGTCGGACGGCTCGACGGCGCCCTGTCGGTCGTCGAGTTCGCGGTTCGGCGCGTGCTCGCCGATGCACAGCTCGGCACGCCGGAGGGTCGCGACCGCGCGCTCGCCCAGGCGCGTGAGCTGATCGCCCAGACTCCGGCGCGCAGCGCCCGGCGCGACCACCTTGTCCAGCTCGTCGCCGACCGCCTCGACGTGCCGGCCGACTACGTGGTGACGGCGGTCGCCAACGCGCGGCGACGCGCACCCGCGGCGCCGTCTGCGGACGCGGGAGGCGACCCCGGTCCCGAGCGTGGCGGCGCTCCCGGATCCGGCGGCTCGGCATCGGCCGCGCCGGCTCCGGCGGCGGGAGCTGGGTCCGCCACCCTCGAGGCCGAGCGGATCTTCCTGGCGCTCTGCCTCGCGTCGGGCCCGCGCGGACGCGACTACCTCGGGCAGCTAACCCCCGACCACCTATCGTCGGAGGTCCTGCGACGCGTCCACGCCCATCTGATCGAGCACTTCGACGACCCGCTCGCCGATCTCGACCCCGAGGACGGCGAGCTGGCCGCGCTGGCCGCCGGCATCGCGCTGCGCGCCGACGAGGGCGAGCCGGCCGAAGAGCCGCTGCTGCGAATGAGCTTCCTCGCGCTCGAGCTGCGCCGGGTCGACCGCGAGATCCGCCACGCCCGCCAGGACGGCGACCTCGCGCGCCAAACCGAGCTCGCGAGCGCGCGCCAGCAGGTGCGGCGCGACATGGACGCGGTGATGGGGGAGGTCGGCTGATGACGGTCGCCGACGATGCGCGCGAGAACGGGGCCGAGGAGGCTCCCGTCGACGAGGTCGTGATCGAGGAGGAGGGAGACGCCTACGACGAGTTCCACGAGGGCGGTGTCGTCACCGCCGGCGTGCCGGCCGCGCCGCCCGCCGGCGGGACCGAGGACGCGGTCAGGCTCTACCTCCAGCGGATCGGCCGCGTGCCGCTGCTGACGCGCGAGGACGAGGTACGCCTCGCTCGGCGGATCGAGCAGAACGACATGGCCGCCAAGAACGCGCTGATCGAGGCCAACCTGCGCCTCGTGGTGTCGATCGCCAAGCGCTACCAGGGCCGCGGCCTGACCCTGCTCGACCTGATCCAGGAGGGCAACATGGGCCTGATCCGCGGCGTCGAGAAGTTCGACTGGCGGCGCGGCTTCAAGTTCTCGACCTATGCCACCTGGTGGATCCGCCAGGCGATGACGCGCGCGCTCGCCGACCAGTCGCGCACGATCCGCATCCCCGTCCACATGGTCGAGCGGATGAACAGGGTCCACGCGACGCGGCGCCAGCTCTCCCAGCAGCTCGAGCGCGACCCGACGCCCGCCGAGATCGCCGCCAAGCTCGAGATGCCCGAGGACAAGGTCGAGCACCTGCTCAAGCTCGGCCAGGACCCCGTCTCGCTCGAGACGCCCGTCGGCAGCGGTGAGGAGTCCGCCGAGCTCGCCGATTTCATCGCCGACGACGCCGGTGATCGCCCGCTCGAGGTCGTCGCGCGGCAGCTGCGCGACTTCGACGTCCAGGCCGTTCTTGACAGCCTCCCCGCCCGCGAGCGCGCCGTAATCGAGCTTCGCTACGGACTCGGCGACGTCGGTCCGCTGACGCTCGAGGAGATCGGCAAGGAGGTCGGCCTGACCCGCGAGCGCGTCCGCCAGATCGAGGTCCAGACCCTCCACATGCTGCGCGACTCCGGCCGCGCCGGCTCACTCGAGGGCACCACCGACGACCCGTCCTGAAGGCTCACGGTATCGTGGTCCGTCGCGTCGATCCGGGGTAGCTCAATCGGCAGAGCGATCGGCTGTTAACCGATAGGTTGTGGGTTCGAGTCCCACCCCCGGAGCTCGCCCGCAGGAGCCGCTAGGCGAGGGTGTCGTGTAGCCAGGGGACGAGCTCGTCTTGGAGGAAGGCGGGGTCGATCGTGTGGGGGAGGGGGTACTCGCGGTAGAGGAGGTCGGCTCCGGCCGCCTCGAGCGTCGCGCGCGCCCGATGGCCGAACTCGACGGGGATGACCGGGTCGAGCGTTCCGTGGCCGATCGCGACACGCGGCAGTGGGCGGTCGAGGTCGGGCGCCCAGCCGGGGACGGTCGGGATGAAGCCGCTGAGGCCGAGGATGCCGGCGGGGCGAGGCCGGCGGGGCCCGAGCCCGACCGCGTAGCTCATCACGGCGCCCTGGGAGAAACCGCCGACGACCGTCCGCTGCGGCGGGATGCCGGTCTCGGCGGCCAGCGCGTCGTGCCAGGCGGTGAGGCTGGCGTAGGCCGCGCCGAAGGTCTCGGGGTCGGGGTAGCCGACGCGTGCGACGGCATACCAGTGGGCGCCTCCCGGCGGGAGGCTCAGCGGGCCGCGCGGGGTGACGCCGAGCAGCCGCCGCTCGGGGTCGAGCGCGTCGAGCAGCGGGAAGAGGTCGTGCTCGTCGGTCCCGCGCCCGTGGTGGAGGACGAGCAGGCCCTCAGGCTCCCCGGCGGGCTCGCGGACGCGAAAGGTCAGCGCGTCGAGGGCCGCTGTCGAGTCGCCGGTCGCCATTCCCCCTCTATTCGTAGCGTCTCAGGCCGCTGCGGCGGCGATCGACTCGTCGCGTGCGCGGACGGCGCCCGCCAGCTCGGCGACCACAACGCGCAGCTCGGCGACGACCCCCGGGTCGGCGATCGAGCCATCGACGATCCGCTGGGCGGCCTGCCCGACGGCGAGCTCGCGATCGAGCACGCGGGCGCCGAGCGACCCCAGCACCTTGCGCAGCTCGGCCTGCGCCCAGACCGCGCCGAAGATCCCGGTACTGGCGCCGACTACCGCGACCGGCTTGTTGCGCAGCGGGTTGGTCGCGATCGGCCGCGACACCCAGTCGAGCGCGTTCTTCAGCGCGCCGGGCACGGATTGGTTGTACTCCGGCGTAGCGAACAGGACGGCGTCGGCTCCGGCCACCCCGGACCGCAGCGCGGTCACGGCCGCCGGGGCCAGCTCGCCATCGTCGTCCTCGTCGTAGGGCGGGACGGCCTTGAGGCCGTCCCAGAGCACGAGCTCGACGCCGGCCGGCGCGTGCTCAGCCGCGGCCCGGAGCAGCGCCCGGTTGTGCGAGTCGCGCCGCAGGCTGCCCGATATCGCGAGGATCCGCATGGGCTAGTCCGCCTTGACGAAGTACAGCTCCGCCAGGATCGTCACGTCGTCGCTGAGTGCCTTGCCGCCGCCGGGCAGCTCCGCGTTCCAGCTGACGCCGAACTCCGTCCGGTCGACGGTCGTCGTCAGTTGCAGGCGCAGGCTGTCGTTGCCCTGCAGGTTGGGGACCGGGCCGTGGGCGGCGCCGGTTGCCTCGATGGCACGCTCGACGCCCTTGATCTCGATCTCGCCAGCCACGCGGACGCTCTCGCCGTCGAGGGCGATCCGCTCGGAGGCGAAGCGCAGCTCGGGATGGCTCTCGGCGTCGAAGAAATCGGGCGACTGGAGGTGGGCGGAAAGGTTGTCGTCCTTGACGTCGACGCTCGCGACCTTCGCCGTGCCGGTCAGGGCGGCTCCGTCGTCGGATACGTCGAGCGTGCCGTCGAACTCGCGGAAGGTGCCGTTAAAGGCGCCGGCGAGGTAGGGAACTTGGAAGGCGATCGAGGAATGGACCTTGTCGAGCTGCCAGGTCCCGGGCGGGGCTGCGAGGGTGCTTGTGCTCATGGTTGCGACCTCCGAGGAAGACGGGTATAGTTGACTACGCAAGCAACTCTAGCGCGAAGTATTTGAATCGTCAAGTATTGACACCACAAGCACCTCTGGGGGACGCCGCCCCTGCGATGCGGGCGTGGGCCCGTCTGATGCGTGCCCAGGCGACGACGAAGCGCGAGCTCGCCGCCGGGCTACAAGCGCAGCACGGCCTCTCGATGACCGCCTACGAGGCGCTCTATGTCCTGTCGCGCTCCGAGGGCGGGCGGCTGAAGCGCGTCGAGCTCGCCGAGCGGCTGGTGCTGACGCCGTCGGGCGTGACCCGGCTGCTCGAGGGGCTCGAGGCGGCCGGCCTGGTCGAGCGTGTCGCGTGCGACACCGACCTCCGCGTCACCTACGCCCAGCTCACCGACGCCGGCGTCGAGAAGCTCGAGCAGGCCTCCTGCGGCCATACCGGCTCGGTGCGATCGCTCTTCGAAGAGCACCTCGGCGATGACGAGATCGAGCAGCTCGCCGAGCTGCTCGGCAAGCTGCCGGGCGCACTCGACGAGGGCGAGGTCTGCCCGCGCGACTGAGCGTCCGTCCGATCAGCCGTCGAGCGAGCGCGCGGCCGCGAAGTCCTCGAGCGCCGCGGCGGCCGTCGACCCGCCGTCGTGGCGTGCCGACCAGTCCGCCAGCTCACTCGCGCGCGCGGCGAAGTGCGGTTCGCCAAGGAGCCTGCGAACCGCCAACCTGATCCCGCGCGGCGTCACCATCCGTCGCGGCAGCGAGACCCCGCAGCCCGCCCACGCAACGCGCGACGCGTTCTCGGCCATGTCGCCCGCGGCGGGCGCTCCGACCAGCGGGACGCCGCACGACAACGCTCGCGCCACCGTTCCGTGCCCTGCGTGGCAGACCACAGCAGCGCAAAGCGGCATCGTCCGCGAGTACGACAGCCAGTCGACGACGCGCGCGTTTCCCGGCACGTCTCGCGGCAGCGGCATCCCCGGTCGGTTGGTAGTCGCGATCACGCGCAGCGGCTCGTCCGCCAGACCCGCCAGCGCGGCCGCGATCATCCGCCCCTGCGGGTCCTGAGACGTGCTCGGCGCGATCAGGACCAGCGGCGCGTCGCCCGGCGGCAGCTCGACCGCGTCGGCCGGTCGCTCCCAGAGCAGCGGTCCGGTCACCCGGAAGGCGCCATCCCACTTGCGCCGCGGATATTCGAGCTGGGGAAACGTCGCCACCAACGCGAGCTCGCGCGAGATGCCGTTGTGCGTGTAGTCGAGCGCTGGCAGGCCGACCTTGGCGCGGGCCGCGTTGAGCTCGTCGCGACCGCGCTCCTCGCCGCGCCGCAACAGCGGCTGCAGCACGCCCCAGGCGCGTCGGCCGAACGCCGTCCGCGGCAGCCGTGCGCCGATCGAGTACGGCGGCAGGCCGGGCTCGGAGGTGGGGAGGACGTGCGGGATCAGCGTCGCGAACGGACGCTCAGCGACCCCGGCCGACAGGCCGCCGACGGCGGTCAGGATGTCTGCCACTACGACGTCGGGGTCGAAGGACTCGATCAGTCGTACGGTTTCGCGCGTGGCCTCGACCGCGGCTTCGTAAGGCGTCATGTCGCGCCCGGTCGGGAAGACCGAGTACTCCGGCGCCGGCGCGAACCGGATCCCCTCGCGCTCGACGTCCGCGGCCCAGCGTCTCCACGTCTGGAGGCAGACGGCATGGCCGCGTTCGACGAGCGCTCGTCCGAGCGCGATCGCGGGGAAGGCGTGCCCCGGATCGCCGAACGCGGTGATCAGGAAGCGGCGACTCAGGCCATCTCCGCGAGCTCGCGGATCATCCGCTTGCGAGCCTCGGGATCGAAGACCGTCGGCGTCGCGACGAGCGTCCCGACGCCCGCCTCGCGGTAGACCTCGAGTCGCTCCCTGACCCGGTCCCGCGGCCCGACCAGCGACGTGCGGTCGATCAGCTCGGCCGGCAGCGCCGCGGCGGCCTCGTCCTTCTTGCCGTCGAGGTAGAGGTCCTGGACCTCCTTCGCCGCGTCCTCGAAGCCGTAGCGCTGGACGAGCGCGTTGTAGAAGTTCTTCTTGCGCGAGCCCATGCCGCCGACGTAGAGGGCCAGCAGCGGGCGCACCGCATCGCGCGCCTTGTCGACGTCGTCGTCGATGCAGACGTTGACGTTCGGCGCGATGTCGAACGAGTCGTCGATCCGCTTCCCGTTGCCGGCGCGCGCGGCGCCCTCCTCGAGCAGCGTGCGGAACTCGGCGACGTGCTCGGGCGAGAAGAACGTCGGCAGCCAGCCGTCGGCTATCTCGCCCGTCAACGTGGTGTTCTTCGGCCCGATCGCCGCGATGTAGATCGGCATCCGCTCTTGGACCGGGGCGATCATCAGCTTGAGCGCCTTGCCCGGCCCGTCGGGCAGCGGCAGCTGGTACAGCTCGCCCTCGTACTCGAGCCGCTCGCGCGCGAGCGCCTTGCGCAGGATTTCGACGTACTCGCGCGTCCGCTGCAGCTGCTTGGCGAACGGCTGGCCGTGCCAGCCCTCGGCGACCTGGGGCCCGGAGGGGCCGATCCCCAGCAGCATCCGCCCGTTCGACAGCTGGTCGAGCGTCGCGGCGGTCATCGCGGTCATCGCCGGGGTGCGGCCCGGCATCTGGAAGATCGCCGAGCCGATCTTCACGCGCTCAGTGTTCGACGCCAGCCAGGCGAGCACCGTCGCGGTGTCGGAGCCGTAGGCCTCGGCGGCCCAGACCGAGTCGAAGCCCGCCGACTCGGCCTCCTTGACGATCTCGAGCTGCTGCTCGGGCGTCAGTCCGAGTCCCCAGTAGCCAACGTGCAGGCCCAACCGCATGCAAGTCTCCTTTCAACAGCAGGGGCGACCTTGATGTCGCCGACGGGTCGCCCTACCCTCGGGTGGCCGCCGCGCGGCATCGTATGGCACCCATCGACCGCCCGATCGCATGAGACCGCTCCGCCGCCCCGCCCGGGAGCTGCGCCGAGCGATCGACGAGATGCCGCTCGAGACGCGGCGGGCGATGCTCGACGCGATTAGAAGGAACCCGATCATCGTCGGTGCCTACAGCTCGCCCGACGGCGGCATCTGCCCGATGCTCGCCGCTCACCGCAACGGCGGCCGCACCGACTACGCCGAGTTCGCTCGCGCCTGGGACCGCTATGCGCGCGCCGGCCGCCGCCCGCGACCGGCGACCGAGGGCGAGCTGACAGCGCTGCGGACAATGCTCGAGGCGAGCATCGCCGAGCAGGACGTCAGCAGCGCCGGCGCGCTGGCACGCGCGATCGCCGACCACCGCCGCGCCCTGCGCTCACGGCTGCGCCGCGAGGAGCACGAGGTCGAGCCCTACGAGCCGCCCGACCCGCGCGAGCTCGACTACAGCACCTCGCCGGGGCGGACGAACTGCAGCTCGGGCACGATGCACGCCGGCGAGGTTCTCAGCAGGTAGCGGACCGCCTCGGCGATATCCGAGGCTTGGATCATCTGCTCCGCTGGCACGTTGTCCTTGACCCACTCGGTCATGGCGGTGTCGACGAACCCTGGGCAGAGCGCGGTCGCCTGGACGCCGTCGGCCGCATGCTCCTTGTGCAGCGCCTGGGTGAAGCCGACGACGCCGGCCTTCGTCGCCGAGTAGGCCGCAAGCCAGCCCTGGCCCGCCTTGCCGGCGATCGAGGCCGTGTTTGCGACCAGCGCCTTGCCGTGCTCGGCGCCCGCCTCCTTCAGCATCGGCAGGCACTCGCGGGTGGTCAGGTAGACGGCGCGCAGGTTGACGGCGAGCTGCATGTCGAGCTTCTTCGTCTCGTGCTCGGCGATCGGGCCGCCGATCCCGACCCCAGCGTTGTTGACGAGCACGTCCAGCCGGCCGAAGCGCTCGCGATGGCGCCCGACCAGCGCGACGATGTCCTCCTCGTCAGCGACGTTCGCCGCGATGGCCTCGACGTCGAGGCCATCGTCGCGGAGAGTCTCTGCGGCCCGCTCGAGCTTCTCGGGCCGCCGTGCGGACATGGTGACTCCGTAGCCGTCCTCGCCGAGCGCGCGGGCGATCGCCAGCCCGATCCCGCTCGAACCGCCGGTGACTAGCGCTGCGCGTGCTGCCATGTGGGCATCTCCCCTGCCTAGAGGCCTAGAGCGCCGCCGAGGCTATTTGAAGCGACGGTTAAGAGGCGCACGAAGTGGCCCCATGGTAAGTCCCTGTCCCATATGTTCTGAGCGGTGAGGTCGGGAACGCGCCTGGCGGCAGCATGGTTGGTGATCGTGGCGGTGTCCGCGGGCCTGCTCGGCTGCGGCGACTCCGACAGCGGCAACGTGGCGAGCACTCCGCCGCCCGAACCGGCGCAGCCGGAGGACTTCCCGAGCGCCAAGGGCAAGACGCTGCGCGGCCTGCTCGAGGACGTCGGGTCGTCCGGGCCGGTGATCGCCGCCTCGGTCTCCGAGTTCACGCCCGGCAAGAACCGCTTCGGCTTCGCGCTGTTCAGCCGCGCTGCCGCCCAGATCGCGGACGCGCCGGTCGTGCTCTACGTCGCCCCGGTCGGTGGCGGGCCGGTCAGCGGGCCGATTCCCGCCCGCTTCGAACGGATGGACGTCAAGCCCCAGTTCGAGAGCCGGACGGTCTCCGAGGACAAGGATGCGGCCAAGTCGCTCTACGTCGCCGACATACCGCTGCCCGATCCCGGTCGCTACGAGCTGCTCGGCCTGGCTCGGCTGGACGGAAGGATCGTCGCCGCCACTCCCTCCGGCGGCGCCTTGACCGTTCGCCGCGACGGGCCGGTCCCGGACATCGGCGAGCGCGCCCCGGCGATCGACACAGACACCGTCGCCAGCGCTGACGGGAACCTCGAGAGCATCGACACGCGCAAGCCGCCGTCGTCGATGCACGACGTCAACTTCGCCGAGGTCGTCGGCCGCAGGCCGACGGTCC
>DATABV010000120.1:0-9699 GCA_036259395.1 Thermoleophilaceae bacterium | reverse complement strand
CCGCGCCAGCGGACGCCCCTGCTCCTCGGCGACGAACACCGACGTGTCGAGCAAGGCACGGCTCACCGATCGTCGACGACCTGCTCGCGCAGCGGACGCAGATCCTCCAACAGCCCTGGATCCGCAGGCGCCGAGGCGATCACCTTCTCCATCGCCGCGCCGGCGACCCACATCGGGCGGTCGTCTATCGGGCGCAGCTCAGCGACCGGCTTGCGGTTGACGGTGATCCGAACCGGCTCGCCACGCTCGGCGCGTCGCAGCACGTCGCGAGTGTGGTTGCGCAGGTCCCTCGCCGATATCTCGGAGTACTCCACGCACACAATGTAGCACCAGCGTGCGCAGTTCTGGCGGCTCAGCCGGCCTTGGCCGCGCGGCGGGCGGTGCGGACGCGGTCGGTGGCGCTCAGTTCGGCCTTGCGCATGCGGACGATCGCTGGCGTCACCTCGACGCACTCGTCCTCGCGGACGTGCTCGAGCGCCTCGTCGAGCGAGAGCTCGCGCTGGGGCGAGAGCCGAACCAGGACATCGGACGTGGAGGAGCGGATGTTGGTGAGGTGCTTCTCCTTGACGGCGTTGACGTTGAGGTCCTCGGGGCGCGAGTTCTCGCCGACGATCATGCCCTCGTAGACCTCCTCGCCGGGACCGACGAACAGCGTGCCGCGCTCCTCGAGGTTCGCCAGCGCGTAGCTCGCGGTCGTGCCGGAGCGGTCCGCGACGAGCGACCCGCTCGGGCGGGTGCGCATCTCGCCGGCCCACGGCTCCCAGCTCTCGAAGACGTGGTGCATCACGCCGCTGCCGCGCGTCTCTGTCAGAAACTCGGTGCGGAAGCCGATCAGCCCGCGTGCCGGTACGAGGTAGTCCATCCGCACCCAGCCGGTGCCGTGGTTGGCCATGTTCTCCATCCGCCCCTTGCGGCCGGCGAGCAGCTGGGTGATCGCGCCGACGTACTCCTCGGGCGTGTCGATCGTCAGCCGCTCGACCGGCTCGTGCTTGCGCCCCTTGACCTGGCGCAGCAGGACCTGGGGCTGGCCGACGGTCAGCTCAAAGCCCTCGCGGCGCATCGTCTCGACGAGGATCGCCAGCTGCAGCTCGCCGCGGCCCTGGACCTCCCAGACGTCCGGGCGCTCGGTCGGGTTGACGCGGATCGAGACGTTGCCGACCAGCTCGCGCTGCAGCCGTGCCTCGATCTGGCGCGCGGTCAGCTTGTCGCCGCTCTGACCGGCGAGCGGCGAGGTGTTGACGCCGATCGTCACCGACAGCGACGGCTCGTCGACGGTGATCGTCGGCAGCGGGCGCGCGTCGTCGGGATCGGCGAGGGTCTCGCCGATCGTTATCTCGGGCATCCCCGCGACCGCGATGATCTCGCCCGGTCCGGCCTCGGCCGCGTCGACGCGGTCGAGCGCGTCGGTGACGTAGAGGTTCGTGACGGTCGCGTGCTCGACGCTGCCGTCGACGCGGCACCAGGCGACGCGCTGCCCCTGGCGGATCGTCCCGTGGCGGACGCGGCAAAGCGCCAGCCGGCCGACGTAGGGCGAGGCGTCGAGGTTCGTCACATGGGCCTGCAGCGGGCGGTCGTCCTCGTGCTCGGGCGCCGGTATGTGGCTGACGATCAGATCCATCAGCGGCTTCAGGTCGCTGCCCTCGGCGCCCTCCTCGAGCGACGCCCAGCCGTCCTTGGCGTTCGTGTAGACGATCGGGAAGTCGATCTGCTCCTCGTCCGCGTCAAGGTCCAGGAACAGCTCGTAGACCTCGTCGACGACCTCGCCGATGCGCGCGTCGGGACGGTCGACCTTGTTGACGACGAGGATCGTCGGCAGCCGCGCCTCGAGTGCCTTGCGCAGCACGAAGCGGGTCTGCGGCAGCGGTCCCTCGGAGGCGTCGACGAGCAGCACGACCCCGTCGACCATCGTCAGCCCGCGCTCGACCTCGCCGCCGAAGTCCGCGTGGCCCGGCGTGTCGATGATGTTCAGCTTGACGTCGCCGTAGCGGACCGCGGTGTTCTTCGCGAGGATCGTGATGCCCTTCTCGCGCTCGAGGTCCATCGAGTCCATCACCCGGACGTTGATGTCCTGGTTCTCGCGGAAAGCGCCCGACTGCCAAAGCATCGCGTCGACCAGCGTGGTCTTGCCATGGTCGACGTGCGCGACTATGGCGACGTTGCGTATGTCCTCCCTCCTAGACATGGGCGCAAGAGGGTACAAGGCTGCGCCACGGGCCGGGCGGACCGGTCGCGTTTCGACTCCGCGGGCCGAGGGGAAGCGTCTAGACGTGCCAGCCGTACTACAGCCAGGTAGAGCCCGACTCCGCCAGCTGGCACAGATGAGCCCCGACGCGGGCTGCGTGCTCAGCGTCTACGTCAACCTCGACCCGAGCGAGTTCGCCACGGGCCCGGCGCGCTCGAGTGCGCTGCGATCGGTCGCCGACGAGGCGTCGCGGGCGGTCGAGAACGGGGCCGGCGAGCTCTCGCACGAGGTGCGTCTGCGGCTGCGCGAGGACGTCGAGCGGATCCGCGCCTACGCCGGCTCGGCCGACTTCGACGGCACGCATGGGCTCGCGATCTTCTCGGCCGGCGGCGGCGACATGTTCGAGGTCCTGCACCTGCCCTCTCCGGTGCCGAATGCGGTCGTCGTCGACGGCTCCCCCCACGTCGCGCCGCTGGTCGGCGAGCCCGACGGAGCGTGGTGCGTGGTGCTGGTCAACCGGCGCAACGCGCGCATCCTGAGCGGTGACCTGCTCGGGCTCGGCGAGGAGGAGCGGATCGCCGACGACGTGCCAGGACGCCACGACCAGGGCGGCTGGTCGCAGGCGCGCTACCAGCGCCACATCGACGAGGAGGCGCGCCGGCACCTCGAGCGCGTCGCCGAGGCGGTCTCCGAGCGCTGCCGGCGCGGGGCCTTCGACCACCTGCTGGTCGGGGGACCGGAGGAGGGCTACAGCGAGTTCGTCGAGCTGCTCGACAACGAGTGTCGCGAGCGGCTCTGCGGCCGCGTCGCGGTCGACGTCGAGAACACCACGGTCGCGCAGGTCGCCGAGGCGGCGCTGCCGCTGATGCGCGAGCATCACGAAGCGCAGCGCGACGAGCTGCTCCAGGCGCTGGCGCAGGGAGTCGGCGCCGGCGGTCGCGGCGCCGCCGGGCTCGGCGCCGTGCTGGACTGCCTCAACGAGCAGCGCGTCGAGACCCTGCTGCTCGACGGCGGGTTCGCCGCCACCGGCGCCGAGTGCCCGACCTGCGGCTGGCTGACCGCCGACGAGGGCGGTGAGTGCCCCGCCGACGGAGCCGAGCTGAAGCCGTGTCGCGACCTCGTGGAGCCGGCGGTGCACCGCGCGCTCGCCCAGGACGCCGACGTGGTGCGCCTGCGCGATCGGCCAGAGATGCAGGCCCACGGCGGCATCGCCGCGCTGCTGCGCTTCTGAGACCCCCGGTTGGGGGGTTCGGCGACAAGTGCTTGATCGTGTCGCTCGGACGTGGTTAGGGTGCACGGGATGTCGCTGACCACGACAGGTCCGCTGCGGCGCGAGATCGAGCAGGCGCTGCCGGAGCGGCCCTTCACGGTCGACCTCTGGGACGGGTCGACGATCGCCAGCACGAACGGCGACGGCGGGCCGCGCTTCACCGTCAACTCCCCGCGTGCCCTGACGCATCTGGTTCGCGCGCCCGGGCAGCTCGGCCTGGGTCGGGCCTATGTAAGCGGCGACATCGACGTCGACGACCTGATGGCGGTGATGCGCGTCGTCGACAGCTGGCAGCCGCCGCCGATCGACGCCAGGGCACGCGGACGCCTGCTGCTCGCCGCCGCCCGCGCGATCGGCGTCACGCGACCGCCGCGGGTCCCGAGGTCCGAGCTGCGACCGCGCGGCAAGCTGCACAGCCGCGAGCGCGACGAGCGCGCGGTGCGCCACCACTACGACGTCGGCAACGAGTTCTTCGAGCTGTTCCTCGACGACTCGATGACCTACAGCTGCGCGATCTTCTCGCGCGGGGCGCAGACGCTCGAGGAGGCGCAGGAGACCAAGCGCGAGCTCGTCTGCACAAAGCTCGGCATCTGCGAGGGCGACCGGGTGCTCGACGTCGGCTGTGGCTGGGGCGCCTTCGCGATCCACGCCGCCTCTCGCCACGGCGCACGCGTCGTCGGGATCACGCTCTCGGCGGCGCAGGCCGAGCTGGCGCGCAAGCGCGTCGCCGACGCCGGACTGAGTGACCGGATCGAGATCCGCGTGATGGACTACCGCGAGTGCAGCGGCGAGCGCTTCGACGCGATCGCCAGCATCGGGATGGTCGAGCACGTCGGCGAGAACAGGATCGACCTCTACGCGCGTCAGCTCGCGGGCCTGCTGAAGCCCGGCGGGCAGTTGCTCAACCACGGCATCGCGCGCCTGCGCCACACCGACCCCGCGCCTGGGTCGTTCAACGATCGCTACGTCTTCCCCGACGGCGAGACGCTGCAGCTCTCGCGCGTGCTGCTCGCGCTCGAGCGCGCCGGCTTCGTGACCGAGCACGTCGAGGGCTTCGCCTCGGACTACGCCGAGACGCTGCGCCACTGGTACGAGAACCTCGACCGCGACCTCCCGGCGGCCGAGCGGATCGCCGGCGAGGAGCGCCTGCGCGTCTGGCGGCTCTACCTGCGGGCGGCGCGCAACGCATTCCTCAACGGCACGATCTCGGTCTACCAGGCCCGAGCGACCCTGGCCGGCTGAGGCGATCCCGCTCGCGGCCGACAAGGGCTTCGCCTTCGGCGACCTGCACGCGCTCGCGCTGCTCTTCTTCGGGCTCGCTGTCTTCGCGGCCGTGGGGGCACTCTCGCACCAGCACGATCGGGCGTTCTCGGCGAGCCTGATCTACATGGCGCTCGGCGTCGCGGCCGCCGCCGTGATGGCGGCGATCGGCGTCGACGGGCTGCACCCGCTCGAGAACTCGCGGCTGTTGGAGTGGGTCAGCGAGATCGCGATCGTGATCGCGCTCTTCGCGACCGGACTGCGGCTCGACCGTCCGTTCGGCACCGCCTCGTGGGCGGCCGTCTGGCGGCTGCTGGCGATCGCGATGCCGCTGACGATCGGCGCGATCGCGCTCTTCGGTGTCCACGCCATGGGCCTGCCGCTCGGAGCGGCGATCCTGCTCGGCGCGCTGCTCGCCCCCACAGACCCGGTTCTGGCGGGCGACATCGGCGTCGGGCCGCCCGAGGAGGAGGACGAGCGCGAGCCGAGCTTCGCGATCACCGGCGAGGCCGGCCTCAACGACGGCCTGGCGTTCCCGTTCGTCTTCCTCGGACTGTTCGTCCTGGCCGGGGGGTCGGGCTGGGAGGTCGAGTGGCTGGCCGCCGACGTCCTCTACGCCGTCCCGGTCGGCATCGCGATCGGCGCCGCCGGCGGCTACGCGACCGCGGCGCTGGCCGTCCGCCTACGCGACCGCGACCTGCTGTCGCCCCAGTTCGACGGCTGGATGGCGATCCCGACCGTGCTGACCGTCTACGGCCTCGCCGAGCTGGCCGGCGCCTACGGCTTCCTCGCCGCCTTCGCGGGCGGCGTCGCCTTCCGCCGCTACGAGCGGTCGCACGACTACAACCAGCGCGTCCACGAGGGCGTCGAGGCGGTCGAGAAGTTCGGCGAGCTGAGCGTGATCCTGCTGATCGGCAGCATGCTGACGCTGGACGGCCTGGCCGAGCCGGGGCTGTCCGGCTGGCTGCTGATCCCCGTCCTCCTGCTCGCGATCCGGCCGCTGTCGGTGCTCGTCGCGCTCGCGGGCAGCCGCCTCGACTGGCGCGAGCGGGCGTTCGTCGCCTGGTTCGGCGTGCGCGGCGTCGGATCGCTCTACTACGCCGCCGTCGCCGCCGGCGCGGGCGTCCTCGGCGACGACGCCCGTCCGGTGATCTGGACGGTGCTCGCCTGCATCGTCGTGTCGGTGGTGGTCCACGGGATCAGCGCCGCGCCGCTCGACCGCCGCCTCTCGCGGAGCTGAACGGACCGCCGTGTGGACCGCTACGCGGCGAGCGACAGCTCGCCGCGCTTGCGCGCGACCATCGCCACGTAGTGGATCGGCTCGCCGCCGGCCGCCAGCCGGTGCCGGTAGCGGTGGTCGGCGACGAGCTCCAGCGCGCCGTCCTCGAGCCCGCCGCGGATCAGCCGCGAGAAGCCGGTCGAGTCGCCGGCGTCGACGAAGTCCTCCTTAATGTTGAACGCGACCCAGCCATCGTCGTCGACGAGGTCGTAGGCGGTCGTGAACGCCCTCGGCGGGATGTCGCCGAAGCCGAGCGCGGCGCCGGTCGTCAGGCAGTTGAAGTCGTACTTGCGCAGGTCGCGGTGGTCGTCCTCGGAGACCTCGGTGAGGTCGAGGACCTTGTAGTCGTCGTAGATGCCCGGCCGGTCGCGCTCGGTGGCGGCCGCCGCTTCCTCGATGATGTCGATGCCGACGATCGAGGCGGCGCCCAGCTCGGCCAGCTCCTCGCCGACCATGCCGTTGCCCGCTCCCAGGTCGAGCACCTTGAGCTCGTCGGCCGCGACGTCGCCGTCATTGAGCGCCTGGCCGAGCAGCTCGCAGACAGTCCGCGGCGAGTCGCACTCGAGCTTCTCGTAGAAGAGCCGCTCGTAGAGCCCGGGAATCGAGAAGACCTCGGCGTAGTCGTGGAAGCGGACACGGCGCAGCTCGCCGTCGTGACGGACCTCGCACCACTCCTCGTCCTGGTCACGAGCCGCCTCGGCCTCGCTCGGGATCCTCACCTCCAGCTCGGGCTCGACGGCGATCGTCTCTGCGCGCGCGTCCGTACTCACGGTCTCCTCGAATCGGGTCTTCGGCCTCTCACAAGGCCCTCCAGGCAAGTGAGCGACAGCGGAGTCTAGGCGGTCTGGCCCAAGAAAACGCTGGTAGGCCCTAGGCGCCGATGGCGTGCGCGCCGCCGTCGACGTGCAGGATCTCGCCGGTGATGCCGCGCGCCAGGTCTGAGAGCAGGAAGCAGACCGCGGCGGCTACCGGGGTCGGGTCGGCCGGATTCCAGCCGAGCGGCGCACGCCCGGCCCAGCCGCCCGCGAGCTCGTCGAAGCCCGCGATGCCGCCCGCGGCCGGCGTCTGCAGCGGGCCCGCCGCGACGAGGTTGACGCGCACGCCGTCGGGGCCGAGGTCGCGCGCCAGGTAGCGCGCGATCGACTCGAGCGCGGCCTTGGCTACTCCCATCCAGTCGTACGCCGGCCAGGCGACGCTCGCGTCGAAGTCGAGCGCGACGATCCCGCCGCCGCGCTCGCCAGCGGACAGCAGCGGCCGCAGCGCTGCGGCGAGTGCACTGAGCGAGTAGGCGCTGGTGCGGAAGGCGGCGGCGGCGCTCTCCGGCGGCGTCGCGAGGAAGTCGCCGCCGAGCGCGTCGGCGGGCGCGTGGGCGATCGCGTGCAGCACGCCGTCGAGCGTGCCCCAGCGGCTGTCGAGCTCAGCGGCCAATGCGGCGAGGTCGTCGGCGCTGTTCACGTCGAGCTCGAGCACGTCGGGCGGATCCGGAAGCCGCCGCGCCGCCCGCTCGGTCAGCCGCCGCGCGCGGCCGAAGCTCGTCAGCAGCAGCTCGGCGCCTTGGCGCTGTGCCTCCTCGGCGACGGCGAAGGCGATACTGCGGTGCGTAATCACGCCCGTCACGAGGATCCGGCGGCCGGCGAGCATCACAGCGGGATCGGCACGAAATCCTCGTCGAGCGGCGGCGCCACCGCGGCTGACGGCTCTGAAGCCGTCGCGACCTGGCCGCGCCAGACCAGCTCGACCGTCGCACGCGCCACCAGGCGGCCGTCCTGGTTGAGCACCCGCCAGTCGCAGGCGACGAGGCTGTGGTCGCCGTCGAGCCGGTCGACGGACTCGACCGCCGACTCGACGTGAATCGTGTCGCCGAGCGCGACCGGTCGCTTGAAGACGGCATTCGCCACGCGGCGCAGCGCGACCACGCGCTCCGCGTCGAACTCGACCAGGCCGACGCAGTAGGACAGCACGAGCATCCCGTGTGCGACGCGCTCGCCGAAGCGGCTGCCGGCTGCCCAGACGGCGTCGGTGTGCTGGGGGTGCATGTCGCCGGTCAGCGCCGCGAACTGGGCGACGTCGGCCTCGGTGACCGTGCGACCGCGGCTGACGACGCGCGCGCCGGGGCGTGACGGGTCGAGCGCGCGGCTCATGCCGCGTCCCCGCCGGGCACGCACGGCCCGAGCACGGCGCTGAGTCCCTCGACGAAGGCCGCCGCCGCGCGGCGGTGCCCCTCGGCGGACGGGTGGAACTGGTCGTGGGCGAAGTTGCCCGGGTCGTCGACGCCCGGATGGCCGGCCCATTCGAGGCAGGTCAGCCCGCGCCGCGCGGCGATCTCGCGGATCGCCGCGTTGATCGCCTCGATGCCGCCCTCGATCCGTGCGCTGGTGCGCTCGCGCAGCGGCAGCAGCGAGCCGATCCGCGGATAGGTCGCGGTGACGATCGACGCCTCCGGCAACCGCCGCCGCAGCGAGTCGACGATCCCGTCGAAGACGGCCGTGAAGACCTCGGGGTCGGGGCGTACGGAGAGCAGCACGTCGTTCGCCCCGCAGATCAGCGAGATCAGGTCGGGCCGGAACTCGACCGCCTGCTGGAGCTGCCAGATCGCCACGTCGGTGCTCGTGGCTCCGGCGACGGCGAAGTTGCGGAAGGCGAGCTCGCCGCCGTCGCCGGCCAGCATGCGTGCCGCACGCTCGGGCCATGGCGTCGACGGGTCGCCCTCGCCGCCGGCGCTGAGGCTGTCGCCGAGCGCCGCGAAGCGCCGCAGGCGCAGGCCGTTCACAGCGGCACGTTGCCTCGGTCGACGCCGCGCCGCTCCGACGCGCCGATCGTCTTCAGCGCCCAGCGCAGGCGCGAGCGCGTCTGGGCCGGTGCCACGACCTCGTCGACGAAGCCGCTCTCGGCGGCCACCGCCGCGGTCAGGTGGCGCTCGCCGTAGGTCGCCGCGCGCCGCTCGCGCTCGGCCCGCGGGTCGCCGGCCGCAGCGATCTCGCGCCGCTCGAGGATGCCGACCGCCTGCTCGGCGCCGACGACGCCGATCTGCGCGCCCGGCCAGGCCAGCACGAGGTCGGCCCCGAGCCCCTGCGAGTTCATCGTGATGTAGCCGCCGCCGTAGGCCTTGCGCAGCACGACGGTGAAGCGCGGCACCGTCGCCTCCGAGAACGCGTAGAGCAGCTTCGCCCCGTGACGGATCACACCGGCGGCCTCCTGGCGGGTCCCGGGCAGGAAGCCAGGGGTGTCGACCAGCACGATCAGCGGCAGTCCGAAGGCATTGCAGGTGCGGACGAAGCGGGCCGCCTTCTGCGCCGCGTCCGCGTCGATCACGCCGCCGAGCCGGCGCGGCTGGTTGGCGACGAAGCCGACGGCGCGGCCGTCGATCCTGCCGAGCGCGGTGACGACGTTGCGCGCCCAGCGCGGTGCGATCTCGAGCGTCTCGCCGTCGGCGAGCGCCTCGATCACGGCGCGGACGTCGTAGACCTTGCGGCCGTCTGCGGGGACGACGCTCGACGGGTCGAGCGCGGGCTCTTGGCGATTCGCCGGCGGCGCCGCGGCGCCCGGCTCGGCGCCGCGAGGCGCGAGGTAGCCGACCAGCGCTCGCGCCAGCTCGACCGCGTGGGCGTCGCCCTCGGCGACGAGGTGGCAGACGCCGTTGCGGCTCTGTACGTCCGGGCCGCCGAGCTCGGCGGCCGTGACGTCCTCGCCCATCACCTCGCGGACGAT
>DATABV010000119.1:0-4310 GCA_036259395.1 Thermoleophilaceae bacterium | reverse complement strand
GGTTCCGGATCTGGGTCTGGGTCCGGATCTGGGTCTGGGTCAGGATCGGGGTCAGGATCCCTGGTGCTCGTGAAGGTGCAGGTCACCGACTCGCCCGGCGCCACATCGATCAGCGCGCGTCGCTGGCTGAGGTAGGTCGCGCTCCCATCCGTGCAGCTGAGCCCCGTGAGCGTCCAGCCGGCGCGGGCCGCCTGGGCCACGTCGTGGAGCCCAGCCGGCACCGACTGCGTCTCGCTGGCGCCGTGCACGAGCGAGAACGAACCCAGGTCACCGCTGAACTCGAAGCTCTCGGGAGCTCCCGGCAGCGTCGTCTGCTTGACGATCCTGATTTGCCCGTCGGGCCGGTCGGGAACGACCTTCACGAACTCGGCGATCGACGGAACGCCGGCGTCGTCGACCAGGAAGAGCATGTAGTAGCCGGGCGGCGCGACGTTCGCGCTCGGCGGCACCGTGAGCTGCACCCCGTCGGCCTCCTGCTCGACCGCGAGCGGGACGTAACGCTGGTGCATGTCGTTGGCGTGGGTGGTGGCGCCGGGCGCGATCAGCGCCGCGCGGGCGATGTCGTCGGGCGTCTCCACGTCGAAGCTGTCGCTCAGCTCGACCGTCGAGGGAGCGAACGAGATCGTCGGGCGCGGCCCCTTGAACAGGTATGGCGGCGAGTACACCTCCGCTGTATCGAGTGCCGGCAGCGCGCCGGAGTTCCCGTCGTCGCCCGCCGACACGACGCGCCCGTCGGGCAGCAGGACCGCCGTCGAGTGGTAGGCGCGCTTCTCCTGCTGCGCGGCGCCGAGACGCCACTGCTTCGTCGCGGGGTCCCAGAGCTCGACGCGATGGTGGTCGGGCACGGTCCCATACAGGTCGAGGCCGACCCCGCCTCCGACCTGGACCATCGAGCCGTCGGGCAGCAGGACGGTGTTCTGGTTCGAGCGGCCGACCTGCATCTGGGTCTCGTGGCGCCACCCGAGGCCGGGCTGGGCGTCGTCGAAGTACTCGGTCGTCCGCAGGCTCTTCTGGTCGGTGGACGGCTCGCCCGGAGTGGGGCCGTAGCCGCCGAGCAGCAGCGCCTTGGTCGGCGGCGACGTGTCGCCCGGCGGTGGCGGCATGATCACCCCGTTGGCGTAGCGGCGGCGGTTGTTCAGGTTGTCGACCTGGCTCCACTCGAGCCTGTTGCCCGCCCCGGGCCGATGCAGGTACCAGGTGTCCGCCTGGTACGGGCCCGCGACCAGCGTCTTGCCGCTCGGCATGCCGAGCATGTGCGGGTACAGGCCGCCGGTCGGCGGCTGCCCCTGCGTGCCGCGCTCGGCCGGGTCGCCGTTCGCGTCCACGAGCGTCGTCAGGGATCCCCGGCCGCCGCGCGCCGCCGCAGGCGTGAAGATCTCGACGGTCTCGTTGTAGAGCTGATCGCTGATCTCGTTGCTGCCGCTCATGATCGCCTGGCGGCCGTCGGGCAGCTGGACGTTGGTCGGGTACCAGCGCCCGTGCGCCATCTCGGGCTGCTCGGTCCACTCCTCCTCGAACGGGTCGAAGGTGTAGACCTTGTTGAGCCCGAACGGCTTGTTGTTCGCGTCGCGCCCCAGCGTCCCGCCCGCGACGAGCAGCTCGCCGCTCGCCAGGAAGGCCTGTCCGGCGCAGTAGATGTTCGCGGGCTTGAGCTTGCCGTCGGCCGGATCCCTCCACTGCGGCGGGTCGACCCGCTCGAGCTCGCCGCTGATCGGGTCCCACAGCACCGCCCAGGTGGTGTTGAGCTTGAAGTCCGGGTCGGGCGGGCCGAACCAGAGCACCTTGCCGGTCGGCAGCAGGGCGGCGTGGATCGCGTAGAGCGGCAGGGCGAAGGGAGCGCTCCACTCGCCGTCGCGGGCGCGCGGGTCGTCCGCGAGGACGGCCTGTAACGGCTGGCTCTGCTCGTACGCCCCGCCGGGAGTCGCCAGCGCCTCGCGAGTCAGCTCGCTCCACGTTCCGTGGCCGACGGTCGGCGTCGGTTGCCGCGAGCGGCGGTCCTCGCTGCGCTCACGTGCGTGGTCGGCCGCGTGGTCAGCGCCGAGCACGAACGTCTCGAACGAGCGCAGCTGGGCCTCGGAGAGCCCATGGCTCCCCGTCGGAGAGTCGTGCGCCAGCGCAGGGGCGCTGAAGGTCATGAGGGTGGCGATCGCGACAAGCGCCCCTCCTGCGAACGAGCCGAACTTCACCCGAAGAAGCTACCAGCGGTCAGGCGAACGCGCCAATCTCCAGTTGTCCGAACCGGCGCGCGCCTAGCGCTCGACGACCATGTGGGCGACGGGGAGCCCGAAGCGCTCCTTGATCTCGTCGACCACGCCCTCCTCGAGCCAGTTCTGGTCCCCACCCGGATGGGTGAACAGGACGATCTCGTCGGCGGCGAACGTCGTCAAGGCGTCCTGGATCGCGAGCAGCGGGTCCGACTCGCCGGTGTCGCCGGCGGCGTCGATGCCCTCCTCGCTCATCCGCTCGACGGTCTCCTCCTGGACCGCCTCGGCGCGCTCGATCGCCGCATCCGGGTCGGACATCCAGAAGCGCAGCTTGCTGTTCAGCGCGGGCGCGACGACGAGCACCTCGGCGCCCTCCGCGTGATCGCCGCCGATCGCCGACTTCAGCATCTCGCCGGAGACCGGCTCGGCCGCGAGCGCTAGCACCTTGCTGGCCATCAGCCCTCCCGTCCCGGCCCCTGCTTGGCGCCGCCGCGACGACGCGTGGTGCTGCGCATGACGAAGTAGACGCCGGCCCCGACCATCAGGATCGCCAGGATCACCGCTCCGACGAGGATCAACGCGCCGCCCGCCTCCGAAGGGTTGTCGCCGCGGCCGGCACCATCGCTCTGGGCGAGCAGCAGGAGAGCCGTGTAGAGCGTCGCCGTCATACAGTCACGCCTACCCCGTCGCGCGACTCACAAATCGCGCCGCGAGGTGTAGCCGGCGGCTACTCCACAGAGAGGCAGACCGCGGTCGCGTCGTCGGCGAGCTCGGCGCTCGTCGCGAGCACGGCGCGGTGGATCTGACGGACCGTGTCGGCCGCCGTCTCGCGCTCTGAGCGCAGGGCGGCCCGGATCATGCCCTCGATGCCGAGGCCGGCGTTGCCGTCGCCGCACTCGATCACGCCGTCGGAGACGATCACGAGCCGGTCGCCCGCCGTCAGCGTCGTCACGCTCTCGACCGGCTTCGGGCTCGAGCGGCCCCCCAGGCCCGGCCCCGACGGGGCGTGGACGAGCTCGACCTCGCCGCTGCCGCGCAGGATCACCGGCGGCACGTGGCCGCAGTTGGCGACGTTCAGCGCGCGGCTCGTCGGATCCCAGCGCGTCGCCACAGCGGTCATCTCGGCGCGCGGGCCGGGCAGCTCGCGCAGCGTCTGGTGCATCACGACGAGGGCCTCGGCGACGTCGCCGCCGCTGCGCCGGCTTGCGCGCAGCGCGCCGAGCGCGACGGCGCCGGCGGCGGCGCGCGTCGAGCCCGTCGGCGAGCGTGATCCAGATGCCGTCGGCGTTCTCGATCACGTCGAACCAGTCGACGGCGTGACTGAGAAGCGTGCGGTCCCGAAGGAGCGGGTACGCATGTCCAAGGACACGGTGACCGACGAGGAGACCGTCTCCGACGACGTGCGCAAGGAGCAGATCGACGTCGACGAGGGAGGACAGCGATGAGGACGGACAGAGAGACGCAGCCCGCGGCGCGCGCCGCCGGCAACGGCGCCGGCACCGTCGAGCGGCGCCGGTCCGATGACGACGTCGCGGGGATCGACCGCGAGCGCCAGCACGAGGAGTTCGGCGGCTTCAACTGGGGCGCGTCGTTCTTCGGCTGGCTCGTTGCGGTCGGTATCACCGTGCTGCTGACCGCACTGCTGAGCGCCGCCGGCGCGGCGATCGGCCTCACGGAGCTGAGCGGCGACGAGGCGCGCTCGAGCGCCGACACGATCAGCATCGTAGGCGGCGCATTGCTGATCGCGGTACTCGTGATCGGCTACTACGCCGGCGGCTACGTGGCGGGGCGGATGTCGCGCTTCGACGGCAGCCGTCAAGGCCTCGGGGTCTGGATCATCAGTCTCGTGGTGACGGTCCTGCTGGCCGCGCTGGGGGCGATCGCCGGCTCGGAGTACAACGTGCTCGGCCAGCTCAACCTGCCGCGGATCCCAATCGACGAGGGATCGCTGGCGACCGGCGCGGCGATCGCGCTGGCGCTCGCCCTGATCGCGACGCTGATCGCCGCGATCGCGGGCGGCAAGGTCGGTGAGCGCTACCACCGCAAGGTCGACCGCGTCGGGTTGCACCGGGATTGACCGCAGCTCGGCACGGGGAGCCCCCCCCC
>DATABV010000118.1:0-14697 GCA_036259395.1 Thermoleophilaceae bacterium | reverse complement strand
GGGGGCCCCCCGGCCGGTGGACGACGTCGACCACCATCGGACCGAACGGGTTGCGCGCCACCACGAGCGCGCCGCTCGCCGGATCGACCTCCAGCCCCATCGTCCAGCCACTGCTCAACTGCTCGCCGGAGCGGAGCGGCGCGACCCGGCCGCGGCTCGGCGACCGGGTGTCGAAGCGTAGGACGTCCGCGTTGTCCACACCCTCGGAGGCGTACAGAACGCCTCGCCTGTCGACAGCCACGTGGCTCGGCCAGCGGCGGACGCCCCGCCCCGGCCGCCAGGCGCGGACGAAGCGGCCGTCCGGCTCGAGCTCGAGCACGCGCCGTTTGCCCGGGTCGCCAACGAAGACGTGGTGCGGCGGGGCCGGGCTGACCGCGATCGAGCCGTTCCCCGTGCCGGCGAACCCGTGACGCCAAGCACGAACGAAGCGCCCGTCGAGGTCGAGCTCCTGCACGCGCCGGTTGCCGTGGTCCATCACGTAGACGCGACCGGGCGACTGGCTCACCGCGATCGCCGTGGGATTGGAGAGCTCGCCCCTCTCGGCCCCCCGCCGCGCGCGCTTGCAGCCCGCGGCGCCGCTCACCGATCGTCGGCAGACCTCGTAGCCCGTCCCGGTGTCACCGCGAGCTCCCGGCCGGACCACGTCCCGGCCCCACGCCAGCTCGAAGTTGCCATGCCGGTCGAGGCGCTGGACGCGGTTGTTGCCCGGCAGTGCCTCGACGACGAAGAGCTTGTCGTCGGCGGGATCGCCACGGTCGCCGAGATAGACGGCGACGTCGCTCGGCTCGGCGAACCGGCCGCCCACGCCGCCCGGCGCCGCGCCGACGAATCCGCCTAGCCCACTCGACTCCGCCTGTGCGGACGGGGCGAGCCCGGCAAGCAGCACGGCTACCGTCCCGGCGATGCGCAGCGACGGCACGGCTCTCCTCGCGTCGCCTACTCGCGGCGGAGCCGGCGGTTGGCGCGCGCCCGCCGGTGGTCGTCCGCCGGGTCGCCCTTCGGCCAGTCGTCGCCGTGAGGGCCGAGCGGACCGGTGGTGAGATCGCTGGGCCCGCGGTCGCCCCACGCACCGCCGAACCCGTACCACGGCTGGCGACGCGCCTCCTCCAGGGCCTGCCAGGTCGGCCAGCTGGCGCAGGCATCGCAGGGGCCGGCCGCGACGTCGACCGCCTCGACAGCCTTGCCGTCCTCCAGCTCGACCTGGCGACGTTGGCGGCCGGGGCGCGCGTAGAGCGTGTGGCTGCCGCGCGCGGCGAGCAGCACCGGGTGCGTGCGCGCTCCCGCGCCAGCCACGACGCGCCGCACGGCGCTCCACGGCAGCTCACGCGTCCTCTCGCCGGGGGTGGAAAGGCGCACCGCGACCGGCTCGTACTCGCCGTCGTCGCCGCGCAGCCGGACCTCGACGCGCTCCCAGTCGCCCTCGTGGGTCATCGCGTCGCCACGACCGCGCGCGGCGGGCTGCTCGTTCATCGCGAACATCAGCCAATAGGTGAGGCGCAGGCCGGGCTCGCCGTCGATCTCCGCGGGACGGCTCTGGTAGTAGACGGGCACCGGGACCCTTCTCCGCCCTCCCGTCCTCTGGACCGCGTCCCCCTCGCGCGCCCAGTCCATCAGGTCGAGGTAGTAGCCCTCCCCAAGACGAAGGCCGGGCGCGCGACCCGGGCCATCGTCGTGCGGGCGGGTGCGCTGGTTCGCGTAGTAGCGGTAGGCCTCGCGGTCGGTCTCGCAGTCGGCGAGCAGCGCCTCGCGCCAGTACGCCGGGCCGTGACCGAGGCCCGTGACGAAGGTCCAGTCGATGTAGGCGTTCTGCTGGCCGGCCAGGCGCTTGCCAACCGAGATCTTCTGGTTCCGGCAGCCCCCGTCGTCGCCGAACCAGAGCGCGGACCGGGCTATGAACCAGAGCGGATCGGCCGGCATCAGGCGCTCGTCCGGATGCAGATGCACGATTGGCGCGAAGGTCCGCGCCGGGTCGGCGGTCTGGACCCCGCCGGCAGACGAGTCGTCACCGCAGCCGCCGGCGACCAGGGCACAACAGACGATCAACGCCCCCACCAAAGGGGCACCCCTCCAAATTCCCTCCATGGACACGACCTTACAGCCACAGGCGTTTCCCGGGTAGGCTGGCGGCTGCGCCGTCAGGCGCCTTGGAGGGAACGACAGCGATGCGGAGGGATGCAGTGGAGGCACGAGGGAGCCGGCTCGGCGTGGTCGTCGCGATGCTCGCCGTCGCCGTCGGGACGCTCGCGGCCAGCGCGTGCGGTGACGACGAGCGCGGCCCGGGGGTCGCCGCAACGTTGAGGAGCGCGCTCGACCGATTCGAGGAGCGCGACCGACAGGGGCTCTGCGAGCTGCTGTCGGCCGACGCCAAGCTCGTCATCGGCAGTGCCGTCCACCTCCAGCCGACGACCTGCGAGCGCGACGTCGGACGCTTCTTCAAGTGGCTCGAGCCGTACGGCGAGCAGGCACGGCGACCCGTCGTCACGAAGGTGACGACGGAGGGCCCCGACCGTGCGCGGGCGACGGTGAGGCTGGCCGACGGAGCGCTGGTGACCGCGCCGTTCAGCAGAGAGGACGGCACCTGGAAGCTGGACGGACTGCTCGACGCGACGCTGTCGCGGATCCAAGCGCGCAACACGCCGCGAGAGAAGGGACGGCTGCTGGCCGTCAGCGACGTGCCCCGGCCAGCCGTCGCGGGCACGACCTCGGTCGAGCATGGCCCCGGGCGCGGCGCCTTCTGCCCGCGGGTCGACGACGATCGCCTCCCCGCGGTCGGCGGCGGCTGTCTGGTCAATCTCGCGGGGAAGCGGCTGACGCTGTCGGCGGTCAGCCCGTTCGGCCGGATGGCCTTCGCCGAGTGCGACATCGAGCTGGATCTCCGGGTTGGCGGCGACGGCCGCGGATGGATCGCCACCCCGACGATCGACGGTCGCAACCCCTGCTTCGACGCCGCGCCGTGCTTCTCCAAGCAGGAGCGCGGAATGCCCTGGCCGGCCCGGATCGACTACCGCCAGGGCAAGATGGAGCTCGCCGTCGACGTCTGCCTCGACACCTGCGTCGGCCGTTTCGAGGGTCGCTGGAAGCTCGACTTCGTGAAGCTTGGCACGGGCTGGCGCGCGCGCTCGGAGCAGGGGATGGTCGGCACGAGCGGCTGGCGCTTCGACGGCGTGCTGAACACGCCGGCGCGCGTCGACGTGACGGCGCAGGGAGACATCTAGTGGGCGCGCGCGGCATCGCGGCCGCCGCCCTCGCCGGACTCGCGCTCGCCGCCTCGGGCTGCGCCGGGGCTGAGACGCCCGCGCAGCTCACCGCCCCCCCGAAGGCCACGGTCGTCTTCGGCGACGGCGCCTATCGCCCGGCGCACGTGAGGATCCCGGTCGGCGGACGGGTGACGTTCGTAAACCCGACGACCGAGCTCAACACGGCCGAGACGGGCGGGATCGACACGTTCGAGCTCGATCGGGCGCGGCTCGACCGTCAGGAGCGCTTCGACACCCACGTGTTGCGGACAGGCGAGGCCGAGTCGGTCGAGTTCGATACGCCGGGTACGTACGAGTTCCACTCCTCCCTCGACAGCAGGATGAAGGGCTCGGTCACGGTCGTCCGCCCTTAGGCCGACGCCCGAAACGCAATGGGGCCGCGCCCCTCCTGCGCGGCCCCACCCCTCCAACTGCGGTCCCGGGCGCCGAACCCTCCGAAGCGTCCGAGACGGGCGCAGCGTAACAGCGCGTACCGCTTCGTGTCAAGCGTTACAAACTGGTCAGACCAATCCTCCTAGGCGACTCCCGCCGACGTCTGATTCGCCAGTTCGAACGCCCGCCCGGCCCCGACGAACGGCGCCAGGACGATGAACGTCGCAGTCGGTCCGAGCTCGTAGAGCCGGGCCGGGCCGGCAGATTGCAGCGACTTGAATAGCAGCGCGTCGAGGCTCGCGCCGATCCCCTCGGCGGCGATCGGGCTGGTCTCCGGGTAGCAGCGGTAGCCCTCGTTGAGCAGCGTCTCGAAGAGCGCCACTCCCTGGGCGCGCAACTCGAGCGCCGCGGGGCTGGTCGCCCAGACGCCGAATCCGCCGAGCATCGCCATCGCGCGGTTGGTCGACAGGAAGCCGAGGAAGGCGCGGGCGCCGAGACTGACCGACGTCGGCCAGTCCGCGCCCGAGAGGAAGTGCGGGACCGTCGCCTCGAACAGCTGCCGCTGCGCGTCTGCGAGCGTTGCGAGGAACGCCGATTCCTTGCCGTCGAAGTGGGCGTAGAAGGTCGTCAGCGACACCGACGCGCGCGCGGCGATCTCGGTGATCGCCATCGCGGGATAGCCCTCCTCGGCGACGAGCTCGGTGACCGCCCGCATGATGCGCTCGCGCGGGTCGGTCGGCTCCTGCGGCAGCGCGGTGAACTCCGGCGGCACCCGCCGGGGACGCCGCAGCCGCTCGGGCGGGGTGTGGTAGCTCTGCATCCAGGCGAAGAGCTCCGGCATCAGGCCCGGCAGCTCGTGGGTCCGCTCCTCGCGCACGCGCGTGTGAACGATCTTGCGCACGCCGCCGACGATCGCGCCGACGATCTCGCGCGGCATCCCGGCGCGCTCCGGCGAATACGTCAGGGCTCGGCAGACGATGTTCTCGATCGAGCGGTCGATGCGATCGGCGATCTCGACGGCCTCCGGGCCGGCGGCATAGACCTCCACCCAGCCGACGCGGGCCATCGCCGGCTGGGCGACGATCACAGCCGCGAAGGCGTCGAGCATCGCCCTCAGCTTCTCGTCCCACGTCCCGGCGGTCTGCTCGAAGACGTCGAACACGGATGGCTTGGCGAGCGCCGCGATCTCGTCGAGCGCGGCGAGAAAGCACTCGCGCTTGTTCGCGAACTGCTTGTAGAAGGCGTTGCGCGAGACGCCCGCCTTGACCAGGATGTCCTCGACGCGCGTCGCCTCGTAGCCCTTCTCCGCCACGACCGCGACGGTGGCGGCGAAGAGGCGCTCGCGCTGATTGAGCAGCACCGCCTCCGGACTGTGGCCGGGTCCCGGCGTCAACTTTCGCGAGCGAAGCCGGTCGGCGTCACCCCATGGGGTAGCGGTCATACCAGCCGACGAGCCTAGCGCCGACTTAGAAACAATTCCGGCTCGTGATGCGGTTCGGTACATTCGCTACATGACCGTCACGCTTCCAACCACCCAGAGCCCCCTCGACAACATCACCTACGAGGATCTCTACCGGCGCTGGGAGAACGGGAATTGGAAGGCGACGGAGATCGACTTCTCCAAGGACGCCGAGCAGTGGCAGAGCGCGTTCACGGAGTTCGACCGCAAAGCCGCCTACTGGAACTACTGCCTCTTCTTCTGGGGCGAGGATGCGGTCGCCGACGGCCTGTCCCCCTACGTCGACGCCGCTCCGCTCGAGGAGCAGAAGTACTTCCTAACGACCCAGCAGGTCGACGAGGCGCGCCACGCGGTCTTCTTCAACCGCTTCATGAAGGAGGTCGCCGGGGTCGGCGGCAACTCGGTCGGCGACAGCCTGCGAACGATCCAGCCTGAGCTGAGCTGGGGCTTCAAGAAGGTCTTCGGCCGCCTCGAGCAGATGTGCGACGAGCTGCGCAAGGATCCGTCGATCCCGCGGCTTGCGGCCGGCGTGGCGCTCTACCACGTGATCATCGAGGCGACGCTCGCCCAGCCTGGCCAGCACTTCATCACCAGCTACCTCGAGGACCGCGACATCCTGCCGGGCTTCCGCGCGGGGATGGAGAACGTCGCGGCCGACGAGCAGCGCCACATCGGCTTCGGCGTCAAGCTGCTCAACGACCTGCGCAAGATGGACCCGGAGGTCCCGCACGCGGTCGCCGACCTGCTGCGCGAGGTGATGCCGTGGACGATCAACGTGCTCGTCCCGCCGGGCTGGGACGAGCGCTACATCGAGACGTTCGGCTTCACGATGGAGGACCTCGGCGAGCAGGGCGCGATGTCGCTCGAGACGAAGCTGCGCAGCGCCGGCATGCCACTCGAGGAGCTGCCCGGTCCGCCGGTGATGCCGCTCGACGGCACGCCGCGCGAGCGGGCGATCCGCGGCAAGACGCTCTCGAAGGCCGGCTACCTCGGCGAGAAGATCGGCCCGCCGTCGCGCGATCCCGAGCACGTGCAAATGCTGTTCGAGTCGGTCGCGAGCGGTCTCGACGTCGGCGCCGCGCGCGAGCCGGGGACGATCGTATGGGAGTTCCGCGACCACGAGCCCTGGCACGTCGTCGTCGCCAACGGCACGACGCACGCCGCCCCCGGCACGGTCGAGAACCCGACCGTCCGCTTCCAGGTCGCCTTCGAGGACTTCGTCGACATCGTCGCCGGCCGCGTCGATCCGGGGCGGCTGATGCTGCGCGGCCGCTTCCGGCCGCGCGGCGACCTGCGCTGGCTCTTCAAGAGCCGCAAGATGTTCCCGGCCGGCTAGAGCTCGGTCTCGAGCCAGCCGGCGCGCTGCTCGACGGTCTCGAGGACGCGATCGAGCACCGGCCGCGGGTCGATTCGCTCGGCCACCTGCGGAGCTGCGGCGCGGGCACGGGCGGCCAAGCGCAGCATGCGGCGCCGGACGGCCGCGGGGTTGAGGCGGGTCTGCTCGGCGAAGCGCTCGACGTGGCGGCGGCGGACGTAGTCAGGCCGGTACTCGCCGCCGAGCGCCATCGCCATCTTGCGGTCGAGGCCGGCGTAGACGGCCGTCGACACGAGGTCGTAGAGCGGCGCCAGCCGGGTGGCGCCGTCCTCGAGCAGCAGCGAGAAGTTCTTGCCGTGGGCGTCGTGGTTGCCGATCAGGAAGTTCAGCGTGACGGCGTCCAACAGCGCGAGCCGGTCGACTGCGAGCTGCGTCGAGGCGACGCGTAGAACGCCGAAGCAGTCCGCCAGCCCGGGCCCGCCCTCCGACTCGTACTTCAGCTGCGGCGGGACCGCTAGCGCCTGGCAGAAGTCCTCCTGGTGGATCCGCTCGACAAGGCCGGCGGCGGTGTGGCGGCGGTCGTAGCGCTCGACGAGCAGGAACTCGCGGCCGTCGGCCGTGCGCACCTCCGCGGCAGCCGCCGAGAGCCCGAGCGAGCGGGCGAGCTCGAGGCAGAGCGCCTCGTTGGCGACGGTGTCGTCGAAGCGGGCGATCGGCGTCTTGACGATGTGGGTGCTCGGCGTGCGGCCGAGCGGGATGCCGATCCGGCCGTCGCTCACGACGACCGGCAGCTTGTCCTGCGCGCCGGCGAGCGACAGGCGGATCCCCTCGTCGGGGTCGGCGAGCAGCGGCCGCCGCGGCAGCTCGTCGAGCGCGGCGGCGAGTGCCGGCTCATCGAGCCAGCGAATCTCGGCACGCTCCGCGATCGTCTCCGGGGACGCGCCCGGCGGCAGCAGCGTGACGGCGCCGGCGCAGTCGCCGCCGATCTCGTAGAGCAGCCCGAAGTCGTTGCCGGCGCTGACCCCGAGTCGGCGCGCGACCATCGTGCGCGCCTCTCCCTCAGGCAGGAGGTTGGCGAAGAAGGCCTCGGCCTCGCGGTCGTGCTCGTGGTCGCCGAGCGGCAGCGAGCAGGAGTGCGGCGCTCCGCCGGCGGCGACGTACTCGGGCGCGTAGGTGAAGCGCATGCGACCATCGACCTGCTCGAGTCGGCCGGCGTGACGTCCGTAGAGCCAGACGTCAAGCGCGCGCATCTGGATCGGCCCCCTCGGCCGGGCCGGCGCGCTGCAGCTCGATTCGCAGTCCGAGCGCCGCGAGGACGGCGAGGACCGCGTCGAGGCGAACGGTCGACTTCCCGCTCTCGAGGTTGACGATGAAGCGTCGACCGGTCCCGCTGGCAAGGGCGAGGTCGTCCTGGGTGAGGCCGAGCTCGAGCCGCGCCGCGCGCACAGCCCTTCCGAGATCCTCTGAGGTGTCGATCGTCGTCGCCATGGTGTCATGTTCCCGCTCGGGAACATTGAGCCTCCACGATGGTCGAGATGCTGCAAAGTTCCCGATCGGGAACATACGGACTGCTTCGGCCAGAACTGTCCCGGATGTTCCCGCTCGGGAACATTGCAAGCGCCGGCATATACTCGTTCGGTGCCTGATCGGGAGGAGCTGGAGCGCCAGACGACGCGGTTGCTGCAGCGGCTGATCCAGTTCGAGACCGTCAATCCGCCGGGCGCCGAGCAGGAGTGCCAGGAGTACCTGCGCGGCCTGCTGGAGAGCGCCGGCTTCGACGTCGAGCTGCTCGCCGCCGTACCGGGGCGGCCGAACCTCGTCGCCCGGCTGGGCGCGCCGTCGGGGACCGACGGACCGACGTTGTGCCTGCTCGGCCACGTCGACACCGTGCTGGCGAATCCCGCCGAGTGGGAGGTCTCGCCGTGGTCGGGCGAGCTGCGCGACGACGGCTGCGTCTGGGGTCGCGGAGCGCTCGACATGAAGAGCCAGGTGGCGGCGGAGGTCGCGGTGGCCTGCGCGCTGGCGCAGGAGGGGTGGCGCCCGGAGGCCGGCGAGCTGAAGCTGGTGCTGACCGCGGACGAGGAGACCGGCGCTACCCACGGAGCCCAATGGCTCTGCTCGCAGCACCCGGACAAGGTGCGCGCCGACCTGATCGTCAACGAGGGCGCGGGGGCGGCGTTCGAGTACGACGGCGGCCGCGTCTACCCGGTCTGCGTCGCCGAGAAGGGCGTCTATCGCTTCACGCTGACCGCCCACGGGCGCGCCGGGCACGCCTCACTGCCACGAATCGGCGACAACGCGCTGACGAAGCTGGCGCCGCTGGTATCGGCGCTCGGCAACGCCCGGCTGGTACCCGAGCACTCGCCGGAGCCTGATGCGTTCTTCGAGGCGCTCGGCATCCCGACCAACGACCTCGAAGCGGCGCTGGCCCACGTCGAGGCGACCGATCCGCGGATCGCAGTCATGCTCGAGCCGCTGCTCGGCATCACCTTCGCGCCGACGATGGTCGGCGCCTCCGAGAAGATCAACGTGATTCCGTCAGAGGCGAGCGCGCGCGTCGACTGCCGCGTCCCGCCCGGCGTGGGCGAAGACCGAGTCCGTCGCCGGGTCCACGAGGCGCTCGGCTGGGAGCCGCCGGCCGCCGGTCCGCCGCCGGGCTTCTCGCTCGCCTTCGACGAGACCGTCACCGGCAACCGCTCGCCGATCGACACGCCGCTGATGGAGACGATTCGGTCTTTTGTTGCGTCCGAGGACCCCGAGGCGACTACTACCGCCACCGCGCTCGCCGGTTTCAGCGACTCGCACTGGTTCCGCGCCGCCTTCCCGGACTGCGTCGCCTACGGCTTCTTCCCCCAGCGCCGGATGGACCTCTTCGAGGCGATGCCGCTCGTTCATGGCGCCAACGAGCGGATCCCGGTCGACGATCTCGGGCTCGCCGCGCGGTTCTTCGCCGAGCTGGTGCAGAGCACGCTGCGCTAGAACGACCCCTCGAGCTCCCGCTCCTTCTCGCTGCCGAAGGTCAGATCGTCGAGCGGCGGTCCGCCGCGCGCCTCGTCGACGAGATCGAGGTGGAAGCCCTCCATCCTAATGCTGCGCGTCAAGTGCGCCGACATAGCCGGTGATGCGTCTGCTTGCCGTCCTCACACCACTCGCCTTCAGCTTCGAGGAGTTCGAGAACTGGGCGATCGTCTGGCTGCCGATCATCTTCATGGGGCTGATCGCGGTCGTGCTGATCGCGATGTTGCGCTTCATGCCGAGCTTCAAGATGAAGCCGCAGGAGATCAAGCCGCAGTCGGCCGACTCGACCGGCTGGGATGACGTCGCCGGGGTCGAGGAGGCCAAGGACGAGCTGCGCGAGGTCGTCGAGTTCCTGCGCGACCCGGAGCGCTTCAAGCAGATCGGCGCACGGGTCCCGAAGGGGATCCTGCTGCACGGGCCGCCGGGGACCGGCAAGACGCTGCTCGCCAAGGCGGTCGCGCACGAGTCGAACGCACGCTTCTATGCCCAGAGCGCGAGCGCGTTCGTCGAGATGTTCGCGGGGCTGGGCGCGGCCCGGATCCGGCGGCTGTTCAAGGAGGCGCGCAAGAGCGCCCCGGCGATCGTCTTCATCGACGAGCTCGACGCGGTCGGGGCGACGCGCGGCAACGACGTCTCGGGCGAGAAGGACCAGACGCTCAACCAGCTGCTGGTCGAGCTCGACGGCTTCGGCGGGCGGGACGGACTCGTCGTGATCGGCGCGTCGAACCTGCTCGACAAGCTCGACCCGGCGCTGCTGCGGCCCGGCCGCTTCGACCGCCAGGTCTTCGTCACGCCGCCCGACCTCGAGGGACGCAAGCGGATCCTCGCCGTGCACACGCGCGACAAGCCGCTCGAGGGCGGAATCGACCTCGAGCTGGTGGCGCGGCAGACGAGCGGGCTGACCGGCGCCGACCTGGCCAACATCTGCAACGAGGCGGCGATCTTCGCGGCGCGCGACCGGCGCGAGCGGGTCGCCACGACCGACTTCCAGGCGGCGCTCGAGCGAGTTGTCGCCGGGATGCAGTCGCGCCGCGTGATCACCGACCACGAGAAGCGCGTCGTCGCCTACCACGAGGCGGGCCACGCGCTCTGCGCCGAGCTGCTCCCGAGCACCGAGAAGGTCCACCGCGTCTCGATCGTGCCGCGCGGCACAGCGCTCGGCTACACGCTCAACCTGCCCGAGGAGGACCGCTACCTCAAGACCCGCGACGAGCTGATGGACCGCCTCGTCGTCCTGCTCGGCGGCCGCACCGCCGAGCACCTCGTCTTCGGCCAGATCACCACCGGCGCGTCCGGCGACCTGCGCTCCGTCCACGACATCTCGCGCGCGATGGTCACCCAGTACGGCATGGGCACCGGCCTGATGTCACGCGAGCTGAACGCCGGCGACTACTCGATGTCCGACGCCACCCGCCGCGCGATCGACGACGAGCAGCAGTTCATCGCCGACCAGGCCCACCGCCGCGCCCTCTCCCTGATCACCGAGCACCGCGACCTGCTCGAGGCGCTGGCGGGCGAGCTGCTCGCCCGCGAGGCCCTCGAGCGCGAGGACATCGACCGGATCGTCGCCGAGGTCGAGGGCGAGATCGCAACGCCGGAGCGGCTGGCGCCGCTCAACGGCGGCTAGGAGGGGACTCGCCGGCCGGCTAGGCGTCGTCGGCAGTCGCCGAGGGAGCGCTCGGCTGGGGCGCGGCGCCGTTTGCCGGCGGGGCGCTCGGGGCGACCCCCCAAGGATTGGCGATGTGGAAATCGGGCATCGGAGCATCGATCGAGATGCCGTGCTCCTCGATCTTCCCAGGAACCGGGACGTCGATGAAATCGATATCTGGCTGCCAGTCACTCATCGGTCTTCAAGCTTAGCGCCTCATCCGGGAGCGCCACAACGCTGAGAGTCACGATCTCGTTGCCAGGGATGAAGATGCCCTGACTCATTGGGAGGGGGCGGATCCTGCCGTCGGGGTCCGCGACGACCTCGACGTCTAGGAGGAGGCCGCGACCGTCAGCCTCCCAGTCGGCATATCCGGCCGACGCGAACGCACCTAGAATCTCCGCCCCGTCGCTGGTCCGCACCTTGCAGACCACCGGCTTGCCGCGGTTGGCCAGCCTGGTCATCAGGCGATCCCAAGCGCTAGCCGGCAGCGTTCGGGCACGGAGGCGACGCCGCATCCATCGACCGACTCCGGAGCGGACCCTCGTCAGCCAACCACTCTTCTCCACGGTCGTCACCGGCGTACCGTCGTCGTTCGTTGCGTTCGCGTTGTTCCTTCGCGCCTGCGCGGATTTCCGCGAGTGACGCTTCAAGAGGAAAAGTGCGGCGCGGCGTGAGAGCTGGTCTCCTAAGCGCGCAAGTAGGGCGATGGCAATGCCGATCAGGATGCTCAGGCCGGCGAGCTCGGCGAACGCGTCGAGGCGCTGGCGAGCCGACTCACCAGAGTCACCCACGACGACCGGGAGGAGATCTTTCCCTCGCCAGAGGTACAGACCGCTCCACACGACGGTGCTGATCATCACCGCGCCTCCGATCTCGCCGAGAGCGCCCCGAATGCGTAGTGGCGGACGTCCGTACTCGAAAGCGCGAAGGCAGACGAACCCCGGCAGGATCATCAGAAGGAAGACGCCCAGCGCCTCAATGGTGCCGATCACGCCAGCGAGTCTTCCACTGTAATCGGACGTTCAACGTGGCCGACCTTCCATCGAGTTGAAACCGTTACATCACGCGATTTCCTGTAACGAGAGGGCTTCCCAGCCAGGGTTTGGCCCTTCGCTGGACCGGTTCCGCCGCCGCCCAGGCGGCGCAGGGCATTAGACTCCCGCCCCGTGTTCGGCGAGATAGACCACATCGGGATCGCGGTCGAGGACATCGACGCGGCGATCGGGCTGTACCGCGACCAGCTCGGGATGCGCGAGCAGCACCGTGAGACGGTGGAGGAGCAGGGCGTTCATGCCGTGCTGCTGGAGGTCGGCGGCGCGCACGTCGAGCTGATCGCGCCGATCGGGCCGGAGGGGGGCGTGGCGCGGTTTCTCGAGCGCAACGGCGCCGGGATGCACCACGTCGCCTACCGGACCGACGACATCGACGCCGAGCTGAAGCGGCTCGTGGCGGCGGGGATCCGGTTGATCGACGAAGAGCCGCGGGTAGGGATTCGGGGCAGTCGCGTCGCGTTCGCTCACCCGAAGTCGACCGGCGGCGTGCTGACCGAGATCGTTCAACCGGCGGAGGATCACTAGAGATGGCGAACGCCATGGCTCGTACCGACATCGGCTTCCAGGGCGGCCAGGTGCTGTCGCTGCGCACCGCCGAGGACGCCTACCGCAAGCTGATGGACGCGCTGGCCGACGACGCGGGCGCGCGCTGGCATGCGCTCGAGCTCGAGGACGAGCTGCTCCAGCTCGACCTCGCCCAGGTCGTCTACGTCCGTCGCGAGACGGGCAACCGCGCCGTCGGGTTCTAGGCGCCCGCGGCGGTGGCGCGCCGGCGCGTGACGGACGGTCGCGGCGTGGTGCGGGCAGCGTGAAGGCGCTGCGCCGGTTCGAGCTGGCGCTGCTGCGTGCGCTGCGGACCCGCGGGCACGGGCCGCGGGTCGAGCGGGCGGTGCTGCTGTTCACGCGCGCTGGAGAGCATGGCGCGCTGTGGCAGGGGGCGTGCCTGCTGGGCGCCGTGGTCGACGGCGAGCGCCGGCCGCTGTACCTGCGCACGATGCGTACGGTGATGCTGGCCTACCTCGCGAACATCGGGCTGAAGTACGTGGTGCGGCGGCCGCGGCCAGCTTTGGAGGGCCTGCCGGCGCTGTCGTCGACGGTGACGTCGCTGTCGTTCCCCTCGGCCCACTCGACGACCTCGTTCGCCGCGGCCTGGGCGCTGACCCGGCCCGCTGACGGTCTCCCGGTGATTCCGGTCTACGCGCTCGCCAAGGCGATGGCGGTCTCGCGCGGGTATGTCGGCGTCCACTACCCGACCGACATCGCGGCCGGGGCGGCGTTCGGGACCGCGATCGCCGCCCTGCTGGACGGCAGGTAGGGTCGTCGCCGCGATGAGCGTCCCGGGAACAACGCCGTGAAGGTCGGGATCGTCGGGCTGCCGAACGCCGGCAAGTCGTCGCTGTTCAACGCGCTGACGCAGGCTGGCGCGGAGGCGGCGAACTACCCGTTCACGACGGTCGAGCCGAACGTGGCCGTGGTGCCGGTGCCGGACGAGCGGCTCGACGCGGTCGTCGACACCGTCAAGGCCACCCCCGCCGTCTACGAGACGATCGAGTTCCACGACATCGCGGGCCTGGTCCGCGGCGCCCACAAGGGCGAGGGCCTCGGCAACAAGTTCCTCGCAAACATCCGCGAGACCGACGCCCTGGTCCACGTGGTGCGCGCCCATGGCGACGACCAGGTGATCCACCCCGAGGGCCGGGTCGACCCGCTCGCCGACGTCGAGACGATCGAGACCGAGCTGCTGTTCGCCGACCTCGAGCAGGCCGAGCGGCGGCTCGACAAGGTCGCCAAGGAGGCGAAGTCCGGCGAGCGCGAGAAGGTGGCCGAGAAGGAGTGGGTCGAGGCGCTGGTCGCCGCGCTGCAGGAGGGCCGGCCGGCGCGCACTGTGCCGGTCCCCGAGGACGCGCCCGACGCGCTGCGCAACCTCAGCCCGCTGACGGCGAAGCCTGTCCTCTACCTGGCGAACGTCGACGAGGACGCGGCCGACACGGGCCCGGACGGGGCGCTCGCACCACCGCCCGAGCTGGCGGCCCACGCCGAGGGCCTCGGCGCCCGCGCCGCCGCCGTGTCCGCCCGCCTCGAGTCCGAGCTCGGCGAGCTCGACGACGAGGAGGCCGCCGCGATGCGCGCCGACCTCGGCGTCGCGGAGTCGGGCCTGGCCACCGTGGTCCGCGAGGCGTGGAAGCTGCTCGGGCTGATCTCGTTCTTCACCGCCGGGGAGGGCAAGGAGGGCCGCGCCTGGGCGATCCGCGCGGGCACCTCCGCCCGCCGCGCGGCCGGCAAGATCCACACCGACATCGAGAAGGGCTTCGTGGCGGCGGAGGTGATCGGCTGGCGCGACCTCGTCGACCTTGGCGGCTACGCCGCCGCCCGCGACCGCGGCAAGTTGCGCGTCGAGGGCCGCGACTACGTCATGCAGGACGGCGAGGTCATGACCGTCCGGTTCACGCCCTAGCCGGTAGGCGCCTCGCGCCCTGGGACCGCTCCCGTCTCCACCGTCCAGTCGCTACGGTTGCGCCCATGCGCTCCAGATCGCCCCTCCAGCTCCGCGCCGCCGCGAGGGCGGCGGCGCG
>DATABV010000117.1:0-18410 GCA_036259395.1 Thermoleophilaceae bacterium | reverse complement strand
GCGACGATCTGACCGACGACCTCTGCGCCTCGCTCGGCAACTACGGCGCGACCAAGGTCTTCCGCGTCAACGGCCCCGAGGGTCTCGGCGCTCCCGTGGTCGACGCGATGGCCAAGGTCATCCAGGACAACGGCTACTCCTACGCGCTGTTCGGCGGCGGTCTGCTCGGCTTCGAGATCGGCGCCGGTCTGACGGCGCGGCTGAACGCCGGCGTGACGATGGAGGTCACCGCGGTCAAGGCGCAGGACGGCAAGCTGGTGGCCGAGCGGCCGATCCTCCAGGACTCGGCGATCGTCGACGTCGACTACGTCGGCGAGCCGGGCATCATCATCGGCCGCCTCAACGCGTTCGACGTCGTCGAGAGCGGCGGCGGCGCGGCCGAGGTGGTCGACGTAGATGTCGCGTTCGAGGAGCACTCCGGCAGGGCCGTGATGGTCCAGCGCGGCGAGCAGCGCGGCGCCGACGTGAACATCGAGGACGCCGACATCCTGGTGGGCGGGGGCCGCGGCCTCGGCAAGGCGGAGGGCTTCCAGCTCTGCGAGGACCTCGCCGGAGCGCTCGGCGGCGCCGTCGCCGCGACCCGCGCGGTGGTCGACGCCGGCTGGTACCCCTACGCGGCGCAGATCGGCCAGACGGGCAAGACCGTCGCGCCGAAGCTGTACCTCGCCGCGGGCATCTCCGGCGCGATCCAGCACAAGGTCGGCATGCAGGCGTCGGAGAACATCGTCGCGATCAACAAGGACGCGAACGCGCCGATCTTCGAGTTCTGCGACCTCGGCATCGTCGGCGACCTCAACGCGATCATGCCGAAGCTGACCGAGGCGATCAAAGCGAGAAAGGGCGGCTGACCCCGATGTCCTCCGCGAATGGCAATGGGAAGGTCGCTCCGGCGGCCTTTCCACCTCCCGTCAAGTCCCCGGACGAGTTCATCAAGCGCGGACTCGATCCCGAGGACGAGCTGATCGAGATCGGCGTCGCGATCGTCGGCGGCGGGACCGCCGGGCTGGCCTGCGCCAACCGGCTGCTGCAGCTGCTCGCGGACGACCCGGAGACGATGGAGAGCCTCGGCGAGGTGCCGGTCGCGGTGATCGAGAAGGCCAAGACCCGCGGCGGGCACAACCTGTCCGGCGCGGTCGTTCGCCCGGAGCCGCTGCAGCGGCTGTTCCCGGACATGACGCGCGAGGACTGGCGCAAGGAGGGCTTCGCCTTCGGCGAGGTCGACAAGGAGGCGGTCTACATGACGCCGACCTCCAAGCGCGCGCTGCGGATCCCGACCCCGCCGCCATTCAAGAACCACGGCAACGAGGTCATCTCGGTCTCGGCGCTCGCGCGCTACCAGCAGCGGATCGCCGAGGAGGCCGGCGCCTACTTGCTCACCGAGACCGCGGCGACGCAGCTGATCGTCGAGGACGGCAAGGTCGTCGGCGTCCGCTCCGGCGACAAGGGCCGCGGCAAGGACGGCGAGCCGCTCGGCAACTTTGAGCCCGGCACCGACATCAAGGCCAAGGCGACGGTGCTCGCCGAGGGCTGCTGGGGACATCTGACCGGGCCGGCGATCCGCGAGTTCGACCTTGGCGAGGGCCGTGAGCCGCAGACCTGGGAGCTCGGGGTCAAGGAGGTCTGGAAGGTTCCGAAGCCGCTCGATCGGCTGATCCACACCGTCGGCCCCTGGCCGGTCAGCACCTCGGCGAAGTACGGGCAGACCGGCGGCACCTGGCTCTACCCGATGAAGGACGAGAAGACCGGCGACGACCTCGTGTCGATCGGCTTCGTGATCGACCTCGAGTACGCCGACGCCACGACCTCGGCCCACGACCTGCTGCAGACCTTCAAAATGCACCCGCTGGTCCGCAAGATCCTCGAGGGCGGCGAGCGCGTCAGCTGGGGCGCGAAGGCGCTTCCCGGTGGCGGCTACTGGTCGATGCCGAAGCTCTCGATGCCGGGTGCCGTGCTCGTCGGCGACGCCGGCGGCATGGTCGACACCGCGGCGCTGAAGGGCGTCCACCACTCGATCAACTCGGGGATCCTGGCCGCGGAGGCGATCTACGAGTCGCTCAAGCAGGGCAGCGACGACTTCTCGGCCTACGAGACGGCGATCGAGGAGTCGGTCACCGGCAAGGAGCTGTGGGAGGTCCGCAACACGCGCCAGCCGTTCTCGAAGGGCTTCTTCCTCGGCGGAGCGCTGGTCAACCTGATGATCGCCACCAAGGGCAAGATCCCGGTGCGGCTGCCGTGGCACCGCCAGGACGAGCGCGAGATGTTCATCGGCAAGACGTCGAAGAAGTACCCCAAGCCCGACGGCAAGTACACCTTCGACAAGCTCTCGAGCGTCTTCATCACCGGCAACGCGACGCGCGACGACGCGCCGAACCACATTCGGGTCCAGCAGAACGTGCCGCGCGAGATCGCGGAGACGTGGAAGTGGATGTGTCCCGCGGGCGTCTACGAGATCCCGGAGGACGCGCCCGAGGAGGGCATGGTCGACGTGATCGTCAACTACACGAACTGCGTGCAGTGCGGGGCGATCACCGCCAAGGGCGGGCGCCTCACCACGCCTGAGGGCGGCGATGGCCCGCTCTACCAGAACACCTGACGGTCGGTAGCGTCCGGCTATCGCGCCGAGCCGCCGTCACCAGAGCCACGCCCCTCGCCGCGCCTCGGTCGTCGGCGGGGGGTCGTTCGGCACCGCCATCGCGCTGCTGCTCGAGCGCGCCGGCGTGCGCACGACCCTGCTCTGCCGCACCGGTGAGCAGGCAGATGCGCTCACCGAGGCGCGCGAGAACCGGCGCTACCTGTCGGGCGTCGAGCTGCCTGCCGCGCTCAAGATCCGGGCGTTCGGCGCCCACGACGACCAGCTGCGCCGCCCCGACCTGGTCTTCCTCGCGGTGCCGTCGAAGAGCCTGGGCGAGGCGATCGCCGAGATCGAGCGGCTCGGCGTAGCGCCGCATGCCGGCATGGTGTCGCTCGCCAAGGGCCTCGTGCCGCCCGAGGGGACGCCGCCGACCGCGGCGCTGGAGCGCGCGTTCGGCGCCGAGCGGACCGCCTGTCTCGGGGGGCCGGCGCATGCGCGCGAGATGGTCGAGACCGGCGCCGGGCTGGTCTGCGCTTCGCGCTCCGAGGCGCTGGCGCTGCGCGTGTCCGGGCTCTTCCAGCGCGCGGGAGTCGTCTGCGAGGCCTCGGACGACCCGGTCGGAGTCGAGCTGGCGGGCGTCGCGAAGAACGCCGCCGCGGTAGCCGTCGGAGCCACCCAGTCGCAGGGGCTCAACGCCGCCGGCATGGCGGCGGCGGACATCTTCCTCGAGGTGCTCGCGCTCGCCGAGCTGTGGGGCGGCTCGGCACGGACCTTCGTCGGGCGCAGCGGCACCGGGGACCTCGTCGCGACCGCGCTCGCACCGACGTCGCGCAACCGCAGCGCCGGCGAGCTGCTGGCCGCCGGGACGCCTGCGGCCGAGATCCCGGCGCGGCTCGGCCAGGCGGTCGAGGCGCTCGAGACCGTGCGCACGCTGGCACGGGCGATCGAGCGCGCCGGCCTCGAGGCGCCGGTCACCTCGGCGCTCGCCCGGCTGATCGACGGCGACCTCCCGCTCGACGACTGGATCGCGCTCGTGCGCGCCAAGCAGCCGCCGCACGCACGTTTCGCGCGACCGCGCACTTGGTGGGCGCGTATGCGCGACTGGCTCGGGGGACGGAAACCGTAGCTGCGGTGCTCGCCGGACCTCGCTCCCGCGAGCTATGACGTGCGATCGTGGGACCGGTCCGGCTGCGCTCCTCCGCTAGACTGGTGCGTTCCTGATGAAGACCGATCTCCATCCCAACTACGTCGAGGCCCACGTTCGCTGCACCTGCGGCAACGAGTTCACGACCCGCTCGACCAAGCCCGACCTGCACGTCGAGGTCTGCTCGAACTGCCACCCGTTCTACACGGGCAAGCAGAAGCTGATCGATACCGGCGGCCGCGTCGAGCGCTTCCGCCGTCGCCAGGCGCGCGGTCGCGCCGGCGCCGCCTGAGCGCCAGCTCCGACCGCAACTCGGTCGGTCGGCGGCTGTTCCCTGAGCCGATGAGCAGTCGCGTTTCGATCGTCTTGCTGGCAGGCCTCGCGGCCGTTGTCGCCCTGGCCTGCGCCACCGCCAGCGTGAGCGGTGCGCCGGCTCCCGCGGCGGACGGCTCTGTCGAGCTGCTCGAGTGCGAGCGCGGGAAGCGGGTCGCCGACCGCAACGCCCTCTTTCGCGGCGAGATGAGCCGGCTTCCCGACGCTGCCAGCATGCGCATGCGCTTCGAGCTGAGGGAGCGTCTCGGCCGCAACGCCTGGCGCGCCGTCGAGGCGCCCGGCCTCGGTGTCTGGCGCCACGCGCGCCCCGACGTCGCGCGCTTCGCCTACCGCCAGCGGATCGCGGCTCTGGCCCGCGGAACCGCCTACCGCGTCGTCGTCGAGTTCCAGTGGCACGACGCCGCCGGGATGCTGATCGAGCGCCAGGCGGCCCGCTCGCCGGTCTGCCGCCAAGCGGGGCCGCTGCCGAACCTTCGCGTCGCGGGGCTCGAGACGCTCGCCGGGCCGACCGCCGAGACCGTTCGCTACGTCGCGACGGTCGTCAACCGCGGCGCGGCACCGGCGCGGCGACTCGAAATCGCGCTGCGGGTCGACGGCGCGGAGGTCGACACCCGCGGCGTGCGCCGAGTTGCGGCACACGCCCGGCGCGACGTCGCCTTCGTCGGTCCCGCATGCGCGCGCGATGTCACCGTCGAGGTCGATCCGGGCGACGCTTTGCGCGAGCGCAACGAGCGCGACAACGCCCGCTCGTTCGCGTGCGCCGCGATGGACTGAGCACGCGGCGCGGCAACGGCCGGCCGTTACGATCTCGCGGGTGAGCGGCGAGCAACAGCTGCAGGCTCAACGGGACCTGCCGATCGGCGGCCAGGCGGTGCTCGAGGGGGTCATGATGCGCGGCGCCTCGACGTGGGCGGTCGCGATCCGCAAGCCGACCCCGGAGCAGCTCGAGACCGGCGGCCTGAACGCCACCGAGGGCGCGAAGGGCGAGATCGAGGTCGTCACCGAGCCGCTCGTCTCGTATGCGAAGACGCACCGCTGGGCGCGCCTGCCGGTCCTGCGCGGGATGGTCGCGCTCTACGAGTCGCTGAAGATCGGCTTCAGGGCGCTCGGCATCTCCGCCAACGCCCAGCTGGCGCCGGACGACCGAGGCGAGACCCAAGAGATCGGCGGCGCGACGTGGGCAGGGACGATCGCGTTCGCGCTGCTCTTCGCCATCGGGCTCTTCTTCCTGCTGCCGGCGTTCACGACCAACCTCTTCAAGGACTCGATCCCCAACTCCGTCGTCTTCGTGGTGATCGAGAAGCTGGTGCGGATCGGGGTCTTCCTCGCTTACTTGTGGCTCGTCTCCCGGATGCGCGATCTGCAGCGCGTGTTCCAGTACCACGGCGCCGAGCACAAGACGATCTCCTGCTACGAGGCCGGCCTCGACCTGACGCCCGAGAACGCCCAGCGCTTCTCCCGGCTGCACCCGCGCTGCGGCACCAGCTTCCTGCTGATCGTGATGATCGTGGCCATCTTCGTCTTCGCTCCGCTCGGAAAGCTCGACTGGCAGTGGCTGTTGATCTCGCGCGTCGTCGGCATCCCGATCGTCGCCGGTCTCGCCTTCGAGGTCATCAAGTGGTTCGGGCGCAACCGCGCCAAGCGGTGGGCGCAGGTCCTGATGTGGCCCGGCCTCCAGCTTCAGCGCCTGACCACGCGCGAGCCCGAGCTCTCCCAGCTCGCCGTTGCGATCGCCGCCCTCGAGGCCGTGCTCCAGTTCGAGGACCCCGCCGACGTCAGCGAGGCGGAGCGGGTCGTTATGGAGGTCGGCGCCTAGCGACGTCGTACGCTTCGACTGTGATTCAGAAGCTGGTCGAGCAGATCGAGAGCCGGTTCGCCGAGCTGTCGGAGCAGATGTCGGACCCCGAGGTGATCGGGGACCGCGAGCGCTACGCCGAGGTCGGTCGGGCGTACAGCGCCCTGGAGCCGGCGGCCGAGCTGGCCCGGGAGTGGCGAACGGCGGCCTCGGACGCGGCGGGCGCACGGGAGATGCTGTCGGAGGACGGGGAGGATCTGGAGATCCGTGCGATGCTCGAGACCGCCGAGGAGCGGCTCGCGGCGCTCGACGAGGAGATCCGCTTGGCGATGGTCGAGCCGGATCCCAATGACGACAAGAACGTGATCGTCGAGGTTCGCGGCGGGACGGGCGGGGAGGAGGCCGGGCTGTTTGCCGGCGACCTCTACCGGATGCTGACCCGCTACGCCGAGCGGCTCGGCTTCAACACCGAGACGATGAACGTCGCCGACGGGGACTACACCTTCGCGATCAAGGGACAGGGCGCCTACAGCGTCTTCAAGCACGAGGGCGGCACGCACCGGGTGCAGCGCGTGCCCGAGACTGAGTCGCAGGGGCGGATCCACACCTCGACGGCGACGGTGGCGGTGCTGCCGGAGGTCGAGGACGTCGAGGTCGAGATCGACCAGAACGACCTGCAAATCGACGTCTACCGCTCCTCGGGGCCCGGTGGCCAGTCGGTCAACACGACCGACTCGGCGGTCCGGATCACCCACAAGCCGACCGGTGTCGTCGTCTCGATGCAGGACGAGAAGTCGCAGCTCCAGAACCGCGAGCGCGCGATGCGCGTCCTGCGCGCCCGCCTCTATGAGCGCGAGCTGGCCGCGCAGCAGGCCGAGCTCGCCGAGAGCCGCCGCTCGCAGGTCGGCACCGGCGAGCGCTCCGAGAAGATCCGCACCTACAACTTCCCCCAGGATCGCGTCACCGATCACCGCGTGAAGTTGACCAAGGGGGAGGTCCAGCGCATCCTGGCGGGCGAGCTCGACGACTTCACGGCGGCGCTCGAGGCCGAGGAGAAGCGCCAGCGGCTCGAGGCGAGCTCGCTCGTCGAGAGCTGATGCCCGCGGCGTCGATGACGGCGCGCGATGCGGTCGACGCCGCCGTCGACGCGCTCGCCGCCGCCGGTTGCGAGATGCCGCGGCTCGATGCGGAGGTCCTGATCGCCGACGCGCTCGGCGTCGATCGGGCGGCGCTGATCTCCGACTCGGAGCTCGCCGTACCACCGGCGAGCGCGCGCGAGATCGGGGAGCGGATCCGCCGGCGCGTCGCACGCGAGCCGGTCGCGTACATCGTTGGGCGGAAGGGCTTCCGCCGCATCGAGCTGGCGGTCGACCGGCGCGTGTTGATCCCGCGGCCGGAGACCGAGCTGCTGGTCGAGGTCGCGCTCGAGCTGCCGAGCGGGGCGGCGGTGCATGACGTCGGCACTGGCAGCGGGGCGTTGGCACTTGCGCTGCTCGACGAGCGCCCGGACCTGCGCGTGACCGCCTCGGACGTGTCGCCCAGTGCCGTGGAGGTCGCGCGCGCCAACGCCGCTCGCCTCGGCCTGCCGCTAGAGCCGTTCGTCGCGGACGGCCTGCCGGCGGGTGAGTACGACCTGGTAGTCGCCAACCTGCCGTACGTGACAGACGGCGAGTGGACCAGGCTGGCACCGGAGATCATGCAGTACGAGCCGCGGAGCGCCCTGACGGCCGGCGCGGACGGGCTCGATGTGATTCGCACGCTCGTCGCGCGGGCGCCGCGCGGGACGCGGCTGGCGCTCGAGCATGGCTGCGAGCAGGGCAGCGAGGTGCGGGCGCTGCTCGCCGGCGCCGAGACGCGATCCGACTTGTCCGGCCGCGAGCGCGTGACCGTGGGGACGGTGACGTGAGCGGCAGCCACGCGGCACGGCAGGCCGGAGCGGCTGGTCCTCTCGGCGAAGGCGACGTCGCTGCGTTCGAGCGCTGCATCGCCGGGGGAGGGATAGCTGTCTTCCCCGCCGACACTGTCTACGGCCTGGCAGCGTCTCCCGACTCCGAGCCAGCCGTTCGCCGGCTGCAGGAGCTCAAGGGTCGGGAGGCCTCGCAGCCCAGCGCGGTCATGTTCTTCGCGCTACGGCCCGCCCTGGCGGCGCTGCCGGAACTCGGGGCACGCACACGGACCGCCTTCGAGCGGCTGCTGCCAGGACCACTGACGCTGATCGTCGCGAATCCGCGCGGGCGCTTCCCGCTCGCCTGCGGTCCGGACACGAGCCGCCTCGGCGTGCGAGTGCCAGCGCTCGACGGGCCGCTCGAGCCGCTCACGGCGGTTGCCGTGCCAGTGCTCCAGTCGAGCGCGAACCTCCATGGCGGCGCGGACCCGCGCCGGCTCGCCGACGTGCCCGAGGAGATTCGCGCGGGCGTCGACCTCGCCCTCGACGGCGGCGACCTGCCCGGCGTCGCATCGACGGTCGTCGACCTGTCGCAGTACGAGCACGACGGGCGCTTCGACGTCCTGCGCGAGGGCGCGCTGCCGGCCGGCGACCTCGCACGGCTGCTTCGCGACACCGGTTGAAGCCTTAGTCTGGCTATAGGCCGCACAACGCTTCGCTCGATGGCAAATCGCGAATCTGGCGCCGGCCCCCCGCTGGTACCGTGGCCAGCGTGACCGATCTGAGCCCCGACTACTTCTCCAAGCCCGTATCCGAGGTCGATCCGGAGATTGCCCAGGTGCTGGGCGACGAGCTCCGCCGCCAGGAGACGACGCTCGAGATGATCGCCTCCGAGAACTTCGTCCCGCAGGCGGTGCTCGACTGCCAGGGCTCGGTGCTGACCAACAAGTACGCCGAGGGCTACCCCGGCAAGCGCTACTACGGCGGCTGCGAGTACGTCGACGTGGCGGAGCGCCTCGCGATCGACCGCGCGAAGGAGCTCTTTGGGGCCGAGCACGTCAACGTCCAGCCGCACGCGGGCGCCCAGGCCAACGCCGCTGCCTTCCATGCGCTGCTGCAGGCCGGCGACCGGATCCTCGGCATGAAGCTCGACCACGGCGGTCACCTGACGCACGGCATGAAGATCAATTTCTCCGGCCGGCTCTACGACATCGTCGCCTACGGCGTCTCCGACAAGGACTCGCGCGTCGACATGGACGTGCTAGAGCGGCTCGCCCAGGAGTTCCGGCCAAAGCTGATCTTGGCCGGCTGGTCCGCCTATCCGCGCCAGCTCGACTTCGCCCGCTTCCGTGACATCGCGGACTCCGTCGGCGCCTACCTGATGGTCGACATGGCCCACTTCGCCGGCCTCGTCGCGGCCGGCGAGCACCCGAGCCCCGTGCCGCATGCCGACGTCGTCACGACGACCGTCCACAAGACGCTCGGCGGGCCGCGCTCCGGCATGATCCTCGCGCGTCAGGAGCACGCCAAGAAGATCGACTCGGCCGTCTTCCCGGGCCAGCAGGGCGGGCCGCTGATGCACGTGGTCGCGGCAAAGGCGGTCGCGATGAAGGTCGCGCAGTCGGAGCTGTTCCGGGAGCGCCAGCAGCGCACCCGCGCCGGCGCCGCCGCGATCGCCGCGGAGCTGACCGCAGCTGGCGTCGAGGTCCTTACCGGCGGCACCGACGTCCACCTGGTGCTCGTCGACCTGCGCGACTCCGAGCTCGATGGCCAACAGGGCGAGGACCGGCTGCATGCGATCGGCATCACCGTCAACCGCAACTCCGTCCCCAACGACCCGCGGCCACCGGCGGTCTCGTCGGGACTGCGGATCGGCACTCCGGCCCTCGCGACGCGCGGGTTCCAGCTCGAGGACTTCCGGGAGGTCGGCAAGGTGATCGCCACCGCTCTGACCGCCGACTTCACCGAGAGCGTGCGGGCCGATCTCGCGGAGCGCACGCGCGCGCTCGCCGACCGCTACCCCCTTTATCCGGAGCTGGGCAAGGCCGTCGCCACGGTCTGAGGAGAGAGCTGCGGTGCTCGCCGGATCTCGCTCCACCTAGCTGCGACGCCGCTTCGTAGGACCGATCCGGCTGCGCTCCTCCGCTAGCCTGGACGCCATGGCGGAGACGGCGCCCAGGCTCGACCTCGAGCAGGCCAAGCGCGACATCGGACAGGCGCTGCGCGAGCGTCCGCGCTGGCGCGGCGTGACGCATCAGTGGGCCTTCTTCATCTCGCTCGCGCTCGGCGTCGCGCTCGTCGTTACCGCGCCGCCCGGCAGGGGCACGCTCGCAGCGGCGATCTACGCCGCGTGCGTGACGCTGCTGTTCGGCGCGAGCGCCCTCTACCACCGCGTCACCTGGCAGACCGACAGCGCGCGCCGCTGGATGCGCCGGCTCGACCACTCGGCGATCTTCCTGCTGATCGCCGGCACCTACACGCCGTTCGCGCTGTTGGTTTTGCACGGCTCGCTGGCCGACGTCGTGCTCGCCGTCATGTGGAGCGGGGCGGTCGGGGGGATCCTGCTCAAGCTGCTCTGGATCGACGCGCCGAAGCGGCTGGCGGCCGTGATCTACGTGGCGCTCGGCTTCGTCGCGGTCGCCGTCACGCCGGAGCTGATCAGCCAGGTCGGAGTGGTGGCCTCGATCCTGGTGGCGCTGGGCGGCGTGCTCTACACGCTCGGAGCCGTCACCTACGCGCTGCGCCGGCCCGACCCCGTGCCGGCGGTCTTCGGCTACCACGAGGTCTTCCACGCCCTTGTGATCGTCGCGGCCGCGCTGCAGTACGCCGTCATCGCCTTCTGGGTCCTGCCCCAGGGCTGACCTGGGCCGCCAGTAGGCTGGCCCGGATGAACGACCTCGACGCGCTCTGGGCGTTCCTCGTCGCGGCGGCTGTCGCACTGCTGCTGACGCCGCTCACCGCCCGGCTCGCCACGCGGGTCGGGGCGGTCGCGCTGCCGCGCGAGCGCGACCTCCACGATGCCCCCATGCCCCGGCTCGGTGGGCTGGCGATCCTGGCGGGCGTGCTGCTCGCGGGCGCCCTGTTCCTGCCCGGCGACCAGGCGACGCGCGGCATCCTCGCCGGCGCCGCGGCGATCACCCTCGTCGGGGCGGTCGACGACGCCAAGCCCGGCGGCCTGAACCCCGTCCTGAAGCTACTCGGCCAGCTCGCCGCGGCGCTGATCCCGGTGGCCTGCGACGTCCGCGTCGAGAACATCACGCTGCCGTTCGTCGATCCGCTCGACATCGGCGACTGGGGCTACCCGCTGACGCTGCTCGGGATCGTCGCGGTGATGAACGTCGTCAACTTCACCGACGGGGTCGACGGGCTGGCCGCCGGCGTCTGCACGATCGCCGCGGCGACGTTCGCGGTCATCGCACTCTCGCTCGACCGCGTCGATCCCGCGATCCTCGCGGCCGCCACGGCCGGCGCCGCGGTCGGCTTCCTGCGCCACAACTTCCATCCGGCCTCAGTCTTCATGGGCGACTCGGGGTCGAACCTGCTCGGCCTGCTGCTCGCCTGCGTCGCGATCCAGGGGGTGCTGAAGACTGCCGCGGTCGTCGCGCTGTTCTTCCCGCTCGTGATCCTCGCCGTGCCGGCCGCCGACGCCACGTTCGTCGTAGCCAAGCGGATCAAGTACCGCCGCCCCGTCTACTCCGCCGACACCTGGCACTTCCACCACCGCTTCGCGAACATCGGCTTCTCGCAGCGGCGCACGGTGCTCTACCTCTACGCCTGGACGCTGTCGCTGGCCGCGCTGGCGCTGGCCCTGCGCTTCGTGCCCTACTCGGACGACGGCGGCAGCTTCAACCTCGGCTGGACGGTCGTGATGGCCGCATTCGGGCTCATCGCGCTCGCCGCGAGCCTCTACCTCGTGCTCGTGCTCGAGATCCTCAAGTTCCGCCGTTTCCGCGAGCGCCAGCTGCGGCGTGAGGGTCCCTCGTTGAGCGAGGCGGAGATCGAGCAGGAGATCGAGCGCGAGGTCGAGACGGGCGAGTTCGACGCCGTCAGCCCTCCTTCGACCGGCCCGGCGCCGCGGGGGGTACGGGGGGCCTGAGGTCCGATGTCGGATCAGAAGAGCGAGGGCTGCTCAAACCCGTCGTCGTCCTGTCCGGGAGGCTCGCGTCGCGGCCGCAGCGTTCCGCGTCGCGGCCACTTCGGTCCGCGTCGGCCGACGAGCGCGGCGACGCGCTCGCGCTCGGCGCGCGGAGCGTAGGCGCCGCGCGCGTAGAGCTCCTCGTAGCGCGGCACGAGGTCGGGGCGCTCGGAGCGCAGCCAGTCCATGAAGATCCCGCGCACCTCGCCGCGCAGGTGGAGGTGCAGGCCGCCGACGCTCGTCGCGCCGGCCTCGGTCGCCAGCTCGAGGATCCGCTCGACCTGCTCCGGGGAGTCGTTGACTCCCGGCATCAGCGGCGCGATCAGGATGCCTGTCGGCACGCCGGCGCGGTTCAGCTCGCCGACCGCCTCCAGCCGCGCGCGCGGATGCGGCGTGTGCGGCTCGGTCGCACGCCACGCCCGCTCGTCGAGCGTCGGCACGGACAGGCTCGCGGTGAAGCCGACCTGCTCGACGAGCTCCTTCATCAGCGCCATGTCGCGCAGCAGCAGCGGCGACTTGGTCAGCACCGAGCAGGGCGTGCCGCTGTCGCGCAGCGCCTCCCAGATGCCCGGCATCAGGCGGTAGCGGCCCTCGACCCACTGGTAGGGGTCCGTGTTGGTGCCGAGTGCGACGTGCTCGCGCTTCCACGACGGTCGCGAGAGCTGAGCGCGCAGCGCCTCCGGGGCGTTGACCTTGACGACGATCTCGCGCTCGAAGTCCCTGCCCGCCGAGAGGTCGAGGAACTTGTGCGTCGGGCGGGCGAAGCAGTTGTGGCTGACCACCCCGTTTGCGACGAAGTCCCCGGTCCCGGTCGTGATGTCGAACAGCACGCGCTCCTCGCCGAGCGGCTCGATCGAGTCGACCCAGAGCCCGCGCGAGGACTCGACCGGCTCGCCGGCCGTCGCCGTCTGGCCAGCGGCCAGTCCCGGGCCGAGCAGCTGGTCGCTGGCGCTGAGACGGCGCCGCGGCCCTCCCGGCTCGTTGCCGGTGACCTGTCGCCAGCCGGCGCGTGTGAGGAAGCGGTGGTCGGCGCTCGCCACCAGGGCGGTGCCGTCGGAGAGCGCCACGCGGTAGGCCGGCTTCAGCGTCTGCCAGTGCGCGAGGACCTCGGTGATCGCGTAGCGGCGGCGAGCGCCGACCAGCTCCGTACCGACGATCCGGTCGCCCGGTCGCAGCTCCGACAGCGGCCGGGTCGTCCCGTCCAACAGCAGGATCGGCGTTCCGCCGTCGAGGCAGTAGACGCACGCGTGGGTGCAGCCGCGGTAAGGGTTGACCGTCCAGCGGAACGGCATCCGCGAGGCCTCGGGCACGCGGTTGAGCGCCGACTTCGCGCGAACCTCATAGAAGCGGATGTCCATCGCCTCCGGTGCGTCGAAGGTCCGAACGGTGGCCGGCTCGCGGTAGCCCGGCAGCTGTCGCGTCGCCTCGTCCTCGATGCTGAGCGCGTCCCATCGCATGCGAACATACGTTCGCATACCATGCGGCGAGCCGCCAGAGACGAAATGCCCTACTCGCCGGTCAACGTCAGCGCCAGCGACCGCGGGCCGCCGCGGTCGCGGTGCTCGCAGAGGTAGATGCCCTGCCAAGTCCCGAGTAGCGGGCGCCCGTGACGAATCGGAACGGTCACCGAAGGGCCCAACAGCGACGCCTTGATGTGCGCCGGCATGTCGTCGGGGCCCTCGAGCGTGTGGCGCCAGTACGGAGCGTCCTCTGGGACCGCACGGGTGAACCAGGACTCGAAGTCGGCGCGGACGTCGGGGCTGGCGTTCTCGTTCAGCGTAAGCGACGCCGACGTATGGAGGATCTGGGCCTGGAGCAGTCCGGCCGCCAGCTGGCGCAGCTCGGGGAGCGCCCCGACGACCTCCGACGTGATCAGGTGGAAGCCGCGCGGACGGGGCTCGAGCACGAGATCGCGGCTGACCCACACGGCTGCAACGCTAGCCGCCGGGCGCGCCCTGCGGCTTGCCAGTGGGGCCCCTGGCCGATTGGCGCATATCGGCAGGCGGGCCTATATTGGACGAGATCTTGCAAACCCCGAGCGGGCTGCCATCCCGCACGGGGTAGGCGCCGCGGGAGAACTGAGCACGGATATGGATCCGCCCCTTCGCGAGCGCCTCGGCTGGAAGACATCGAACGACCCGGCGGCGAACGTGCCCGGCGGCCGCGCGGCGATGGCCCGGACAGCGTTCTGGTTCGCGCTCGCCGGGTCCGCCCTCGCGCTGCTCGTCCTGGCGCCGCCGCAGGGCCCGGACATCGACGTAACCGGACTCGTGGTCGTGGCGGTGGGCTCGGCGACGCTCGCAGCGATCGCCCTGATCGGGTTCGACCGGATCCCGCTCTGGTGCTTTCACGCCGGCACGGTTCTGGCGACGCTGCTCGCGACGGTGGCGATCTACAGCTTCGGCGATCAGGCCCCGTACGGCCCGCTGCCGTACCTGTGGATCGCCGTCTACGCCTTCTACTTCTTCCCGCTGCCGGCGGCCCTCGTCCATACGGCGGTGTTGGGAGCGCTCTTCGGCGTGGAGCTGGGCTTGCGCGACCTCGACTGGACGCCGATCGACTCGTGGGTCGCGACGATCGTCACGTTGAGCACCGCCGGTCTCGTCGTCGGCGTCATTCGCGATCGGCTGACCGGCATGATCTCGCGCCTCACCGACGCCGCTCGGACCGACCCGTTGACCGGTCTGCTCAACCGGCGCGGTTTCGAGGAGGCCTTCGACGTCGAGCTCGAGCGCGCCCGGCGGGCGGACCGCGGGCTGAGCGTGATCGTCGGCGACCTCGATCGCTTCAAGGAGCTCAACGATCGCTTCGGCCACGCTGCCGGCGACGACGTCCTGTGCCGCGTCGGCGAGACGATCCGCGCGATGAAGCGCAGCTGGGACGTCGCGGCGCGAATCGGAGGCGAGGAGTTCGCGATCGTGGCGCCGGACACCGACGAGCACGGCGCGTACGTGCTTGCCGAGCGGCTGCGAGTGGAGATCGAGGAGACGTTCGAGCCGCCTGGCGCGGGACAGCTGACGGCGAGCTTCGGGATCGTCAGCTTCCCGATCCACGGCCAGACCGGCGAGGCGCTCCTGCAGGCCGCCGACCAAGCGCTGTACGCGGCCAAGCGCCTCGGTCGCAACCGTGCCGTCATCTCGAGCGCCGAGGTCCCCGGCATCCTGGCGCGCGCCCCGCACGGCCGCGACGAGGTCCACGTCGAGCTGGTGACGCTGCTCGGGCTCGCCGAGGCGCTCGACGTCCGCGACTCGGGCAGCGCTACGCACAGCCAGCGCGTCGGCCGCTACGCCGAGCTGATCGCCCGTGAGCTCGGGCTGCCGCCCGATGCCGTCGAGCGCCTGCGGATCGCCGGCATCCTCCACGACGTCGGCCGCGTCGGCGTGCCCGACGAGCTGCTGCGCAAACGCGGGCCGCTCACCGCCGACGAGTGGACATGGATCCGATCGCACCCCGCGATCGGCGCGCGGATGCTCGACACCACCGACTTCGACGACATCGGCGAGTGGATCCTCGCGCACCACGAGCGCCCGGACGGGACGGGCTATCCGGCCGGGCGGACGGCCGGCGAGGTGCCGCTCGAGGCGTCGATCCTCGCCGTCGCGGACGCCTACGAGGCGATGACCGCCGCGCGCCCGTACCGGCCGGCGCTCGATGCCGCGACGGCCTCCGAGGAGCTGCGCCGCGGTGCCGGTCGCCAGTTCGACGAGCGAGTCGTCGAGGCAATCCTGCGCGTGGTGTGACGGCTTGCAACAGCGGTGTGATTTTCGCCACAAAGGCCTTTAACAAGCCATTCCTATAGAGTCTCTCGCCCCTTGACCGCTCACGCAGTCGTAACACCCGAGGGGTCGGGAGAGGCTGGTTTCCTCCTCACCCTGCTCCGTGGCCTGGACCTGCTGGTGCTCGCACTGGCCCTGCCGCTGTTCCTGATCGCGGGCCTCCCACTGCTCGGATGGGCCGCGGTCGCCGTGGCCTGGATCGCGCAGCGCTGGATCATCGCGCTGGCGAAGCGCCGCGCGCTCGCCAGCGGCGACCGGGCCAGGGTGATGCGGGTGGTCGGCCTGTCGATGCTGATCCGGCTCATGCTCGTCACAGCGTCGGTCGCCGCCGTCGGTCTCGCCGACCGCGACGCGGGCCTGCCGGCGGCGATCCTCGCCGCGGTCCTATTCAGCTGCGCGCTGGTCCTTCAGCTCGCGGCGGGACCGGTCGCCGGAGCGCGCCGATGAGGACGCGCACCAAGGTCTTCATCGGCCTCGGCCTCTGGCTCCTGCTCGCGGTCGTGTTCGGCGTGCTCTTCGGCAGCGAGGGGCGCAACGAGGCTTTCCAGCCGCAGGAGGAGTTCCGTCTCCAGCCGTGGATCGAGCTGAACGTCCTCGGCATCGACATGAGCATCAACAAGGCGGTGATGTACCTCTTCCTCGCCGCCGCCGCTACGACGGCGACGATGGTCTTCATCGCCCGCCGCATGCAGGCGCGTCCGAACCGCGTCCAGACGGCGATCGAGGTCGCCTACGACCTGACGCGCAACAACATCACCGGCCAGAACATGGGCCGGCCGATGGCGACCAAGTGGTTTTCGTTCGTGGCCACGCTCTTCTTCTTCATCTGGTTCTCGAACATGCTCGGCTACCTGCCGCTGCCGACCAACACCGAGCACCCGGTCAACATCTTCGGGGCCGAGGTCCCGGCGCTGGCGATCTACGCCGCGACTGCCAACCTCTCGATCCCGCTCGCGCTGACGCTCGTCGTCTGGATCGCCTACCACATCGAGGGCATCAGGGTGAAGGGCTTCGTCGGCTTCATGAAGAGCTTCGTGCCGCCCGGGATGTCCGGGGTCGGCGCGATCCCGCTCTTCGTGATTGAGGTGATCTCCGACATCGTCCGGATCATCTCGCTGTCGGTGCGGCTGTTCGCGAACATCCTCGCCGGCCACCTGCTGATCCTGTTCATGGCCGGTGGACTCGTCGTGCTGCTCGGAATTTCCGCGCTGGGCGTGATCACGCTCGGCATGGCGATCCCGTTCTTCCTCTTCGAGATCGGCCTGGTCGCGACGTTGCAGGCATTCATCTTCGCGATCCTCACTTCCATCTACCTCGGCGGAGCAACCGCCGACAGTCACTAAGGAGAACAAGTGGACCTGCTGCTCCCACTCGCCCAGTCGGCCGACGCTCAGGCCATCACCGACGCGGGCCGCGCGATCGCCCTCGGCGTCGGCGCCGGCCTCGGCTCGATCGGCGCCGGCATCGGCATCGGCATCATCTTCGGCAAGGAGATCGAGTCGGTCGCCCGCCAGCCAGAGATGGCGGCCGAGCTGCAGTCGATTCGCTGGCTCGGCTTCGCGTTGACCGAGGCGGTCGCCTTCTACACGTTCATCTTCGGCCTGATCGCATTCTTCCTCGCATAGGGAGCTGATCGTGGAGGCATTCACCGAAATCGCGACGCTCGTCCTGGCGGCCACCGAGGCCGGCGCCGAGGACGAGGGCGGCAGCTTCCTCGTATCGCCCGACGTCGGGCTGATGCTCTGGACGCTGATCGCGTTCGGCATCTCGATGGCGATCCTCGCCAAGTTCGCGTTCCCGGTGATCGGCGAGGCGCTCGACAAGCGGCGCCGGGCGATCGACGAGTCGATCGACGCCGCCGCGCGCACCAAGGAGGAGGCCGACCAGCTGCTCGAGGAGTACCGCGCGCGGCTGCGCGAGGCGCGTGAGCAGGCCGAGGAGATCGTCGCGCGCTCACGCAAGGCGGCCGACTCGCACATGGAGGACGTCAAGGGCGCGGCCAAGGAGTACCGCGAGGAGCTGCTCGCGACGACGCGCAAGGACATCGAGGCCGAGACCCGGCGCGCGCTCGACGAGATCCGCAAGGAGGTCGCCGACCTGACGGTCATCGCGACCGAGAAGGTGACCCGCAAGTCGCTCGACGACGCCGACCACCGGCGCCTGATCGAGGAGGCGCTGAGCGAGGTCGACTTCTCTGCGCTGGCCGGCTCGGAGGGACGCTCCTAGGCCATGGAGGAGATCGCCGAGGTCTACAGCCGCGCGCTGTTCGAGGTCGCCCAGCAGCAGGGCGTCCTCGATCGCGTGCACGAGGAGCTCGGCCAGTTCGCCGACGTGCTCTCCGAGAGCCGCGACCTCCAGGTCTTCTTCTTCTCGCCGTACTTTTCCTCGCAGGAGAAGAAGGACGGCATCGGGGCGCTGGTCGAGGACGCCGACGAGAACTTCGTCCGCTTCCTCGAGCTGCTCGCGGAGCGCCACCGGATGCCCGCTATCTTCAGGGTGAGGGCCGAGCTGGACCGGCTCTGGCGGCGCGAGAACAAGCTGCTGCCGGTGTCGGTGACTAGCGCGGTCGAGCTCGACTCGCAGCTCGTCGAGGGAATCGGCAGGCAGATCGAGCAGCAGACCGGCGAGCGGGTCGAGCTGACCAGCCGCGTCGACCCCGACGTGCTCGGCGGTCTGGTGCTCCAGGTCGGGAACATGGTGCTGGACGCAAGCGTGCGCAACCGGCTCGAGAGACTTAGAAAGCAAGTCGCAAAGGCGGCTTAGAAAGGCC
>DATABV010000116.1:0-11023 GCA_036259395.1 Thermoleophilaceae bacterium | reverse complement strand
GACCAGCACCGGCATGCGAGTGCCGTCCGCCCGCACCATCTCGAGCGCGATCTCGCGAACGGCCCCCTGCATCGCCAAGAGCGGTGCGTAGTGGGTCTCGTGGTAGATCCGTCCGCCGGCGCTGAGGAGATCGGCGAAGCGGCGGCCGACGATCTCCTCGTGGCTGTGGCCGGTCCACTCGAGCAGCGTCCGGTTCGCCCTGATCACGGTCCCGTCGGGCAGCGCCAACAGGTAGCCGCAAGGGGCATCCTCGTAGAGCTCCTCCGCGCTCGGCTGGGGCGGTAGATCGCGCTCGCGACCGTCGCCCGAGGTGGCGGCCCGGTCGCTCAGAGGAACGCCTCGATCGCCGCGACCGTCTCGTCCGGGTGGCTCAGGTTGGGGCAGTGACCGGTCGCGCTGAGCTGCATGAAGCGGCTGTCGGGGATCTGGTCACGGACGAACTCGCCGACCGGCCGCGGGGCGATCGGGTCCTCGGAGCACTGGAGGACGAGCGTCGGGATCGCGAGCCGCGGTAGGTCCGAGCGGTTGTCGGAGAGGAAGGTCACGCGCGCGAACTGGCTTGCGATCTCCGGGTCGGTCGCACAGAAGCTGTTGGTCAGCTCGGCTCCGAGCTCCGGCCGGTCGGGGTTGCCCATGATCACCGGCGCCATCGCGGTCGACCAGCCGAGGTAGTTGCTGTCGAGCGAGTCGAGCAGCTCGTCGACGTCGGCGCGGCTGAAGCCGCCGACGTAGCCGTCGTCGTCGACGTAGCACGGCGACGGCCCGATCAGCACGAGTTTGTCGAACCGCTCCGGCTCGCGAATCGCAGCCAGCACACCGATCATCGCGCTGACCGAGTGCCCGACAAAGACGACCCGCTCGAGCTCGAGCGCGGCGCAGATCTCGAGCACGTCCTCGGCGTAGCCGTCGAGCGACGAGTAGCGGCGCGAGTCGTAGGCGGAGAGATCCGACTTCCCCGCGCCGACATGGTCGAACAGCACGACGCGGTAGCGGTCCTCGAAGGCCGGCGTCACGTACCGCCACATGTTCTGGTCGCAGCCGAAGCCGTGCGCGAAGACCATCGGCTGCCCGGTCGGCTGGCCGCTGACGGTCACGTTGCTCTTGAGCAGCGTGTTCACCAAGGCGAGATTAACCGCGTCGGGTCGTGGCGAGAAGACGCTGACTATCTGCCTATGCATGGGCTTGCCCGATCCGGGTAGTAGGGCGGTCATGGCCGTGCCCGTAAAAGACTCCGTCCGGTCCGGAGACCCAGTCCAGGAGCCGCAGCCGCGCGAGCGCCCAGTGCGCGGCTACGCGACGCTGACCGGCCTCTTCCTGACGCTCGTCGCGAGCTTCTCAGCCTGGATCAGGGCGTCGGGCCGTGAGCTGCCCGAGAAGGTGTCGCCGGGTGACCTCGCGCTGGTCGCGATCGCCACCCACAAGGCGTCGCGCCTGATCGCCAAGGAGCGCGTGACGAGCGCGGTCCGTGCGCCGTTCACCGAGGTCGAGCCGGACCCGCGCGCCCCCAGGCCCAAGTTCCGCGAGCGGGCCCGCGGGGAGGGCGTCCGGCGCGCGGTCGGCGAGCTCGTGCTCTGCCCCTACTGTCTCAGCGTCTGGATCGCCACCGCGTTCGCCGGCGGCCTCGTCGTGGCGCCGCGTCCGACGCGCTTCATCGCCGGGATCCTGACCACCGTCTTCGGCTCCGACGTCCTCCAGATCGCCTACAAAAAGGCCGAGGACTCGCTCTAGCGAGCGGTCGCACGCCGGACGCACAACCTTCGTAGATGGACCGCATCGAGCGCGTCGCGCGCGAGACGTTCGGGTGGACGGAGCTGCGTCCGGGACAGCGAGAGGCGATCGAGGCCGTGCTCAGCGGTCGCGACACGCTTGCCGTTCTGGCGACGGGCGCGGGGAAGTCGGCGATCTACCAGGTGGCGGCGCTGCTGGTCGATGGCCCGACCGTCGTCGTCTCGCCGCTGCTCGCACTCCAGCGCGATCAAGTCAATGCGCTCGACGAGGCGACCGACGAGGGCGCCGCGCACGTCAACGCGGCGGTCGGCGCCCGTGAGCGCGACCGCGCGCTGCGCGATCTGCGCCGGGACCGGCTCGAGTTCCTCTTCCTCGCTCCCGAGCAGCTCGCCAACGAGGAGGTCCTGGCGCAGCTGCGCCGCGCCGAGCCGTCGCTGATGGTCGTCGACGAGGCGCACTGCGTCAGCGAGTGGGGGCACGACTTCCGCCCCGACTACCTGCGTCTCGGCGAGGTGGCCGAGGCGCTCGGGCGGCCGACGGTCCTGGCGCTGACGGCGACGGCCGCTCCCCCGGTCCGCGACGAGATCGTCGAGCGGCTTGGCATGCGCGACCCCGCCGTCGTGGTGCGCGGCTTCGACCGGCCGAACCTCTGGCTCGGCGTCGAGCGCTTCCGCGACGCCCAGCGCAAGCACGCCCGCCTGCTCGAGTGGGTCCGCGAGGCCGAGCCCGGCGGGATCGTCTACACCGCGACCCGGCGCGACGCCGACCGGATCGCCGCCGACCTCGCCGAGCAGGGGCAGCGTGCGTGCGCCTACCACGCCGGGATGGGCAAGAAGGCGCGGATCGCCGTCGAGCGGGAGTTCATGGAGGATCGCGCCGATGTCGTCGTCGCGACGGTTGCCTTCGGTATGGGGATCGACAAGCCGAACGTGCGCTGGGTCCTGCACGCGAGCGTCAGTGAGTCGGTCGACTCCTACTGGCAGGAGGCCGGGCGCGCCGGCCGCGACGGCGACGCCGCGCGGGCGCTGCTGCTCTACCGCCCCGAGGACCTTGGGCTGCGCCGGTTCTTCGTCAGCGGCACGATCGGCGCGGACCACCTGCGCGCCGTCGACGACCTGCTGCGCGGCCCAGCGGCGAAGGCCGACGCGGACGCGCTGGCCGCGCGCCTGAAGCTCTCGCCGCGGCGCGTGCGGGCGATCCTCGGGCGCCTCGACGACGCCGGCGGGGTCGAGGCAGCCGTCGAGCGCGAGCAGCGTCGACGCGACTTCGACCGCACGCGCGTCGAGATGATCCGCGCCTACGCTGAGCACGGATCGTGCCGGCGCGAGTTCTCGGTCTCCTACTTCGGCGAGCCCTTCCAAGGGCCGTGCGGGAACTGCGACAACTGCGAGGCCGGTCGCTACGCCGAGAGCGAGGAAGTCGACACGTACCCCGCCGGGTCGCGCGTCCGTCACGACCGCTGGGGCGAGGGTACCGTCCAGCGGACCGAGGACAGCCGCCTGGTCGTGCTGTTCGATGAGGGCGGCTACCGGATGCTCGAGCTGGAGCTCGTCGAGGCGGGCGGGCTGCTGGAGGCGGTGGCGTAGCTAGGAGGGAGCGGGCGTCGGTACCTCAGCCTCGTTGGCGCCCTCGACACGGCCCTTCGGCAGGCCGACGACGGCGACGAGGAAGGCCACGACCATGACGCCGGCCATGACGTAGAAGATCGTCTGCGTCGACTGGGCGAAGTCGTGCTGGACGGCCTCGAACATGCGCTGGGCCGCGCGGCCGGAGATCTCACCGAAGGAGCCCGACTGCTCGCCGCTGCCGGACTGCGATAGCGCCGCGGCGACCTCGTCCGCCCGCTCCTTCGGCACGCCGAGGTCGCCGAGCGAGGCCTCGATGTTCACCTTGTTGCGGAGGATCAGGATCGTGCCGAGCACGGCCAGGCCGATGCTCGCGCCGAAGTTGCGAACGGTCTGGTTGATGCCGGTCGCCTCGCCGTAACGGTTGCGCGCGACGCGGTTGAGCGCGTCGGTGCTGGCCGGACCGAGCACGAAGCCGACCCCGGCACCGGCCATCACGATGTAGATCCACTGGTCGCCGAGGTCGAAGTCGGTCAGGCTGCCGGCCCAGAGGTAGAAGCCGACGGCGGCCAAGGCGCAGCCGGGCACGACGGCGGCGCGCACGCCCTTGGCGTCGTAGATCCGCCCGCTCCACTGCGAAGCGACACCGAAGCCGCCGAAGAAGACGAGCAGGTAGAGGCCGGCCTGGGATGCATCCTCGCCAAGCGAGATCTGCGCGTAGAGGCTGGTGAAGAAGAACAGCGGGACGAAGACGATCATCAGCAGGAACAGGACGGCGTTGTTGACCGCGAAGCCGCGGTCCTGGAAGATCCGCACGTCGATCAGCGGGTGCTCGGTGCGCAGCTCGCGGCGGGCGAAGGCGGCGAGCAGCAGCAGTCCGGCGACGATGCAGCCCCATGTCGCGACGCTGTCCCAGCCCCAGATGCTCGACTGCTGCAGCCCAAGCACCGCTAGGCCCATGCCGGCCGCGATCAGCGCGGTGCCGGCCCAGTCGATCGGCGCCGGGGTACGCTCGTCGGACGGCTTCGCGCGCATGGTCAGGATCAGCGCGATGATCGCCACCGGCACGTTGATCCAGAAGATCGAGCGCCAGGTCCACTCGGTTAGGTAGCCGCCGGCCATCGGGCCTACGGCGGTGAGCGCGCCGGTGATACCGAAGAAGACCGCGAGCGCCTTGCCGCGCTCGCCGACCGGGTAGGCCGCGACGACGATCGCCAGCGCGGCGGGGAACATGATCGCCGCGCCGGCGCCCTGGATCACGCGGAAGACGATCATCCAGGCCTCGCCGAGATCGCCGGTAGGGGTCGCCCCGCAGAGTGCGGACGCCGTCGCGAACGTGACCACCCCGACGATCACCATCCGCCGGTGGCCGGCGATATCGGCGAGCCGCCCGCCGAACGCGAACAGCGCCGAGAGCGACAGCAGGTAGGCGTTGACGATCCACTGCGTACCCGTCTCCGACAGCCCGAGGTCCTTCTGAAGCTCCGGGACGGCGAGCGCGACGATCGTCTGATCGATGAAGGTCATCGACACCGCGAAGATCATCGCCGCGAGGATCAGCGTCCTGTTGCCCTGGCTAGGCATCGTCGGAAGACCATTCGCCACCACCCGGCTCGGTCCTGCGGAGGCCCTAGCCCAAGCGGCGGACGAGCGTGAGGCCGTCGGCCATGCCGAGCATCACGGACTCGACGCGCTCGCCGACGCCCGCGCGGTCGACGTTGCGGCGCGCGACGTCGGCCCAGCGCTGCTCCAGCTCGCAGCACAGCAGCGAGCCGTCGTCGCCGAGCCCGCGCGCGATCCGGATCGCTCCGTAGCCGGTGAAGGTCCCGATCTCGATCGCGCGCCGCGCCCCGACCGACCTGGCTAGCAGCTCGAGCAGCGCCGCCTGCTCGGGGCTCGTCTGCATGTTCGCGAGCGAACCGAGCTCGGCGGTCTCGCGCTCGACCGCCAGCAGGACCTCGTCGCGTCCGCCCGCGTGCGCGGTCACATAGGCCGCAAGCTCCTCGTCGATCGGCGTGGGCTTCGTGGACACGAACGTGACGCTAGCGGGCGCCCGCGGTCCGGGACGATCCTCCGCTCCTCCCTGAGGTCCGCCATGATCGGGCCGCAATGGGGAGCCGGTGACGAGGAGGCGCGGAATGAGCGAGCACGAGCGCGACGATCTGACCGAGCTGCTGGCGCGCCGTGCGCTGACACGAGACGCGGCGCGGCCCGACGCGGTCGAGCGGCGCCGTGCCGCCGGTGGCCGGACGGCGCGCGAGAACGTCGAGGACCTCGTCGACCCGGGGTCGTTCGTGGAGTACGGGCGCTTCGCGATCGCGGCTCAGCGCCAGCGCCGCGAGCTCGATGACCTGATCGCGCGAACGCCCGCTGACGGGCTGATCGGCGGGACGGCTCGAGTGAACGGCGATCTGTTCGGCGAGCACGCAGCGTGCGCGGTCCTCTCCTACGACTACACCGTGCTCGCGGGAACCCAGGGCGCGCTTGGTCACCGAAAGAAGGACCGCCTGTTCGAGCTGATCGAGCGCATGCGGTTGCCGACGGTCTTCTTCGCCGAGGGTGGCGGAGGACGGCCCGGAGACACGGACTACCCCGTCGTATCCGCGCTCGACGTGCGCGCCTTCGCGCTATGGGCACGTCTCTCCGGCGTGGCCCCGCGGATCGCCGTCGTCGCGGGCCGCTGTTTCGCCGGCAACGCCGTGATCGCCGGCTGCTCCGACCTTATCGTCGCCACCGAGAACGCGTCGCTCGGCATGGGCGGCCCCGCGATGATCGAGGGCGGAGGGCTCGGCAAGGTCGAGCCCGACGCCGTCGGCCCGATCGAGATGCAGGCACCCAACGGCGTCATCGACGTCCTGGTCGCCGACGAGCGGGAGGCGACGGCGGTCGCCAAGCGGCTGCTCGGCTACTTCCAGGGGCCAACGCCGCCGGGCCGCGAGCCGGACCAGAGGCGGCTGCGCGACATGGTGCCCGAGCGCCAGCGGCGCGCCTACGCCGTCGAGCCGATCGTCGAGACGCTCGCCGACGAGGGATCGGTTGCCTTCCTGCGCGAGCGCTTCGGCCGCGAGATCGTCACGGCGCTCGGACGGATCGAGGGGCGGCCGGTCGGCTTCGTCGCTAACGACACGCGTCACACGGCGGGCGCGATCACCAGCGACGCGGCGGACAAGGCCGCGCGCTTCATGCAGCTCTGCGATGCCTTCGCCCTGCCGATCGTCTCGCTCGTCGACACGCCGGGGATGATGGTTGGCCCCGAAGCGGAGGCGACCGGCCTCGTGCGCCATGGCTCGCGGCTGCTGGTCACCGGCGCCGCACTGCGCGTGCCGCTCGTCGCCGTGGTCCTGCGCCGCGGCTATGGGCTCGGCGCGCAAGCGATGATGGCCGGCAGCACGCATGAGCCGCTGCTGACAGTCGCCTGGCCGTCGGCGCACCTCGGCCCGATGGGCCTCGAGGGTGCAGTCAGGCTCGCCCTGCGCAAGGAGCTCGACGCGATCCCCGACGAGGCCGAGCGCGAGCAGCGGGTGCGCGACCTGACCGCTGCCGCCGAGGACAATGCGAAGGCGCTCAACGCGGCGACACTGTTCGAGATCGACGACGTGATCGACCCGGCCGAGACACGCGCCCTGATCGCCTCGACATTGGCCACAGCCGCGGCGCACCCGGGCGAGCCGAGCGCCGAGCGCCGCTTCGTCGACACCTGGTAGCGGGAGCAACAGCGAGTCTCTCCTGCCGGACGCGTCGACCGCGTGACGGTGGACGTTCGTTCGGCGGGCGTCGCGGAGGCTCAGCGGGTGCGCGGCGGCTGTCGAAGCCGGAGGGATGGGCTTCAACTCGCGAAGCGCCGTGACGGTATGCGCCCTGATGGTTGCGGCAATCGCTCCGGCGACGGCCGCTGCGAAACAGGACGGCGCCATGGGCTCGCTGCCGCCAGGACAGGCCAAGAAGGTGCTGGAGCGGCTCCCGACCGGCCAGCCCGGACAGGGGTCGATCCAGGGTACGAGTGCGCCGGTGCCGTCCGCGCCGGCCCTCCCGCCGGCCGCCGCGAAGCCGGTCAAGCCGATCAAGGTGAAGCCGGGCAAACCTGCGCATGCGGGCAAGCAGGGGCAGCCATCGGCGGTGGCGGAGCCCCCCTCTCCCGACCCGCCGGTCGCCTCAGCGACGCCAACCGCCCCGGCGACCTCGCCAGCCGCGCCGGTCTCTCCCGCTCCCGCGGCACCGGCGACGACCCCGGTGCCGGTCGACAACGGACGGGCGAACGACGGCCGACCGAGCAGGCGATCGACTGGGAGCGACCGGCGCGGACGGCACCTCAACCGACGGACGGCCAGCGGCCCGCTGCGGGCGACGCCGGATCGCCTTGCCGGCGACGCGTCGACCCGCGGCAGGCAGCCAGCGTCACCCGCACGACGCGCGTCCGACGAGGGCCGCCGCGCACGCGAGCGCCGCCCGGACCGTCAGGCCGGCGGCGGCAGCTCACCGGTCGTCCGCACCGTGCGCGACATCATCGAGACGGTCCCGGCGTGGATGAAGCTCGCGCTCGCCGCTCTCGGCCTGCTGTCGCTATCGCTTGCCGGCGGTTACGCCGTCACGGCCCTGCGCGCGCGCTCGCTGGCCCGCCAGCGCACTGAGCTGCTGGGCGAGGTCGGACTGCTGCAGCGCGCGCTGCTTCCCGCGATCCCGGACGAGCTCCCCGGCTTGCGCGCCTCCGTCGCCTACAGGCCGGCCGACGGGCCTGCCGCGGGCGGCGACTTCTACGACGTGCTGCGCCTGACCGGCGACCGCGTCGGCTTCGTGATCGGCGACGTGTCCGGCCACGGCCGTGAGGCGCTCGAGCGCACGGCCTTCATGCGCTACACGTTGCGCGCGTACCTCGAGGCCGGCCTTGCGCCGCGAGCCGCGCTCCAGGTAGCCGGTCGCGTGATCGGCGACGGCCTCGGCGGCGACTTCGCGACGGTACTGCTCGCGATCCACGACCCACGCGACGGATCGCTCACCTACGCGTGCGCCGGGCACCCGGCGCCGATCGTCGTCCACGGCGCCCCGTTCGACCCGGTGGTCGCCGGCTCGTCGCCGCCGATCGGCATCGGCGAGCGCACGGGACTGCGTCAGACCACCGTGCCGCTCCCGCCCGGGACACTCGCCTGCCTCTATACGGACGGTCTGGCCGAGGCTCGCACGCCTGACGGTCTGCTCGGCCGCGAGCGGTTGGGCCAGCTGGTAGCGGAGCCCGGACCCGGCGCCTCGGCAACCGATCTGCTCGAGCGCGTCGCCGTCGAAGCCGACGCCGTCCCCGACGACATGGCGACCTGTCTGCTGACGCCGACGGCCAGCGTCACGTCAGGCGGCTTTCGCAGCGAGCAGCTCGAGCTTTCCGCCGACGAGCTCTCGGGTCCGCTGCCCGAACGCTTCCTCGACGAGTGCGGCGTGCCGGCCGCGGCGCGCGCGGACGTGCTCGACGAGGCGCTCCGACTCTCCGGCGGTTCCGGCGGAGCCGTCCTCAGCGTCGTCTTCGGCAGCCGTCGGACCGTCGAGGTCCTGCCATGCAACGTCGAGAGCATCGAGGTCGCGGCGCTGTCCGCGCGGACGGCGCCGCGCCGGCTGAGCGCAGCGCTCTAGGCGCCTGTGCCGGATCCTGTCAGCGGCCGCAGATAGGCTCGCGCAGTGGGACGCCGCAGGTGGACAGCGCTCGCAGCGCTCGCAGTCGTCGCGCTACTGCTCGGCGTCGCGGCCGGGGTGACCTGGAACTACTCGTCGCTGGTCCTGGTGCCGGACCACGACGAGCGCTTCTACGAGGAGGAGGTGCGCGCCAGCTCACCGGGAAGGGTGGTGCTCGAGCGCGACGAGGACACGGAGCGTCCCGGCATCTACGGGCTCGAGTGGGAGGGCGGCCACGCGATCGCCGGTCGCGTCGTGGACTCCGACGCCGACACCGTCACGCGCTCGCTGCGCCGGCTGCGCCGGCTGCGGGGGCACCTGCCCGCCGGCACGAAGGTCGAGCTCGACCAGGACGTCTACAGCGGCGACCCGCGCCAGGCGCGTGGCCTCCCCTTCGAGCGCGTGTCGATCAAGGGCGAGCTCGGCGCGCTGCCGGCCTGGCGGATCCCCGGCCGCGGATCGACCTGGGCGATCTTCGTCCACGGCATCAACGGCTCGCCGCGAGCTGGGCTGCGAATCGCTCCGGCGCTGCGCCGCGCCGGGCTGCCGTCGCTGCTGATCACCTACCGCAACGACCCGGGCGCGCCGCCGGCGCCGGACGGGCTGCACCACCTCGGGATGACCGAGTGGCGCGACGTCGAGGCGGCGGCGCGCTTCGCGGTCCGCCGTGGCGCTCGCCGCCTCGTCGTGATCGGCTACTCGATGGGCGGGGCGATCGTCACCCAGTTCGCCCAGCGCTCCCCGCTCGCGCGTCGCCTCAGCGCCCTGGTCCTCGACGCGCCGGCACTGTCGTGGAAGCCGATCTTCGACTTTCAGGCCGGGGAGCGCGGCCTTCCGAAGCTGACCTCGACCGCGCTCGAGACGGCGATCGACCTGCGCATCCCGATCGACTGGGACCGCCTCGACGCGCTCCGCCACACCGCCGAGCTCGACCTGCCGATCCTCCTCTTCCACGGGCTCGAGGACGACGTCATCCCGATATCGATCAGCGACGGCTTCGCCAACCGCCTACCGGACAGCGTCACCTACCACCGCGTCCCGCACGCCGGACACGTCGAGTCCTGGAACGTCGACCCGCGCCTCTACGAGCGGCGCCTGCGCGACTTCCTCAGGAAGCGCCTCTGACCACGTCGGCAAACGGTCACCAGCCGCCCCAGTGGCTTGCGCCCGCACCGCCGGACCAGAGACGGGCAGCCATGCGGTGGTGGGCTAGGCGATCGCTCGCGGTACGCACCGGCCACGGCACCCGCCAGCCGAGGAACTGGTAGGGCCCGAGCGCCCCGGACGAGGCGTTGTAGGCGCTCCACGAGTAGCGCGACTCGCGCTCGACGATCGAGCACGGCACCGCGAAGCGGCCGTGCCTGCCGCAGCTGTACGGGGCGATGCTGCGCAGCTCGAGCCCGCGCAGGTGGCGCCGGCGCCAGCGCCCGCGGTGATCGCGGATCAACGTCCGCGAGGCGCGTGGCCGCTTCTGGCAGCGCACCACGCGCGCGAGCGTCCGGCGCTCGTGACGAGTGGTCGGCTGGCGACCGTCGTAGGCCTTCGCCGCGATCCGGTGGAAGTCGGCGCGGCTGTACTTGGCCGGGCACTTGGCGGCCTGCGCGGAGGGTGCGAGCAGAAGCGCCATGGCAAGGGGAAATGACAAGAGCAATGGGCGGATCGAGGACTCAGCTCCGAGGAGTCGGGGACGTGGACAGGCCAGGGAGCCGCGCCGTACTCAGCGACTCGGGCCAGAACGTCCTAGGACGGTAGCCGCCGCGATCGCCGCAACTGTGACGGGGCGCACACTGCGTAGAGTTGGCGTGATGGCCGACGATCCCGTCTTCCTGATCACCGGCGCCAGCTCGGGCATCGGCGCGGCGACAGCCCGCCATGCGGCGGAGGCCGGCTACCGGCTGGTCCTGGCTGCGCGGTCCGAGGACAAGCTCGCGGCGCTAGCGGGCGAGCTGGGCGGTGGCGACCGTGCGCTCGCGGTGGCGACCGACGTGACGAGCTGGGAGGACAACGAGGCACTGGTGGCGGCGGCCCTGGACTCGTTCGGGCGCCTCGACATTGCGTTCGCCAATGCCGGCTTC
>DATABV010000115.1:0-5459 GCA_036259395.1 Thermoleophilaceae bacterium | reverse complement strand
TGGGTGATCTTGGCGTCGCGCATCATGCGCTCGACCGGGTACTCGTTCACGTAGCCGTAGCCGCCGAGCACCTGGACCGCCTCGACCGTGACCTCCATCGCGACGTCGGAGGCGAACAGCTTCGCCATCGAGGAGTACTTGCCGAGGCCGCGCTCGTTGCGGTCGGCCATCGCGCAGGCCTTGTAGAGCAGCTCGCGCGCGGCGGCGGTCTTCGTCTCCATGTCGGCGAGCTTGAAGGCGATCGCCTGGTGGTCGAAGATCGGCTTGCCGAAGGAGATGCGCTCCTTGGCGTAGCTCGCGGCGTAGTCCGTGGCGCCCTGGGCGATGCCGACCGCCTGGGCGCCCGCACCGAGCCGCGTGCGCTCGAGCGTCGAGAGCGCGACGGCCATGCCGCGGCCCTCGTCGCCGATCAGGTGGTCGGCCGGCACGCGGACGTCCTCGAAGACCGGCTGGCCGGTCGGGGAGCCCTTGATGCCGAGCTTGTGCTCGAGCTTCGGGACCGAGAAGCCCTCGCGATCCTTCTCGACGATGAACGCCGAGAAGCGCTTGTTCTCGCGGTCGGTCACGGCGAAGACGACGTAGAAGTCGGCGATCGTCGCGTTGGTGATCCAGTTCTTCGTGCCGTTGATCACCCACTCGTCGCCGTCGCGGACGGCGGTCGTGCGCATCGCGCCGGGGTCGGAGCCGGCCTCGGGCTCGGACAGGCAGAAGGCCGGCGTCCACTCGCCGGCGGCGCAGCGCGGCAGCCACTGCCGCTTTTGCTCGTCGGTTCCGTGCAGCTGGATCGGCAGCGTGCCGAGCTCCTGGATCATCAGGATCAGCGACGAGGACGCGCACGCCTTGGCGACCTCCTCGATCGCGATGTTCAGCATCAGCGTTCCGGTGCCGGTGCCGCCGAGCTCCTCGGGGAACGGCAGCCCGAGCAGGTCGTGGTCGGCGAACGCCTTGCGAACGTCCCACGGGTACTCGCCGGTCGCGTCGATCTCGGCGGCGCGGGGCGCGACCACCCCCTGCACGAGGTCGCGGATCGTGTCGCGGAAGTCCCGGAACTCCTGGGGGAGGCTGTAGGCGTCGGCGCCCGGCGTCGTCGTGGTGGTCATGGACGGGACGATACGACCTGCCGGCCGGCACGTATTCTCGGACCATGCGCCAGGAGCTGCGGCCGCTGTTCGACCGCGTAGTGATCAAGGAGCTCGACCCTGACCGGGTGCGCCGGTCGGGACTCGTCGTGCCGCCGGGCACCAACGAGCCGCCGCCCCAGCACGGGATCGTGCTGGCGGTCGGCCAGGGGCTCGACTGGTGGGAGTCGGTCGGCGTGAAGATGCCGGTCAAGCCGGGCGACCACGTCGTCTTCCCGGCGTCGGCGGGCGTCTGGATCGAGGTCGAGGAGGAGCGGTTGCTGGTCTGCCGCGTCGGCGAGCTGCTCGGCGTCCTCGACCCCGTCGAGGATCCCGCCCGGGTCTGACGGCCTGCGATGCGCCTGCTGTTCGTCTGCCTCGGCAACATCTGCCGCTCGCCGACCGCCGAGGGGGTCATGCGCCACCTGCTCGAGCGGGAGGGTCTCGGCGACGCGGTCGAGATCGACAGCGCCGGCACGGGTGACTGGCACGTCGGCCATGCCCCGGACGAGCGAGCGACAGCGGCTGCGCGCGATCGCGGCATCGCGCTCACGGGCCAGGCCCGCCAGGTCGATGCCGCCGACTTCGACGCCTACGACCTGATCCTCGCGATGGACCGCGCCAACCACGACGACCTGCTTGCCCTCGCGCCCGACGAGGACGCCCGCGCGCGCGTCAGGCTGCTGCGCGAGTACGACCCCGAGGCGGTCGCCGCCGGCGAGCTCGAGGTCCCGGACCCCTACTACGGCGAGGTCGACGGCTTCGAGGACGTGCTCGACCTCGTCACGCGCGCCTGCGAGGGCCTGCTCGACGCCGAGGTCCGGCCGGCCTCGCGCCCTCGCTGAGGGTCGTTCGGGTCAGCGGCGGGAGGCGAAGAAGGCGCGCAGGAGGTCGGCGGACTCGCCGGCGAGCAGGCCGCCGGCGACCTGAGGGCGATGGTTGAGTCGCGGCTCGGCGAGCACGTCGAGGACCGACCCGGCTGCGCCGGTCTTGGGGTCGGTAGCTCCGAAGACGACGCGCGGGAGGCGGGCGAGGACGATCGCGCCCGCGCACATCGCGCAGGGCTCGAGCGTCACGTAGAGCGCGCAGCCGTCGAGGCGCCACCGGCCGACACGCCGCGACGCCTCGCGCAGCGCGAGCACCTCGGCGTGCGCGGTCGGGTCCCCGCGCAGCTCGCGCTCGTTGCGCGCTGCGGCGATCACCTCGCCGTCGAGGACGATCGCGCAGCCGACCGGGACGTCCTCGTGCTCGAGCGCGCGCTCGGCCTCGCGCAGCGCCAGCCGCATGAAGTACTCGTCGCGCGGGAAGAAGGGAGCGGCCACCGCGGCTCAGCGCCCGGCCCGCGTGACGGCCCCAAGCGCGGGCGCGCCCCTCACCGCGCCACCAGCCGGTGCCCCGTCCGGCGCCCGAGCGCGTCGACCACCGCAAGCGCTCCGACCCGGTCGGCCAGCCGCAGCCCGGCCGCGCCGAGCGAGAGCGGCGAGCGGCTGCCGCCGTCGAGCACCCCGGCGTCGATCAGCTCGCGGTACCAGTCGACCGTCGCGCGGACCGTCGAATCGTGGGAACGCGGCCGGTAGCCGAGCTCGCGCTTCGCCTTGGCCGACGAGTAGCACCAGTTCTGCTCCATCAGCACCATCGCCTCGGCGGAGATCGCCAGCGGCAGCCGCAGCGCCTCGGCGCGCCGCGCCAGCGCTCCGACGCCGTGCGGGAAGACCGCGAGCGGGTAGTCGACGCCCGCGAGCCGCGCCACCTTCGCCATCAGCTCCGGCCAGCTCGTGTTGTGGCCGCCGAGCACGTAGCGCTCGCCCGACTTGCCGCGCTCGGCGGCGAGCAGGTGGCCGTCGGCGACGTCGCGCACGTCGACGATCGTCGTCCCGCCGTCGACCACCGCGGGCAGGCGCCCGCGCAGGTAGTTGCCGATGATCCGCGTCGACGTCTCCCCCGGCTGGCGCCGGTCGAGCGGCACGCCGAGCACGTAGGCCGGGTTGGTGACGACGACCTCGACACCGAGCCGTGCGCCGGCGGCGAACGCCTCCATCTCGCCCTCGTGCTTGGCGTCGGGATAGGTCAGCCCGAGCCCGCCGCCGCGGTAGAGGTCCTCCTCGCGCCCGACCTGCCCGCGCGGGACCGGACCGATCCCCGCGACGCTCGAGGTCACGACCACGCGCGGCACCCCCTCCGCAGCGGCCGCCTCGACGGCGATCCGCGGCGCGAGCGCGTTGATGTCCTGGACGTACGACACGGGCTTCGAGGCGACGATCCCCGCCGTGTGGAAGACGACGTCGCAGCCGCGTACCGCCCGGCGCATCGCGGCGCGGTCGAGGATGTCGGCCCGCACCGGCTCGGGGTCGAAGCCGCGCAGTCGCTCCAGCCGTGCGGCGTCGCGGTAGGTGACACGCACATCGTGGCCGCGCTCGATCAGCTCACGGGTGAGATGGCCGCCGACGAATCCGGTCGCGCCCGTGACGCAGGTCCTCAAGCTCTGCCTCGCGAATACCGATTGGCCCCAGGTGACAACTTGCCTGCGTCCGCGGTGTTGTCGTCCTCATACACTGGTGATTGGACCGTAGACGATGCCCCGAGCCTCCTTCCTCTTCGCGACGCTGGCCACGCTGGCCCTGATGGCCGCCGTCGCCGCGGGCCCGGCGAGCGCAGCCCCGGCATACGTCCCCGGCGAGCTGATCGTCAAGCGCGAGGGGGCCTCCAGCTCGACGACGGTCTCGGTCGCGCCGGGCGAGTCGGTCAAGCGGGCCGCGGCCGAGCTCGACGACCGTCGCGGCGTCGCCTACGCGCGACCGAACTACATCGCGCGCGCGAGCGCCTACACCCCGAACGATCCCGGCTTTCCGTTGCAGTGGAACCTCGCGACCAGCGCTGCCGGGATCAACATGCCCGATGCCTGGGCGACCGCGCGCTCGCTGCGCCGGCCCGGCGGCCGCAACGTGGTGATCGCCGTGCTCGACACCGGCGTCGCCTACCAGCGCTTCCGCCGCTTCCGCCGCGCGCCCGACCTCAACCGCTTCGTGCGCGGCTACGACTTCGTCGCCGGCGACCGCCACCCCAACGACCAGAACGGTCACGGGACCCATGTGGCAGGCACGATCGCCCAGAGCACCGGCAACGGCGTCGGCACGGCGGGGATCGCCTACCGCGCGCGGATCATGCCGGTGCGCGTGCTCGACGCCTCCGGCGCCGGTGACACGCTGGCGATCTCGCGCGGCATCCGCTTCGCGGCCCGCCGCGGCGCCGACGTGATCAACCTCAGCCTCGAGTTCGACGCCGGCGTCCGGGCGGCGCAGATTCCCGACATCGTCTCGGCGCTCACCTACGCGCGCCGGCGCGGGGCGATCGTGATCGCCGCGGCGGGCAACCAGGGCAGCCCTCAGGTCGCATACCCGGCCCGCGCGCGCCGCGTCATGGCGGTCGCCGCAACCACCGCGCGCGGTTGCCAGGCCGAGTACTCGAACAGCGGCGTCCACGTCGACATCGCCGCGCCGGGCGGCGGAGCCGACGCGGCCAACACCGACACGCCCTACGACGTCGCCATCTGCCGACCCGGAGTCGGCGGCGGCGAGTTCATCTACCAGCAGACGTTCACCGGCAGCGTCGCCAGGTTCGGCCTCCCGCCGGGCTACGAGGGCACGTCGATGGCTGCGCCCCACGTCTCCGGCGTGGCGGCGCTGCTGATCGGCAGCGGTCAGCTCGGCCCGGACCCCGGCCCGGTGGCGGTTGAGCGGCGGCTGAAGAGCAGCGCCCGCGACATCGGCTCCACCGGTTGGGACCCGCGCTACGGCTGGGGACTGCTCGACGCGGCCGCCGCGCTGCGCGAGCCCGCCGGCTAGCTCGTCCGGATGATCAGCACCGAGCACGGTGCGTGGTGCGAGACCTTGTTCGGCACCGAGCCGAGCAGGAAGCGCTTCGCGCCGGTCATGCCCTTGTTGCCGACGACGATCAGGTCGGCGTTGCGCTGCTCCGCGACGTCGAGGATCGCGTCCGCGGGATCGCCCTCGCGGGCTAGCGTCTCGACCTCGACGCCCGCGGCGCGCATCTCGCCGGCCTCCTGCTCGAGGAGGCGCTCGACGTCCTCGCGCGGGTTCACCGTCCACTGCAGGTCTGGCGGGACCTCCAGCCGCTCGGCGCGCAGCCGGCTCTCGGGCACCGGCTCGTAGGCGCTGACGAGATGGATGCGGGCGCCGATCGCCCGCGCCAGCTCCGTCGCCTGCCGCACCGCCTCCGCGGCGGTGTCGGAGCCGTCGGTGCCCACGACGATCGAGCCGATCATGGCCGCGATCATCGCAGGCCGGCCACGCAACCCCGGGGGTGGGGGGGGGGCGGGGGCGC
>DATABV010000114.1:0-4588 GCA_036259395.1 Thermoleophilaceae bacterium | reverse complement strand
CAGCTGAACTTACGCCGATCCCCGGACCTATTTCAAACGCAGCGCCCGCGCGTCGGTGGGCCGGCCGCGCCGGCAGGTAGCCTCCAGCCGGCGTGCCCTCCGCCGCCGAAACGCTCCGTCAGACGCCGTTGCACGGCCGCCATCAGGCGGCTGGCGCGCGGCTGGTCCCGTTCGCGGGCTGGGAGATGCCGGTGCAGTACGAGGGCGTGCGCCAGGAGCACCTCGCCGTGCGCGAGGCCGCCGGGATCTTCGACGTCTCCCACATGGGACAGGTCGAGACCAGCGGCCCGGACGCTGAGGCGTTCCTGCAGCGCGTGCTCTCCAACGACGTGTCCAAGCTGGCGCCTGGCGGCGCTCAGTACTCGCTGCTCTGCCGCGAGGACGGCGGCGTGCTCGACGACCTCTTCACCTACCGCCTGCCGGGTAGCGAGCCGCGCTTCCTGACCGTCACCAACGCCTCCAACCACGCGCGCGACTTCGAGTGGCTCGCCGAGCACGCCGCCGGCTTCGACGTCGAGGTCGTCGACGTGGCCGACCGCTACGCGATGCTCGCCGTCCAAGGCCCCCGCGCACGCGCCGCGGTCGAGCGAATCGCCTCCGGGGCCCTGCCGGCGCGCATGCGCACCACGACTGTGGCGGTCGCCGGCGTCGATTGCCTCGTCTGCGGCACGGGCTACACCGGCGAGGACGGTGTCGAGGTCCTGGCCCCGCCGGAGCGCGCCGGCGAAATTTGGGACGCCCTGCTCGTCGAAGGGGTCGTCCCGGCCGGCCTTGGCGCACGCGACACGCTGCGCCTCGAGGCGTGCTTCCACCTCTACGGGAACGACCTCTCGCTCGACCGCAACCCGCTCGAAGCCGGCCTCGCCTGGGCATGCAAGCTCGAGACCGGCTTCATCGGCGCCGATGCGCTGCGTGACTCCAAGCCGGCGCAGCTGCTCGTCCCGTTCGCGTTCACCGGTCCTGGGATCCCACGCCAGGGAAACCCGGTCGAGACCACTCACGGCGACGGCGTCGTCACGAGCGGCAGCCTGTCGCCCTGTCTCGAGATTGGCGTCGGGATGGCCTACCTGCCAGCGGCAGCGGCGACCCCGGGAACGCCGATCGAGGTCGACGTACGTGGCAAGCGCCGCGCCGCGGCGGTCCGTGACAAGCCCCTTTACAAGAAGCCCTAGGAGGAGAAAGCGCGAGTGCCAGCCAGCTACCCCGAGGACCTCAAGTACCACGCCGAGCACGACTGGGCACGAATCGATGCCGACATCGCGACCTTCGGCGTCACCTGGTACGCGCAGGACGCGCTCGGCGAGGTCGTCTTCTACGACCCGCCGGCGCTCGGAGCGACGGTCACCAAGGACTCTGCCTACGCCGAGGTGGAGTCGGTCAAGGCGGTCTCCGACGTCTTCGCGCCGCTCTCGGGTGAGATCGTCGAGGTCAACGAGGCGCTAGCCGAGAGCCCCGAGCTGATCAACCAAGATCCCTACGGCGACGGCTGGCTAGTCAAGGTGAGGCTGAGCGACCCGAGCGAGGTCGACCAGCTGCTCGACGTGGCCGCCTATCGCGATCTGCTGTCCTAGTAGATCGACCTCCTCCCTCCCGATGAGCCACTACACCTCCGCAACCGACGCCGACCGCCAGGCGATGCTCGACGCGATCGGCGTCGGGTCCGTCGAGGAGCTGTTCGCGGAGATCCCCGAGGCGGTGCGATTGCGGCGGCCGCTCGACCTGCCCGCCGGCATGGCCGAGCAGGACGTTCACGAGCACCTGGCCGCGCTCGCCGCGCGCAACACCAGCGCTGAGGATGAGACGACCTTCCTCGGCGCCGGGATGTACGACCACTACACGCCGGCGCTGATCGACTCGATCCTCCAGCGGTCGGAGTTCCTGACTCCCTACACGCCCTACCAGCCGGAGATCTCGCAGGGCGGGCTGCAGGTGATGTTCGAGTACCAGACCGCGATCTCCGAGCTGACCGGCCTGCCGGTGTCGAACGCGTCGGTCTACGAGGGCCCGTCCGCGGTTGCCGCGGCGGGCTATCTGGCGAAGCTCGAGACGCGGCGGACCAAGCTCGTCGTCTCGCGCGGACTGCACCCGCACTCGCGCGAGACGCTCGCAACCCACGCAAAGGGCTTCGGGATGACCGTCGCGGAGGTCGGGCTCGACGGCGAGGGCGCCACCGAGCTCGACGCGCTCGCGGCGCTGGTCGACGACGACACCGCCGCCGTATTCGTGCAGCAGCCGAACTTCCTCGGCACCGTCGAAGAGCTCGGCACGCTCGGCGAGGCGGCGAAGCGCACCGGCGCGCTGTTCGTCGTTGCGGCCGACCCGCTGCCGCTCGGGATCCTCGAGCCGCCCGGTGCGCTCGGCGCCGACGTCTGCGTTGGCGAGGGACAGACGCTCGGCAACCGGCTCGACTTCGGCGGGCCGTCCTTCGGGTTCTTCGCCGCCGCCGAGCGGTTCATCCGCAAGCTGCCCGGGCGGATCGCCGGCGAGACGCGCGACGTCGACGGCAAGCGCGGCTTCGTCCTGACGCTGCAGACGCGCGAGCAGCACATCCGGCGCGAGAAGGCGACGCACAACATCTGCACCGCCCAGGCGCTCAACGCGCTCGCCGGGGTGATCTACCTATCGTGGCTGGGCAAGCAGGGCCTCGTCGAGCTCGGCGAGCTGATGCTGCGCCGCACCCACTACGCGCGCGAGACGCTCGGCCTCGAGCCAATCAACCCCGGACCGGTCGTGCGCGAGTTCGCGGTCCGCGTTCCGGACCTCGACGCCGCCGTCGCACGGGCCCGCGCCGCCGGGATCAACCCCGGCTACGCGCTCGGCCGTGACTATCCGGAGTACGCGGATGGCCTGCTGATCGCGCTGACCGAGCGCCGTACGAAGGGCGACATCGACGCCTTGGCGTCGGTCCTCGGTGCGGTTCGCGAGGAGGCGTCCGTATGAGCGCCGTCCTCGATCCCAGAGCGGACATGCAGGCCGAGACGATCTACGAGAAGTCGGTCGTGGACCGCCGCGCGTTCACTCCCCCGGCGCTCGACGTTCCCGAGCTGCCGATCGACGACCTGCTGCCGAGTCACCTGCGCCGCAAGCGCCCCGCCGAGCTCCCGGAGATCTCCGAGCCCGAGATAGTGCGCCACTACAACGGCCTGTCGAAGAAGAACTTCGATCTCGACAGCGGCTTCTACCCGCTCGGGTCGTGCACGATGAAGCACAATCCAAAGCTGCACGAGCGCGTCGCGGCGCTACCCGGCCACGCCCGCCTGCATCCGCTGCAGGACGCCGAGCACGCCCAGGGGGCGCTCGAGCTGATGTGGAACCTCCAGCAGGCGCTCGGCGAGATCGCTGGGCTGCCGCACGTCTCGCTCCAGCCGAGCGCCGGCTCCCACGGCGAGCTCGCCGGCCTGCTCGTGACGCGGGCCTACCACGAGGATCGCGGCGAGCATCGCCACAAGGTGCTGACCCCCGACACCGCCCACGGCACCAATCCGGCGACGGTGACGATGGCCGGCTACGAGGTGGTCAAGGTCGGCACCGACGAGCATGGCGGCGTCGACCTAGAAGATTTGCGCGCCAAGGCGACCGACGACGTCGCCTGCCTGATGCTGACCAACCCGAACACGCTCGGGCTCTTCGACCGCAACATCGAGGAGATCGCCTCGATCGTCCACGAGGTGGGGGCGACGCTGTACTACGACGGCGCCAACCTCAACGCGGTCATGGGCATCTCGCGGCCCGGCGACATGGGCTTCGACATCGTCCACTACAACCTGCACAAGTCGTTCACCCAGCCGCACGGGGGCGGCGGGCCGGGCGCCGGTCCGATCGCGGTGTCGAACCGCATCGAGCCCTACATCCCGCGACCGCAGATCGTCCGCGAGCAGGCCCACAACGGCCACGGCCCGCGCTTCGCGCTCGACTTCGACCGGCCGAAGTCGATCGGCAAGCTGCGCGGCTTCCAGGGCAACTTCGGCGTCTTCGTGCGCAGCTACGCCTACATCCGCTCGCTCGGCGGCGAGGGGTTGCGCGGGGCGTCCGAGACCGCTGTCCTCAACGCCAACTACCTGCGTGCGCTGCTCGCGGCGCCCGACGTCGCCGAGCAGCTGCCGATCGCCTTCGATCGCATCTGCATGCACGAGTTCGTGCTCTCGGGCCGCGGCGCCAAGGAGAAGCTCGGTATCAAGACGCTCGACATCGCCAAGCGAATGCTCGACCACGGCGTCCATCCGCCGACCGTCTACTTCCCGCTGCTGGTCGACGAGGCGCTGATGATCGAGCCGACCGAGACCGAGACCAAGGAGACGCTCGACCGGTTCGCGGAGATCGTTCGCTCGATACTGGTCGAGGCCTTCGAGGATCCGGAGATCGCGCGCAACGCGCCGTACACGACGCCGGTGCGGAGGCTGGACGAGGCGGGGGCGGCTAAGAACCCGGTGGTGCGCCAGCCGCCGGCGTGACCCCCGCCGCGAGCGTGGTAGACATTGTTTGCCCGCGGAGTGGGCGGGGGAGGACCGGAGGGATCCCATGGGAGGGGCCAGCTGATGCGGAAAGCCGTCGTAGTGCTCGTCGTCGCGGCGGTTGCCGCGACCGCAAT
>DATABV010000113.1:0-1724 GCA_036259395.1 Thermoleophilaceae bacterium | reverse complement strand
GCCGCCGGACCAGACCGCGCCGTGCAGCGCCGAGAACTTGTTGTCCTGCGGCGGGACGCACTTCTTCATGAAGTACTCCTGCACCAGCTCGGGGTACTCGACGATCGCGGTGTCCATCGAGCAGAAGAGGATCCCGAGGTCGGCGTACTCCTTCTTGAGCCCCTCGTAGACGGGCTCCTGGCGCCAGACGCCGACGACGCCGGCGAGGTGCTCGCGCTCGGCCTGCGGGATGCCAAGGTCCTCGTAGGTCTTCTTCATCTCCTCCGGGACGTCGTCCCACGAGTCGAAGCGGCCGGCCTCGGGCGGGCTGTAGAGCACCAGCTCGTCGAGGTCGAGGTCGGAGAGGTCGACGCCCCAGGTCGGGATCGGCTTGCGCTCGAAGATCTCGTAGGACTTCAGCCGCAGCTGGGCCATCCAGTCGGGCTCTCCCTTGATCTTGGAGAGCTCCTGGATCACCTCGCGCGAGACGCCCTTCTTCGCGACCAGCTGTCCCTGGTCGTCCTCGACGATCGGGCTGGGCTTGGCGATGCGCGTCTTGTCTGGAGTGGCCATTAGATCCTGTTGCTCGGGGTCACGTCCGCCTGGGGAGGCACGGCCCTCCAGTGTATCGGGCGCGCAGGCCGGCCGACCCGTATTAGGCTAGCCTAAGCGGTCATGTCCAAACGCACTCTGGTCCTAGGCTCGGCCCTGATCGCCCTGCTCGTGGCGGGCGCCTTCGTGGGCATCGTGATCGCCACCTCCGGCGACGACGACGACCTCGTCGTCTTCAGCGCCCGCTCCCACTACGGCGAGGAGAAGCCGTTCGAGACGTTCGACGCGCGCCAGGACATCAGCACCCGCATCTTCGGCGGCGACGCGCCGGAGCTCTACGAGCGCCTGCGCAGCGAGTCCGACGAGACCGACGCCGACGTCCTGGTCACCGTCGACGCCGCGAACCTCTGGCGCGCCGAGCAGGCCGGCCTGCTGCGGCCGGTCCGATCGCCGGCGCTCGAGCGCAGCGTGCCGGCGGAGCTGCGCGACCCACGCGGCCGCTGGTACGGCCTGACCGTGCGGGCGCGCACGATCATGCGCTCCGTGGATCGCGTCGCGTCCGGGGCCGTGACGACCTACGCCGGGCTCGGCGATCCGCGCTGGAAGGGCCGCCTCTGCCTGCGCTCCGGGACCAGCGACTACAACATCTCGTTCGTCGCCGACAGGATCGCCAAGGACGGCGAGCCGGCCACCCGGCGGATGCTCGAGCGCTGGATGGCCAACGACCCGACGATCCTCGGCTCCGACGTCGACGTCCTGAACGCGATCGCCAAGGGCGACTGCGACCTCGGCCTGACGAACTCGTACTACCTCGGCCGTGAGCTCGAGGAGGATCCCGACTTCCCGGTCGCGCCGATCTGGGCCGATCAGCAGGGGCGCGGCACCCACGTCAACCTCTCGGGCATCGCGGTCGTCGCGGCAACCGACAAGCCGCGGCTGGCGCGCCAGCTGATCGATCACCTCGGCTCGTCCGAGCAGCAGCAGGTTCTCGCCGCCAACAACCACGAGTTCGCCGTCGACCCCGGCGTCGAGCCGACCGACGAGATCGCCCAGTTCGGCCGCTTCAAGCGCGACCCGATTGACGTCGCCGGCGCGGGCAGCCACCTCGGCGACGCGGTGCGGCTGATGAACCAGGTGGGGTGGAACTGACGAGCGCTCTGCGCGCGCGGCGGTTCTACGCCCCGCGCCTGCCA
>DATABV010000112.1:0-6645 GCA_036259395.1 Thermoleophilaceae bacterium | reverse complement strand
CGGTCAAGAAGCTCGCCCAACAGTTCCTCGGGCTCGAGGACACCAAGGGCCCGCGCGGCGCTTTGAAGCCGAAGGGACGCAAGCGCGCCGCGCGACCGCCGGGCGACGGCGGCTTGGAGAAGGAGGCTCAGTTCGGCAAGGACCAGGCGATCCAGGCGATCGAGCAGAGGGCGGGCGGCGACTTCCCCGTGTACTACCCGACGGTCCGGGTCGCGGGCTACGAGTACATCGGCCCGCCGCGGGTCTACAAGATCCTCACGCCCGACGGGAAGCGCAAGCGCAGCTACAGGATGGTCCTCAAGTCGCCGGTGGTCGGCGAGTACTTCGGGATCCAGGGCACGCGCTGGATGGACCCGCCGATCCTCGACACCCCTTCGGAGAAGCGCATGATCAAGGGCCGCGAGTTCGAGCTGCACTACGAGGGAGACCGTCTGCGCCTCGTCGCGTGGCGGACGCCGAACGCCGTCTACTGGGTGTCGAACACCCTGCTGCAGACGTTGAGCGAGCGCCAGATGCTCGCGATCGCCCGGTCGACCCGATTGCCCTAGTAGCCTGCCTCGCCTCGCTATGGCTGAGAAGGAACCGATCGGCGTCATCGGCGTCGGCTGGGTGGGGCTCTGCACCGCGGCGTGCTTCGCGGAGCTGGGCCACCCGGTCTATGCGCGCGACATCCTGCCCGAGAAGGTGGAGTCGCTGACGCGCGGCGACGTCCCAATGCACGAGCCGGGCCTGCCCGAGCTGGTGCGTAGCAACGCCGAGCGGCTCCACTTCACGACCGACATGCGAGAAGTGCTCGACAACGCCGAGCTGCTGTTCTGCTGCGTGGACACCCCGCCCACCTACTCCGGCGACGCCGACCTCTCGCGCGTCGAAGCAGTCATCGCGGAGCTCGGCGAGTCCACCTCCCATGCGATCGTCATGAAGAGCACGGTGCCGGTGGGGACCGGGCGCTCGATCCAGCGCCGCCGCGAGGGCCTCGGCTACGTCTCGAACCCGGAGTTCCTCAAGGAGGGCACCGCGGTCGACGACTTCATGCATCCCGACCGCGTCGTGGTTGGCGCCGGCAACGGGTCGGACGGCTTCGCGGCTAGGGTCGCCGCCCTCTACGAACCGCTCGGCGCCCCGATCGTCCGTACCGACGTCGCCAGCGCCGAGATGATCAAGCTCGCCTCGAACGCTTTCCTCGCGACCAAGATCTCGTTCATCAACGAGATCGCCAACGTCTCCGAGGAGCTCGGCGCCGACGTCGGCGAGGTCGCGCGCGGCATGGGCCTCGACAACCGAATCGGCGACAAGTTCCTCAAGGCGGGACTGGGGTTTGGCGGAAGCTGCCTCGTCGGCGACGAGACGGTTCTCGTCCGCCACCGCGGCCGGACGCAGATGCTGACGTTGGAGACCTTGTGGGAACGGCTTGCGGCGGAGGAGGCGCCCGTCGACGGCATGGTGTCGTCGGCGAGCCTGGAGGTCATGTCGTGGGTCCCCGGGGGCGAGGCGCCGGTCTTCCTTCCAGTGATGTGCGTGACGCGGCGCGACCATGACGGGACCTTGATCGAGGTCGGCACGAAGATGGGGCGCCGCGTTCGCTGCACGCCGGATCATCCATGGGTCGTCGCCGACGGCCGGGACGGCGAGCTCGAGGTGAAGCTCGCTTCCGAGCTGACGCGCGAGGATTGGATCCCGCTCGCCCAGGGAGTCGAGCGTCCGGCGGACGCGGCCGCGGTCGCCTCGCTCGTGGGGGCCGCCGAAGCGGCGGCACTGTCTCCCAGCCAGGTGATCGTCAGGCCGCGTCGGGAGCACGTGGACGGGGTCCTGGGGCGCTCGGTGGAGGAGCGACGGAAGGTCTTCGGCGAGCGGGTGCCCGTGACGCAGCGCTCGGGGGACGTGAAGCGAACCGGCCTCCTGAGACTCGACGAGGTTGCGCTGGCGGGCCTGTCGGCGGATCGCACGACGCTCAAGACGGCGAAGAACGGAGCGGAGATCGCCAGCGAGGTCTGCCTCGACCGCGACTTCTGGCGGGTGGCCGGCCTCTACCTCGCCGAGGGCCACGCCACCGTGGCACTCCCGCACCACCGGCTGAGCTGGTTCTTCCATCCCGAGCGCGAGGACCACCTGGTCGACGAGGTGGCGGCCTTCTGGCTACGGCACGGACTTCGGGTGACGACGCCCAAGCTCGCCACCACCCGCGCCGTGAAGGTGTCCTCGCGACTGCTCACCGCGTGGTGGACGCAGGTACTGGGCATGGGCCGCAACGGCTATGAGCAGCGCCTGCCCGACTTGATCTGGGATCGGCCCGACGGCGACAAGTGGGCGCTGCTGTCCGGCCTCTTCGAGGGCGACGGGTCGTGGTCGCTGGTCAACGGCGGTCCGAGCGTGATCATCGAGATGGGCACCGTGAGCGACGAGCTGGCCGACGGGGTCCTGCGATTGCTCGGCGATCTCGGAATCGCCGCCTCGCGCCGGATCGGCCGGACGGCGAAGTCGACCAAGGACACCCACTGGATCCGGATCAGCGGGGCGGAGCAGGTCGAGCGGGCGATCGAGCTCGTGCCGATGCGCGATCGCCCGGGCGTCCTTATCTCCATCGGACGCCAGGCGAAGCGCATCGCCGCGACGGGCTATCGCCGGCTCGGCGACGAAGGCCCCGCGCTCCTGCGGGTGACGTCGACCAAGGAGGAGCGGTTCTCCGGCCCGGTGTACTCGCTCGAGGTCCCGCTCGCTCACACCTTCGTCACGAGCGGCGGCCTCATCTCGCACAACTGCTTTCCCAAGGACGTCAGCGCGCTCAAGCAGCTGGCGGGCAACAGCGGCTACCACTTCCAGCTGCTGACGTCGGTCATCGAGGTCAACGACCTCCAGAAGCGGCGGGCGGTCGGCAAGCTGCAGAAGCACCTCGGCTCGCTCGTCGGCAAGGAGATCGCGTTGCTCGGGGTGTCGTTCAAGCCCGACACCGACGACGTGCGCGAGGCGACGAGCCTGGTGCTCGCGGCCCGGCTGCAGGGAGAGGGCGCCCACGTGCGCGTCTACGATCCCGTCGCCCTCGACAACGCGGAGGAGATGCTCGGCGGCTCCCGCGTCTGCGGATCCGCCCTCGAGGCGGTAGACGGCGCCGACGCGGTCGTGCTCGTCACCGAGTGGCCCGAGTTCGCCGAGCTCGACTGGGCCGGCGCGGTCCGCGAGCGGATGGCGCAGCCGGTCGTCGTCGACGGGCGCAACTTCCTCGATCGCGAGGCGCTGCGCGCGGCCGGCTTCACCTACGAGGGCATCGGCCGCTGACGTGCAGGCACTGGTGCTCGCGGGCGGTCGGGGCACGCGGTTGCAGCCGCTGACCTACACCACCCCGAAGCCGGTGATGCCGCTGGCCGGGCGGCCGTTCCTGACCTTCATGCTCGACTGGCTGCGCGGCCACGGCGTCAACGAGGCGATCCTCTCCTGCGGCCACATGTCCGAAGGCGTCCAGTCGGTGCTCGGCGACGTCTACGGCGGGATGCGGCTGCGCTACGTGATCGAGGAGGAGCCGCTCGGCACCGCCGGTCCCGTCCGCCTGGCGCTCGACGAGGGCGTGCTCGACGAGCGGCTGCTGGTGCTCAACGGCGACGTCCTGACCGACATCGACCTGACCGCCGAGCTCGAGCAGCACGTCGAGACCGGCGCACGCTGCACGCTCGCGCTGATCGCGGTCGACGACACCGCGAGCTACGGCGTCGTGCCGACGCTCCCGGACGGCCGCGTCGAGGCGTTCCTCGAGAAGACGACCGGCGAGGTCCCGACCAACCGGATCAACGCCGGCGCCTACGTGCTCGAGCGCGAGGTCGTCGAGGCGCTCGTCCCAGCCGGGCGCGCCGTCTCGTTCGAGCGCGAGGTGTTCCCGGAGCTGGTCGGCGCGGGGCTCTATGGCTGGGCGGCCGGCGGCTACTGGATCGACATCGGCACTCCCGAGCGCTACCTCGAGTCGACCTACGACCTGCTCGCCGGAGCCGTCGAGTCGACGCTGCCGCCGCGCGACGAGACCGGCTCGCTGATCGGCGACGGCTGCCTGACCAGCGGTGCGCACATCGGCCCGCAGACGGTCCTCGGGACCCACTGCTCGGTCGGCAGCGACTCGTCGGTCGAGCGCTCGGTGCTGCACGACCGGGTCATCGTCGGCGCGGATTGCGTGGTTCGAGAGGCGGTGCTCGCCGAGCGGGTCCAGGTCGGCGACGGAGCGCGGATCGAACCGGGAGCGATGATCGGCGCCGGCGCACGGGTAGCGCCGGGAGCGGTCGTAGGCGACGACGCGCGGATCGAGCCGGACGCCGTCGTCGAGGCGGGGGAGACCGTCGGATGATCGAGGACGTCCTCGCTCAGCCGCACCAGATCGGTGACGCCCTCTGGCGCGTCGAGGCCGCCGGCATCGCTCCACGCGACATGTCGGGCGGCCTCGTCGTCTGCGGCATGGGCGGCTCGGCCGTCGGCGGAGACCTCGCTGCCGCGGCGATCGGCGGTCGTGCACGACGCGCCATCCGGACGGTCCGCGGCTACGAACTGCCGCCTGACGTCGGCCCCGACACCCTCGTGCTCTGCGCGAGCTACTCCGGCTCCACCGAGGAGACGCTCGCCTGCTTCGAAGCGGCCGAGCAGGCCGGCGCCCAACTGGTCGTCCTGACGACCGGCGGCCCACTCGCCGAGCGAGCCCGCGCCGCCGGCGTTCCCGTCGCCGGGATCCCGTCCGGCATGCAGCCCCGAGCCGCGGTCGTCTACATGACGATCGGCGCGCTCGAGTGCGCGGCGCTGTGCGGCGCCGCACCCTCGCTGCGCGACGAGATCGAGGGCTCCCGCGAGGTCCTCGAGCAGCTCGCCGAGGACAGCGGCGCCGACTCGATCGCCCGCGCGCTCGAGGACACGATCCCGATCGTCCACGGCGCCGGCCCGACCACGGCGATCGCCCGTCGCTGGAAGACCCAGCTCAACGAGAACTCCAAGCTCCCGGCCTTCGCCAGCGAGCTCCCAGAGGCCAACCACAACGAGATCGAGGGCTGGCGCCGCGGCCTCGACCTCGCCCCGTTGTCCGCGATCTTCCTCCACAGCCCCGAGCTGCACCCGCGCCTCGAGCGCCGAATGGAACTGACCGGCGAGCGCCTTTCCGACATCGGCGCCCCCGTCGTCCGCGTCGAGGCCCGCGGCGACACGCCGGTCGCCCACGTGATGTCGCTCGTCATGGCGGGCGACCTCGTCAGCGTCTCGCTCGCCGAGCTCGAGGACATCGACCCGACCCCCGTCGACGCCATCCAGCGCTTCAAGGCCGCCCTCGGCTGAACCTTAACACAACCTTGGTAAGGTTGGCCGTCGAATGGCGGCGTTGACGATCAACGAGGCGGCTGAGACGACCGGTTGGTCGGCTCGGATGCTGCGCTACATCGAGCGCGAGGGGCTGATCGAGCCGTCGCGGTCGGCGGCCGGGTATCGGCTGTACGGGCCTGAGGAGCTGCAGCGGCTGCGCACGCTGCGCGAGCTGCTGGCCGAGCACGAGCTCAGCCTCGGCGACGTCGGGTTCGCGCTGCGGATGAGCCGCGACGGCGATCTGCGCGGCGCCGTCGAGGCATGGCTGGCGGCAGAGCCGAAGCGGCCGGAGGGCGTCGCGGCGTCGGACTGGCTGCGCTTCGAGCAGCAGAAGCACGAGCGGCTGCTCGCCGGGGCCGCGAAGGCCGCCTGAGCGAAGCGAACGACTTTGACGAACATCACAGTGATCAAGGAGAACGAGTGACCACCAGCACCGCCACCCAGGACTACAAGGTCGCGGACATCGGCCTGGCCGACTTCGGCCGCAAGGAGATCTCGTTGGCCGAGGTCGAGATGCCGGGCCTGATGAAGATGCGCGAGGAGTTCGGCGCCAGCCAGCCGCTGAAGGGCGCGCGGATCATGGGCTCGCTGCACATGACGATCCAGACCGCGGTGCTGATCGAGACGCTGACGGCGCTCGGCGCCGAGGTCCGCTGGGTCTCGTGCAACATCTTCTCCACCCAGGACCACGCGGCCGCGGCGATCGCCGCCACCGGGGTGCCGGTCTTCGCCTGGAAAGGCGAGACGCTCGAGGAGTACTGGTGGTGCACCGAGCAGGCGCTGAACTGGCCTGACGGCGACGGACCGAACATGATCCTCGACGACGGCGGCGACGCGACGCTGCTCGTCCACAAGGGCCGCGAGTTCGAGCAGGCGGGCGCGGTGCCGGATCCCGCCTCGGCCGACTCCGAGGAGTACCGGATCATCCTCGAGACGCTCCAGCGCTCGCTGGAGGAGGACCCGCAGCGCTGGACGCGGATCGCCGCGCGCATCAAGGGCGTCACGGAGGAGACCACGACGGGCGTCCACCGGCTCTACCAGTTCGCCGAGACCGGCGACCTGCTGTTCCCGGCGATCAACGTCAACGACTCCGTCACGAAGTCGAAGTTCGACAACCTCTACGGCTGTCGCCACTCGCTGATCGATGGCATCAACCGCGGCACCGACGTGATGATCGGCGGCAAGGTAGCCGTCGTCTGCGGCTACGGCGACGTCGGCAAGGGCTGCGCGGACTCGCTGCGCGGCCAGGGCGCGCGCGTGATCGTCACCGAGATCGACCCGATCTGTGCGCTGCAGGCGGCGATGGAGGGCTACGAGGTCAAGACGCTC
>DATABV010000111.1:0-13201 GCA_036259395.1 Thermoleophilaceae bacterium | reverse complement strand
CGCGCGCTCGCCAAGGGCGAGGCGCCGGTGATCCGCTCCGACGGCAGGCCTGAGCGCGACTACCTTTACGTCGAGGACGCCGTCGACGCCTACCTCGCGGTCGCGCGCTCGCTCGACGAGGCACCGCTACGCGGCCGCGCGTGGAACGCGGGCTGGGGATCGCCGCTCGCGGTGCGCGAGATCGTCGACCGGCTGATCGCCGTCGCCGGATTCGACGTCCTGCCGGAGGTCCAGGGCGACGGCACGCCACACGGTGAGATCGATCGCCAGTACCTCGACTCGAGCGCGATCCGTGCCGAGCTGGGCTGGGAGCCGCGCGTCGCGCTCGACGAGGGATTGCGCCGCAGCTACGACTGGTACGCGCGCCTCGTCGGCTGAGCGCTCACGGACCGCGCTAGGCGGAGCGGCGTCCGTCCGGGAACTGCACGACGGTCGCGTCCGGCTTGGACGACCGCTCGGCCGGCGCGAGCAGGCGGCCGCGGCTCAGCAAAAGCAGCTCGTGGGCGTGCAGCATCGCCGACATGTCGGGTACCGCCGTCAGCACGCCGACGCCGTCGCGCTCGGCCGTCGTGCGCAGGACGGAGCCGATGCGCTCGCGGTCGACGATCCCGAGCCCGGCCGTCGGGTCGTCGGCGATCAGCAGCTTCGGCTTGCGAGCCATCGCCTGGGCTATCGCACAGAGGGTGCGTGCCGTGTCGGACAGGTCGGCCCAACGTTCGCCGGCGCAGTCCTCGACGCCGTACGCGGCGAGCGCCGTCCGCGCACGCCGGTGGGCGCGACGCCGGCCGACGTCGCGATAGAGCGCGAGCGCGACATACTCCTCGACCGTGAGGTCCGGGAGCTGCGGACCGCCGCGCTCGATCCAGCCGATCCCGCCGCGATGGACGCGCGCCAGCTCTCGCGCCGACAGGGTGGCGAGATCCACCCCGTCGAAGAGGACCCTGCCGGCCGCCGGTCGTTGGAAGCCCGTGGCGATCTCCATCAGCGCGGTCTTGCCGGAGCCGCGTGGGCCGTACACCGACAGCAACGACCCGGCGCGCAGCTCGAGCGCCGCCCCGCGCAGCACGCGCTGCTCATGCGGGCCCCGCCAGTACGACTTGGTCACCGATTCCAGACGGAGCAGCGACAACGAAACCCTCCTCGCGCTAGCCGGTCGAACGCCCGCGAACCGAGGGGAGGTGCGATGCGCGAGCGTCTGGCGCGCTCCAGCGCATCGACCTCCCCTCTTGCGCGCCCGGCCGGCCTCCCCACCGTTGGAGGAAAGTGGGAGCCTCGCCGTCTACGGAGCTTCGAGGATGTGAACCGCGGCCCTCCGTCACACGCGTTCCCGCAATGTAGTGCGTCGATTCGCGGCGGGCAATACCTGCGCGAGAGTACTCTCGCGCAGGTATCGAGCCGGGCCCCTCTACTGTGGTCGGATGGGGGTCATCGCCGTCGGCCGAACAGCGCTCGTGGTCGCCGGCCTCGCCGCAGCGGGCTGCGGTGCCGCGAAGGCGGGGGAGACCGACGTCGGCGATCGCGCGGCAGTCACGCCAGCGAGCACACTGGATGTGGTCGGCCGGTCGCTGCAGGGCTCGCCGCTGCGCGCCCGACGGGTCGGCTCGGCGCGTGCCGACCGCGTCGTGCTCGTCGTCGGCGAGATCCACGGCAGCGAGCCGGCGGGTCGCGCGGTTGTGCGACGCTTGAGGGCCGCTCGCCCGCCGCGCGGGACCGCGCTGCTGCTCGTCGACAGCGCGAACCCGGATGGCGGTCGCGCCGGTACTCGCTGGAACGCTCGCGGGGTCGACCTCAACCGCAATTTCCCGTTCCGCTGGGAGCCGATCGGCGCGCCGTTCGACACCCACCACTCCGGTGCGGGGCCGGCCTCCGAGCCGGAGACGGCTGCGCTCATGCGGCTCATTCGCCGCGTTCGCCCGCGGGTAACGATCTGGTACCACCAGCACATGCGGCTCGTCGACCGGTCCGGCGGCGACCCGTACCTCGAGCGTCTGTACGCCGAGCGTTCGCGCCTTCCCCACAGGGAGATCGGTCCGCTCCCCGGGACGGCGACGAGCTGGCAGAACCACGCCTTCCCGCGCGACAGCGCGTTCGTCGTCGAGCTGCCCGCCGGCGCTCTCGGCCGACGAGAGGCGGACCGCCACGCGGATGCCGTGATCGCGGTGGCGCGCGCGGTCGCGCCGCCGCGCGTCGTCGAGACCCCGATCCCGTTCGGGCCGCGCCGGCGGCGCGAGATGCGCGCCTACGCCCAACGCCACTACGGGATCGACGACTTCCGCCTGCGCCGGCCACGGGTGATCGTCGAGCACTACACCGCCTCGAACAGCTTCGCCTCCGCCTTCAACACCTTTGCGGCCAACGTGCCCGACGTCGAGCTCGGCGAGCTGCCCGGCGTCTGCGCCCACTATCTGATCGACCGCGACGGCGCGATCCACCAGCTCGTGCCGACGTCGATCATGTGCCGCCACACCGTCGGCCTCAACTGGACGGCGATCGGGATCGAGCACGTCGGGGTCAGTGACGCGCAGGTCATGGCTGACCGCCGGCAACTGAACGCCTCGCTGAGGCTGACGCGCATGCTCCAGGGGCGCCACCGGATCGCCACGCGCAACGTCATCGGTCATGCCGAGAGCCTCTCGAGCCCCTTCCACCGCGAGCGGGTCGCCCGCCTACGACGCCAGACGCACGGCGACTTCGCGCCTGCCGCGATGAAGCGCTACCGGCGGCTGCTGACGCGCATGCCGGCGCCCGACTCCCTGCGCTAGCGGCCGCGGTTCAGCGCGGCGCGGGTCCGGGTAAGCGCCGATCGATGGCCTCGATCCCCCTCGACGAGCTGGAGCTGGAGGACGCCTGGATCGACGGCGACGAGTCCGCGGCGTGGCGCTCGGCCTCCGCGCACACCCCCGAGCACGGCGCGCGCTCCACCGGGAGCTCGCTGCTCGAGGTCGGACGCGGCTGCCGCCTTCCACGCCACACCGACAGCGCCGAGGAGGTCATCGTCGTGCTCGCCGGTCAGGCCGAGGTGACGGTCGGGGACTCTCCGATGGCGGTCGCGGCAAACGGCGTGGCGCTCGTTCCCAAGGACGTGCCGCACGAGGTGCGCAACGCCGGCGACGAGCCGTTGCGCTTCCTCGCGCTCTACGCCGGTACCGACGTCGTCACGCGCTACGAGTCGCCGGTGCAGCCCGGCGGCGACAGGGAGCGCAAGCCGCTCGGCTGAGCCGCCTACTCAGTCGCTGCGCCGTTCTCGCTCGGGGGCTCGTCGCCGGCGGGCTCGAGCACGAGGGTCTAGCCATGCCGGCCGGCTCGCGCTAACGTTGCCGCGGGCTTCGCGGACACAGGCGCCGCGCCGCTCACGCCCCACAGCGAGAAGGGCGAGCGCATCGCACGGTGCGCCGGCTCCCTCGGACGAATTCCGTCTTCGAGGAGTTGCCATGCAGTCTTCGTCACTGGTCGAGCTCGAGTCGAGCGTCCAAGGGACGGCTCATGTCGTAGCGGTGCGCGGCGAGATCGACCTCTCGTCGATCGACGCGGTTCGGAGGGCGGTCGACGTCGCCCTCTCGCAACGGCCGGAGACCGTCGTCGTCGACCTCAGCCGGATCGCGTTCTGCGACTCGTCGGGGATCGAGCTGGTCGTCAAGACGCATCGGCGCGCGATCGGACAGGGCACCCGCCTGGTGGTGGTGCGCCCGAACGGGCCGGCGTGGCGGCCGTTCGAGCTCTGCCAGATCGATCGTGAGGTCCACTTCGTCACCTCGTCCGACGAAGTCTCGAGCGGTGCCGCGACGCCCCTCTAGGCTGGCACGATGGCCGACCTCTCCTCCGAAGGTCCCCGCCGTCCCACGCCCAGCTGGTTCGTCGACGAGCTGGCCCATGCCGGGCGGGAGAACCTGGACGCCGACCATGCCGTGCGCTACGACGCCAAGGAGGACGCGGCCGCCGCGTCCGAGGTGGCGCTGCTCGCCGAGCACGGGCTGACACCCGAGTCGCTCCTCGTAGAGCTGGGCGCGGGGACGGGACAGTTCACGGTCGCGGTCGCCCCGGCCTGCGGCCGCGTCGTCGCGGTCGACGTCTCGCCGGTCATGCTGGCGCAGTTGGAATCCAAGCTCGCCGCTCTCGAGCTGGGCAACGTCGAGATCGCCCGAGCCGGCTTCCTTACCTACGAGCACGTCGGAGCGCCCGCCGACTTCGTGTACTCGAGGTTCGCGCTGCATCATCTGCCGGACTTCTGGAAGGCGCTCGCGCTCGAGCGCGTTCGGCGGACGATGCGGGTCGGCGGCATCTTCCGCCTCTGGGACGTCGTCTACGACTTCGACCCCGCGCAGGCCGAGGAGGGCATCGAGGCGTGGTGCGCCACCGGCGGAGACAGCGTCGAGGCCGAGTGGACCCGCGCCGAGCTCGAGGAGCACGTCCGCGACGAGCACTCGACCTACACTTGGCTGCTCGAGCCGATGATCCGCCGCTCGGGATTCGAGATCCTCGACGCCGAGCACTCCCAAGACGGGATCTTCGCGAAGTACGTCCTGCGCGCCGCGTGACCGCCGCGCCGCGCCCGGCTGGATTCGAACCAGCGACCTCTTGCTCCGGAGGCAAGCGCTCTATCCACTGAGCTTCGGGCGCGGGTGCCCGTCGAGGATAGGGGTTCGCGTTGGGCGACGCGGTTCAACTAAAGGTCCCAACGCATCGCCGAATGTCCGCCACCGGCGCTGGAGGGCCCTTGCGCTGGAAGCGCCAAGGACGCTGCGTTTCCGCCCCCGGTGCTGCGGGCAAGCCCTTCCTCGGCGTGAGGACCCTCGAGCACATCGGTCGGGTCGGCATGGGGTGCATGCCGCTGTCGCTCGGTCGGGGAAGAGAGCGCGGTCTCGCGCGCGAGACCATCCATGCCGCGCTCGATGCGGAAGTTGTGCTCTTCGACACTGCCGATGCGTACTCGACGGGGGAGGGCGACTTCGGACACAACGAGCGTCTGCTTGCGCAGGCGCTCGCGGGTCGGCGGGAGCACGCTTTCGTCGTCGCCACCAAGGGTGGGCACACCCGGCCCGGCGGGCGGTGGGAGCTCGATGGATCCCCCGACTACCTCAAAGCCGCCTGTGAGGCGTCGCTGCGGAGGCTCGGCGTCGAGTCAATCGATCTCTACCAGCTCCACCGCCCGGATCCCAAGGTCCCGTTCGCGGAGTCGGTCGGCGCGCTGCGAGATCTTCGCGACGCCGGCAAGATCGTCCACGCGGGGCTCTCGAACGTGACGGTCGATCAGCTCGTAGAGGCCGAGGCGATCGTCGAGATCGCCGCCGTGCAGAACGAGCTGTCGCTCGACTACACGGCGCCGCTGCACAACGGCGAGGTCGAGGCGTGCGAGCAGCGCGGGATCCCCTTCTTGGCGTGGTCGCCGCTCGGCGGGATCGACAGCGCCGACGGCGCCTCCCGGATAGGGGCGGTGCGCGCGGCGGCCGACCGGCACGGCGTCTCGGTCCAACAGGTCGTTTTGGCCTGGCTGCTGTCCCACGGCGAGCAGGTAGTCCCGATTCCCGGCGCCAGCCGTCCCGAGAGCATCCGCGACTCGGCGGCGGCGCGCGAGCTGCGGCTCGAGCCCGACGAGCTCGCGCGGATCTCCGCCGCGGTTTAGCGGCCTCGGAGCCGGGTAAGCGCTCGCCCGTCGGAAGGCGCGACTCGAGCGTGGCTCCTGACCCCGTCCCCGTAGGGAACGACCGTCGTCGCCACCAGCGGCGGCGAGCGGAACCTCCGCCCCCAAGACGACGAGGATCCCCGCTTGAGCCTTCCCTTCATCGGCGCCTTCGAGAGTACCTATCTCCCTGCGCACGACGTCGACGTAGCCGAGAGCTCGGAGCACGTGCTCCGCTGGCGCGCGGACCTCGAGCTGATGCGCGCGGGCGGCGTGACCCGCCTGCGCTATCCGGTCCGTTGGCACCGTGTTCAGCCGGAGCGGAGCGTCTACGACTGGGCCGAGACCGATCGCGTGCTCGGGTCGATGCGCGACAACGGCATGCGCCCGATCGTCGACCTCGTCCACCACACGAGCTACCCGCGCTGGCTCGGGGGGTTCGGCGACCCGGGCTTCGGCCCTGCCTACGTCGCCTACTGCGAGGCGTTCGCGCGGCGCTATCCCTGGATCGAGGAGTACACGCTCTTCAACGAGCCGTTCGCGACGCTGTTCCTCTGCGGCCACGAGGCGATCTGGCCGCCGTACGGACGTGGAATGGGGCCGCTCGTCGAGCTGTTTCGCAACGTGCTCCCGGCGATCGCGCAGGCGAGCAGGATCGTGCGCGAGCTGCTGCCTGAAGCCCGTCACGTCTACGTCGACACCTGCGAGGGCCACAGCGCGCTGGAGCCGGGCGGTGAGGGCTACGCGGCGATGGCGAACGATCGCCGCTTCTTCGCGCTCGACTACATGCTCGGCAAGCTCGGCGATGGCAGCCGCCCCTTCGTGCGCGACGTGGTCGAGGCCGGCGGCGCCGACCTGCTCGACGCCGAGCCCGGCCACGTCGACGTGCTCGGATTGGACTACTACGCCCACTCCGAGTGGGCCTTCCGGCGCCAGCGGCGGTCCGAGCCCGCGGGACGAGAGCGCCACCCCGAGCCGTCCGGCATCGAGGGCGTGACCCCGTCGCCGCAGCCGGTCGGCCCGGCGGCGCTCGCGATCGAGTACGCCCGCCGCTACGACCTCCCAATGATCTTCAGCGAGACGAACATCCGCGGTGCGCCCGCGGACCGCGCCACCTGGCTGAAGTACACGCTCGACGAGTGCGAGCGCGCCGTCGCGGCCGGGGTGCCGCTCGAGGGCTACTGCTGGTTCCCGTTCATCGACTCGCTCGACTGGAACTCGCTGCTCGCGCGCGCCGACCGTTGCATCGACCCAGTCGGCGTCTACTGGCTCGACGAGGCGCTGGAGCGCAACGCGTCGAGCATGTCGCGCTCGTATGCGATGGCCGCCGCGGGGGCCGCGTCGAGCGAACTGCCGGCCTACCGGTTCACCGACGACGTCGCCGAGTGGGTCGCCGGCCTAATGCCGCAGATGGAGCACTACGACTGGATCGACGCGCCCGACGAGGAGAGCGGCTTCCTCGACGGAGGCATCGTCGTCGCACGCGCACGAGAGGAGACGGCAGCATGAGCGCAGACGCAGAGTTGGTGGTGTTCAGCCACCTCCGGTGGCCCTGGGTGTGGCAGCGGCCGCACCACATCGTGTCGAGGCTCGCGCAGGGCAGGCGGACGCTGTTCGTCGAGGAGCCGATCGGCACGACCGAGGTGGACGAGCCGACGCTGCGCTCGGAGCCACACGGATCGGTCGAGCGGGTATGGCTCGAGGTGCCCGACGCCGAGAACGCCTGGCCCGGATTCGACCACCCCGACGCGACCCACTACGGCCCGCTGCTGCGGGACCAACTCGGGGACGCCGATCGCGTGGTCTGGCTCTACACCCCGCTGGCGCTGCCGATGGCGCAGGCGCTGGACCCCGACGTCCTGATCTATGACGTCATGGACGACCTCGCATCCTTCAAGGACGCCTCCCCGCTGCTGCGTCGCCTGCAGGACCAGACCCTGACCGAGGCCCAGCTGGTGCTCGCCGGCGGTCGCTCGCTGCACGACGGGATCAAGGACCGGGCAGACGGCAAGTCGTTCCTGTTCGCCTCCGGAGTGGCGCCAGAGCACTTCCAGGCCGCCCGCTCACGGCGTCGGGAGCGCCAGCGGCCGGTCGCCGGCTACGTCGGCGTGATCGACGAGCGGGTCGACCTCGCGCTGGTCGGCGAGCTCGCCGAGCGTCTTCCCGACTGGGATCTCGTGATGGTCGGACCGGTCACCAAGATCGATCCCGCAGCCGTGCCGCAGGCGCCGAACCTCAGCTATCCCGGCCTCCAGCCCTACGAGGCGCTGCCGGAGATTCTCGGCGGCTTCGACATCGCTCTGATGCCGTTCCAGCTCAACGAGGCGACCCGCTCGATCAGCCCGACCAAGACGCTCGAGTACCTAGCGGCCGGGCTGCCGGTCGTCTCGACGCGGGTGCCCGACGTGGTCGCCGGCTACCGCGGCGTCGTGGCGTTCGCAGACGACGCGGAGGGCTTCGCAGCGGCCTGCCGGCGTACGCGCGAGGACGGGCAGGCGGAGCGCGACGCAAAGGTCCAGCCACTGCTGCACATCCACCACTGGGACACGATCGCGGCGCGCATGGACCACTTGATGGTTCAGGCGCTCGCAGGAGAGCCCTTCGACGACCAGATCCCGCTCCGTGCCGACCATGGCGGGGCCGCACGAAAGGAGCCCGCAGCATGAGCAACGCACCGCGAGTCCTCGTCGTCGGAGCCGGCTTGACCGGCTGCACCCTTGCCCACCGCTTCGCGCGGGAGGGGGTCGAGACCGTCCTGCTCGAGCGCGACAGCGTGCCCGGCGGGCTGGTCCGCTCCGACCACATGAACGGCGTCCTCTACGAGCCCCACGGCTCGCACATCTTCCACACCGAGGACGAGGAGGTGTGGAACCTGGCGAACGAGATGACGCCGTTTCGACACTACCGCCACCGCGTCGACATCATGGTCGAGGGCAAGATCTACAACTGGCCGATCCTGCTGTCCGACCTCGAGGACCAGACGCGCAGCGAGGAGATCTTCGCCGAGCTCGAGCAGCGCAAAGGCCTCGACGCCGAGCAGCGTGCTCAAGCGGCCAACTTCGAGGACTGGTGCCTCGACCTGATGGGTCCGATCCTCTACGAGCGCTACATCCGTCCCTATACCGAGAAGCAGTGGGGGCGTCCGGCCCGCGAGCTGTCCGCGCAGTGGGCTCCGCGGCGGGTCTCGGTCCGCTGGGACAACGACCCGTACCTCTTCCCCGACCCTTTCCAGGGCTGGCCGGCGGGTCCGAACGGCTACACCGACCTGATCGACGGCCTGCTCGACCACGACGAGGTCACCGTCCACACAGAGGTCGATGTGACGGGCGGCAACATCGCCGAGCAGCTGCGCGAGCATGCTGCCGATGTGCTCGTCCTCACCTGCCCGCTCGACGTCTTCTGCGGCGGGCGGTTCGGAGACCTCGAGTGGCGCGGGATCGCCGTCCGCAACGTCCACATCCCGCACGTCGAGTACGCCCAGGGCGCGATGGTCGTCAACTACCCGAGCCTCGACTACCCGTTCGTCCGGATCCACGAGACCAAGCACGCATCAGGCCAGCAGTGCGAGGGCACCGTCCTCGGGTTCGAGTTCACCAATGCGCCGACGCGCTACTACCCGATCGAGACCGAGCGCAACCGGAGCCTCAACAACCGCTACCAGGACCACCTGCGCTCCGAGCTTCCCGACGGCCGGACCTTCTTCGCCGGACGGCTCGCCAACTACCTCTACATCGACATGGACGACTGCATGCGCCAGGCGATCGACGCCTCCGACGAGGTGCTCGACGCTCTGCGCGCCGTTGCCTGACCTACCTGCCTGCGCCGGTTGGGCGACGAGGCCCCGGAGGGTCTACACTCGTGCGACGTGGCTTGACGCTGGACCCCGCTCATGGGGGCACTTTGCCGGATCACGGGTTGCCTGCGAATCGTCCGTTTCCTTCTTCGCATCGCAGCCCTCGTTTGAAGGAGGCGGAGGAAGGCGGCTCGCCATGACCGGCAGCCAGACGGCAGAGCATCCATCCGGAGGCGTTACCGCGTCGGCTATTTCGAACGGGGTCGTGCGCCTGCTCAGGGAGTACACCGGCCGCGGCCCCACGCGGGCGCGCACCCACCTGAGCGACGATCTCGTGACCGTCGTGTTGGAGGACACCCTCACCAAGGGGGAGCGCAGCCTCGTCGCAGATGGCGAGACAACCCTCGTCCTCCAAGCACGCCATGCGTACCAGCGGACGATGGCGACCGACCTGATCGAGCTTGTCGAGCAGGCGACCGGCCGCAAGGTCCGGGCGTTCCTGAGCGACAACCACCTCGATCCCGACATCGCCGTCGAGTCCTTCGTCCTCGAGCCGAGCGCGACTGCCTCCGCCAGCCAAGACGGGTACTCCGACTAGCCGACCACCCCGGAAGCTGCGCTCGCCAGCGAGATCGTCCGTCTAGACCGATGCTGATCGCGATCATCTCGGACACGCACCTGCCGAGGGGATCGCGGCGGCTCCCGGAGCGCTGCGTGGAGCTGCTGCGCGGCGCAGACACGATCGTCCACGCCGGCGACCTGAGCACAGTCGCCGTACTCGCCGAGCTCGAGGCGCTGGGTCCGCCGGTCGTCGGCGTGTGCGGCAACGTCGACAGCCCGGAGCTGCAGCGGACGCTATCGGCGGAGGCGACGGTCGACGCCGGCGGCGTCGAGATAGGCATCGTCCACGACGCCGGGCCTGCCCGAGGCCGCCTCGCGCGCCTGCGCCGGCGGTTCCCGCGGGCCGCCGCCGTCGTGTTCGGACACTCGCACATCCCGCTGCACGAGGAGTCCGACGGCTTCCAGATCTTCAACCCCGGCAGCCCGACCGAGCGGCGGCGCTCGCCGGCCCACACGATGGGCCTGGCGCGTGTCGACGACGGACGCGTCGAGTTCGACCTCGTGACGCTCGACTGAGCGGCCCGGTCGCCGGCCAGCGAAGATACGCAGCCTCATGGACCTCGACGTGGTGTTCATCGGCACGGCCGGCTCGGCGCCCACGGCGCGCCGCGGCCTGCCCGCGACGCTGATCCGCCGCGGCGGCGAGCGGCTGCTGATCGACTGCGGCGAGGGCACGCAGCGCCAGCTGATCCGGTCGGTCGGGCTCGTCGACCTCGACGACGTCTTCATCACGCACTTCCACGCCGACCACGTGCTCGGCCTGCCCGGGATGCTCAAGACCTTCGGGCTCCAGGGCAGGGAGCGGCCGTTGAACGTCTACGGCCCGCCAGGGCTGCGCCAGCTCTTCAGGGTGCTGGCGCCACTGATCGGCAAGCCGGGCTTCGACGTCCGGACGATCGAGCTCGAGAGCGGGGAGGACCTCGAGCGTGATGGCTACGTGATCGCCGCCTTCTCGGTCGCCCACCGCGTCCCCGCCCACGGATACGCGCTGATCGAGGACGACCGGCCCGGCCGCTTCGACGAGGCGCGGGCGCGCGAGCTGGGCGTCACGCCGGGACCGGACTTCGGGCGGCTGCAACGCGGCGAGACGGTCCAGGGGGCGTCGGGCGAGGTCGAGCCGGGGCAGGTGCTCGGCGAGACGCGCCTCGGGCGCAGGATCGTCTTCTCCGGCGACAGCGCGCCGTGCGACATGACACGCGGCGAGGCCCACCGCGCCGACCTGCTCGTGCACGAGGCGACGTTCATGCACGAGGACCTCGACCGAGCGCGCGAGACCGGTCACTCGACCGCCCGCCAGGCGGCGATGCTCGCGGCCGACGCCGACGTCGCGCTGCTCGCGCTTACCCACGTGTCGACCCGCTACCCGGTCGGACCGCTGCGCGACGAGGCACGTGCGGAGTTCGAGCCGACGATCGTCCCGCGTGACTTCGACCGAATCGAGATCCCGTTCCCCGAGCGCGGCGAGCCGGTCCACCACAGGGCCGAGTAGCGGTCGCCGTCCAAGCGTCCTGCTACATTCGCGGCGCAGTCTCTTTAACCCGGTCCCGTGAGGCCAGGAAGGGGCAAGATCGCAGTGAGCCACAAGGTCGTCCTCGACCGCGATGACGTACGGCGGACGCTGGTCCGCATCGCTCACGAGATCGTCGAGCGCAACGGGAGCGACCCGCTCGCGATCGTCGGCATCCACCGCCGCGGCGCCCTGCTGGCCGCCCGGCTGCGCGACCAAGTGGCAGAGCTGGTCGGCGAGCCGGTCCCGCTTGGCGACGTCGACATCTCTTTCTACCGCGACGATGTGGGCCTGCGCGGCGCCGACGACCCGACCGGCCCAGTCGTCCACGCCTCGCACGTCGACTTCCCGGTCGAGGAGACGACCGTCGTGCTCGTCGACGACGTGCTGTTCACCGGTCGCACGGTGCGCGCGGCGATCGACGCGCTGTTCGACTACGGCCGGCCGCGGCGGGTCCAGCTCGCCGTGCTCGCCGACCGCGGCCACCGCGAGCTGCCGATCCGTCCCGACTACGTCGGCAAGAACCTCCCGACCGCGCGCAGCGAGCGGGTCAACGTCCACGTCGAGGAGCTCGACGGCGAGGACGAGGTGACGATCGTGTCGAGCGTCGACATCACGATCAGGAGAACCGACTCGTGAAGCGCCACCTGCTGTCGATCGACGGGCTGTCGCGCGAGGACATCGAGCGGATCCTGCGCCGTGCGGAGAGCTTCGCCGAGGTCTCCGGCCGCGAGATCAAGAAGGTCCCGACGCTGCGCGGCCGCACGGTCGTCAACCTCTTCTACGAGTCCTCGACGCGCACGAGCTCGTCGTTCGAGCTGGCCGCCAAGCGGCTCTCGGCCGATCTCGTGTCGATCAAGGCGCAGGGCTCGTCGGTCGACAAGGGCGAGTCGCTCAAGGACACGGTGCAGACGCTGTCGGCCTATGACCCGGCGGCGATCGTGATCCGGTCGCCGCACGTCGGTGCGGCGGGGCTCGTCGCCCGCTGGACGCGCGCGTCGGTGATCAACGCCGGCGACGGCAAGCACGAGCATCCGACCCAGGCGCTGCTCGACCTCTACACGTTGCGCCGCCGCACCGGCTCGCTCGACGGCCTGCGCGTCTGGATCGTCGGCGACGTGCTGCACAGTCGCGTCGCACGGTCGGGCGTGCTGGCGTTCGCGCGAATGGGCTGCCGGGTCACCGTCTGCGGGCCGCCGACGCTGATCCCGCACGGGATCGAGGCGCTCGGCTGCGAGGTGCGCCACACCCTCGACGAGCTCGGTGAGGCCGACGTCGTCTACGCGCTGCGGATGCAGCAGGAGCGCATGACCGGCGAACTGGTGCCGTCGCTGCGCGAGTACGCGGCGCGCTACCAGATCAACGGGCGCCGGCTCGGACCGGGGCAGCTGCTGATGCATCCCGGCCCGGTCAACCGCGGAGTCGAGCTGTCTGCCGAGGTGATCGACTCGCCCCAGGCGCTGATCGCCGAGCAGGTCGAGTCGGGCGTCGTCGTCCGGATGGCGGTGCTCTACGAGCTGCTGACCGCGGGTCAGGGCGGCGGTCCAGCCGCCGGGCAGCACCTCCCGACCGACGAGCCGACGGAGCGCCAGCCGGCATGACGAGCCGTATGAGCACCGCACGCGGCCATGGCTCCGCGGGGGGTCCGGGGGGCGTGAGCCCC